>CAMCYF010000001.1 GCA_945883825.1 Chitinophaga pinensis
TAAATCTGTTTTTGTTGTATAACCTAAAATGGCCATTCCAGCAAAAGCACCAGCTGCAACAAAGAATGTTGATGCGATTGAAGCAATATTGTACACTAGAAAAATTGTAGATAAACTTAAACCCATTAGACCAGAATACAGAATAAAAAGTGCGAGTAAAAGACCCATTGATAAGCGATTGTATCCCCATTGAATTAATAATCCAATTCCTACTGGTGCAAATGCGATAACCCAAAAAATTGGGGAAATTCCACCTTCAGCACTTATAAACAAAGTCGTGAAATAATCTGTATTTGTCCCTACCGTATAAGCAAGAATTCCTGAAATACCTAGTGCTCCAAACATATAGGTATAAACATTTCGGAAAAAGTCTCTTGCTAAATCCGCTGATAAACTGCTTTGATTTTCTAGTCCTTGATTCATGGTTAATGTAGTTTTGTTTGCACTAAATTAATAAATTCTTTTCTTGTGGAATCATTTGATAAAAATAATCCTGTAAATGCACTTGTTGTTGTTTGCGCATTTTGTTTTTGCACGCCTCTCATTTGCATACACATGTGGCAACATTCAATTACTACGGCAACACCTTTTGGCTCTAATGTTCTTTGAATACAATCCCTAATTTCAATTGTTAGGCGTTCTTGAACTTGCAGTCTACGAGAATACGCATCAATAACGCGTGGAATTTTACTCAAGCCAACAATTTTACCATTTGGAATGTATGCTACATGCGCTTTCCCAAAAAAAGGAAGCATATGATGTTCACAAAGCGAATAAATATCTATATTTTTCACTAAAACCATTTCGGAATATTCTTCGTGAAAAATAGCTTGATTTATTAAATCATCTGGATTTATGTTGTAACCACTTGTTAAAAATTTCATTGATTTTGCTACACGTTCCGGTGTTTTTAATAAACCTTCTCTATTAGCATTTTCTCCAAGTTGTTCTATGATTGACTTGTATTCTTTTTCCATTTTACTTTTCTAAAAATAGTTTTTTAATTAATTTATTATTCTAAAATGGTTCTTTTCCACCATAATAGTTGACGTAGTTGTTTTCAGTTTCAACGAGCTTTATTTTTGCTAATTCACCTCCATTTTTGGCGATTATGTCATAAATTTCATCCCAAATTGCAATTGCTAAATTTTCAGTTGATGCCATTTTCCCTTTAAAGAATGGAACATCTAAATTTAGGTTTTTGTGGTCTAAGGGTTCAATTACTTTCTCTTTTAATATTTGACTTAAAGTTTTTAAATTCATGACAAACCCTGTATTTTCATCAGGAACACCTTTAACAGTTACAAAAAGCTGAAAGTTGTGACCATGCCAATTTTTATTGCTGCACTTTCCAAAAACTTCCCAGTTTTTTTCTTCAGACCATTCTTCCTGCCATAATTTATGAGCTCCATTGAAAGTTTCCCTTCGTGTAATGTAAATAGTATTCATATTAAAAGATTCTAAAATTCAGTACTGAGTGAACATTTCATGATTCCATCTCTATCAATTTCTGTCAAACGAATACGTTGAAAAGTATTCGTTAGTTTCGCATCAAATGGAAATTTTACTTTTATGTAGTTTTCAGTAAACCCAAACATGTATCCTTCATCTTCTTCGTGTTCAAACAAAACTATGTGCTCAGTGTTCAGATTTTCGGTATAAAAATTTCTTTTTTTTCTGTCGGAGATTAAATGTAGTTGTTTGCTTCGTGTTCTTCTAACTTCCATTGGTACTGCAGCGCCTAACTTAGGTGCTCCGGTATTTGCCCTTTCAGAATAGGTAAAAACATGTAAATAAGAAACATCTAAATCTTTAATAAATTCAATCGTTTCATTGAAATCTTCATCGCTTTCACCTGGAAATCCAACAATTACATCTACCCCAATGCAGCTATCTTTTCGCAAGGATTTTATTCTTTCTACACGTTCAGCATATAATTTTCGTTCGTATTTTCTTCGCATAAGTTTTAGCAAACGATCGCTTCCAGATTGAAGTGGAATGTGAAAATGCGGAGCAAATCGTTTTGATTTCGACAAGCAAAAATCAATTATTTCATTACTTAGTAAGTTTGGTTCTATTGATGAAATTCTGAATCGCTCAATGTCTTTTATCTCATCAAGTTCTTGAATCAGTCCATAGAAGTTTTCTTTTTCACCTTGCCCAAAATCTCCAATATTTACGCCAGTTAAGACAACTTCTTTTACATCTGTAGCCGCAATTTTTTCGGCTTGACTTACAGTTTCCTTAATACTTCCATTTCGACTCTTTCCACGAGCTAAAGGAATGGTGCAAAAACTACAGAAATAATCGCAACCGTCTTGAATCTTGAGAAAAGAGCGCGTTCTATCACCAAAAGAATAGGAGGGGACAAATTCTTTTGTTTCTTTTATATTATCAAAAGCAACTTTTGCTACGAGTCTCTTACTGCTTTCCTTTTCTAAGTGCTCTAAAATATTGAATTTCTCATTTGCTCCTAAAACCATATCAACTCCTAGAATTGAAGCAATCTCAGTGGGTTTTAACTGCGCGTAACATCCAACAATAACGATATATGCCTCAGGATTTATTTTTCCAGCTCGTTTAACAAGTTGCTTGCATTTTTTATCTGCATTCTCAGTAACTGAACAAGTATTAATAATATACACATCAGGAGTATCTTCAAATTCCACTTTGGCAAAACCTGCATCTTCGAATAAACGAGCAATGGTTGATGTTTCGCTGAAGTTTAACTTACAGCCCAAAGTATAAAAGGCGACTTTTTTAAACTGAATCATGTACTGCAAAGTTAGGGTTTTGCTGAATTTATTGTACTATTCGTTTTAAGTTTCTTTAGTTTTTAAATTAAAAGCTGTTTTTATGGTTTTTTTTGGCTTTTCAATTCATAAGAGGCGAAAACTGTGTCTTATTATAAAACTTGTATTATCTCAGATTCAACTCCATTAAAGTGAATGCTTTCACCTTTTACCTTTCCAATGAGTGCTTTTCCAACAGGTGCTTCAGGATTTATTGCAAAAATAACTTGATCTTTAAAAGTAAGTGAACCAAGTCCAACAGAAATATAAAACCAACCTTTGTCTGTTTGAACCAAGCTTCCAAGATGTATTTTGCTGTTAGACTTACTTGGATTGATCTTTTGAACTATTTCTCCCATTTTTTGAAATTCATTGATCTGATACCGCAATTTTTCCTGTTCTAATTGAGCCATTGCTACTCCTGTCTCATGTTTGTCGCCCGCAGAACTTTTAGCATCGCGTGATCCAGACAAGAGTAAATCATCTAAAATATTTTGTATTTCATCAATTCGAAATGTTAATTGTTTTCTTAAGGTCTTATGAATGGATTCTTTTAATGTCATTAGTAAATTAAAAAAATAGTTGTAGGCTTTTTAGCTAATTAAAGTTTCAGAATTATGAAAAAATACGCTATTAATTTATAAAAACTTTCTTTGTTATACTTGAATTTGAAACTTGAATTTTAATTACATAGGAACCTCTATTAAACTTTTTAATTTCAATGCTAGATTTAAATACAGCACTATGAAAAATCTCTTTGCCTTTTAGGTCATAGATTGAAATACTTTGAATGTCTTTCTCTAAAAGTTTCGTTCCTAAATTTATATTTAAAATATCACTACTTGGATTTGGATAGATGGTGATACTCTGATCAAGCAAACTGAGGTTATTAATTGCAAGCGCTAAATTACATTGTAGAAATCCATTGTAGTTAGTTGTTGTAGTTCCAGATGGAGTAACATAATTGAAAGTGTAGGTAGTTCCATTCCAACTGTAATTTGTTGCATACGGACTTCCATTATTGAGCGTGTAAGATAAATTGTATCCATTATTTGAAGCATTTTCTGTACAAGATGTGATTAAAGCACCGCTTAAAGGGCCCCAATTTTCTGTTCTTGCTGGTTGAGCATGGGCTTGAGGTACGATTTCTAAAGTTGCATCTTCCGTTACTTGTCCAACCATGTTTTTTATCATGTAAGGTGCTGATGCCGTTCCATGGTAATGATAAACGCCATTTAAAGAGTGTCCGTGGTTTATGTCAAGGCTTGTCATAGCTGTCCCGTCTGGCTCTAAACTTCCATAAACTGCAAATCCATCTAAGGCATAAGCAATTGGGAGAGTAGAAGTTGTTTGATTGTATAAGTGCAAAGGTGCTGTATGATAATGGTAGTCATCTCCTCTTCCACAATGTCCACCAAAATTATCTAATTGTCCGTCTAGAAAGGCATCAACACCTGTATTTGTATAAGGGTTAAAAATTGGAACGCCATTAATTGCAAGTGCTATCGCACCTCTGGTAAAATGACTTTCGTTAACAGGTACTGGAGTTGTTTCGATAATTGGATTTAAAGGAATACTCCAATGGTTATTCCCTGTATAGCATTGTGGAATTGGAACTTGCTGTTGCCAACCATGATTGGAAATTCCAACCATCATGGTATGTGTTGTAGGAATGCCTTTTGATTCAACATAGAAGTAGTTATTATCCCAAGAGGTTGTGACATTTGCTAAAAATGGAGAAAAAGCTGCATTGATTGTATTTGGGTCTGTAAAACTAAAAAACAATGTATTTAAGCAAAGAAGAAGTAGGGCAGTGGCTTTAAGTTTAGTTCGTTTGAGAAGAAAAGAAATAAGGACTAAGGTAATTATCAAAGAAAAGCTAATTAGGAGTCCATTTATATTGCCTTTTTTAGTTTCGGTTTTCGGCGCAACACTAATTTCCTTGTTTAATTTTTCAATTGCCTTGTAGCGTTCAATAATTCCTTTTTGTTCTTTTGAAGATAATTTTGCTAATGGAAAATGGCTAATTGAGGCATTGTTTTTTTGAATATAAACTTCACCATTTTTGAGCATCAAAAAACTTCCTTGTTCTGATGTTTTTCCCGTGTTCCAAATCTTATCGTTTCCATGGGGTTTTTCTCCTTGGTGTGCTAAAAGCTTAGAAGTAAAAAAAAAGTAAAAGTAAAATTGTCTGTAAAATTCTCATAATTTGTAAATATACCTTGAATGTTTAAAATAAATAAGGGAAAACTGCTTTACGGTTTTTTGGGTAATTTGGAAATTTCTCTTTGTACCAATTGTGGTGATTTAGAGCACGAGGAACAAGGTTAGCGAAGGTCCAAATAGCAAAGCTGAGGGCAGGTAGATTCCATGCCATAATTGCAAAACCAGTCCATTCGATGATTTCTCCAAATAAATTGGGAGAAGAAATATAATCGAATAAAAATCCTTTCGGTATTTGGTAGTTTTTCTCTCCCTTTTTCCTTAGACCAATTAAAATAGCGTCAGATTTTAAGTTAATTCCCATTCCGAAAATAAAAATTAGAAGACCAACTTTAAAATGAGGACTGCTTAACCATTCTAAATTATAGTTATTTGGTGAAGCTAATTCTGAAAGGAAATAACCATTGATTCCTGCATTTACGATATTGAAAATAATTGCGCTTAGAGCAATTGAAAGGGGCATTTTTTTATCTGTAGGTTTTATTCGTAAAGGATAGATAATAGTTCGATTGGTATAATGAAAAATCCATACAGCAAATAAAATCCACACATAAGAATCCATTGAATAAGTTCCGAAAACAAGGAAATAAGACATGATTAGCAATGAAGGAAGCTCCATGATGAACCAGCCAACTTTATTATTCAAGGTAAGGCCCCATTTATCTGAGGTATGTCTTCCAAATGGAGCGGTTACATAAAACATGGTAATGTGAACAATTAGAGCTAGAGCAATCCATATAAATACAATATACTCAAGGGTTTCAGTTTTCATATTTTAGAAAGTTTGTTGATTTCTTGCGTTTTCAAATTGCCACTTAAAAAAATCGCTAAGGGTTTCTTTTAAAGGTCTAGGATTGTGATGAAGGATTTCTTTTGCCTTAGAATAATCCATTTTTGGATGCCCTTCTTTGATTGCAATTATTGACTCATGGGTTAAGGAAGGTTCGGTTTTCGTTAGTTTACTAAAGATCCAAATAAATGGCAGTGTTGCCTTCAAAAACCAAAATGGTAGAATGATTTTTGGAATTTTTTTATTTGCAACAAGATGAATTTCTTCGAGTAGCTCTTTAAAACTATAGTATTTTCCGGAAAGTAAATAGACCTCCCCATTTTTGCCCTTTAAAATTGCTTGATAAATTGATTCTGCAAGATCACGAACATCGACTAAGTCATAGCCACCTTTTGGAATCATAGGAATTTTCTCCTTGTAAAAATTCATTAGTGCAGCTCCCATTTTTGAAGGTTTAAAATCAAAAGGCCCCAAAACACAACTTGGTCGAACTACAACAACTTCAATATTTTGATTTTTTGAGTTAGTGAGAATTTCATGTTCTCCTTTTGCTTTTGAATAATCATAAGCAAAATTTTCTTGACTTTTATATGATCTTTGTTCGTTGTAAATTGTTGTATGTGGTAAATCGTGAACTGCATGTACACTGCTGACATGAATAATTTTTTTTACTTTATGTTGGATTGCTACTTCAAGAATATTTTTGGGACCTTCGGTATTTGTTTTAAAAACAAGACCATCACGATCACCATTTATACTAATCATTGCGGCGCAGTTGATGACGAAATCACAGCCCTCAATTAATTTAGATAAATCAGATTTGTTTAATACATTTCCTTGAACTAATTCAAGGTCAAGATTTTGAAGGCCTCTTGAGTCAGAATTATAAAAAGCTTTTACCTTGCATCCTTTTTCAATAAGTTTTCTGCAAACAACATTTCCGACATGACCGCTTGCACCAGTAACTGCAATTTTCATAGATAAAGCTTATAAATTTAGTATTTAATCTAACAAGAAATATATCTAGCGAAAAAAACAAGCGAAATCCTTTTGTTCAGGGATTTCATTGAAGTGAATTAAAATTTGATGCTTCCCAGGAAGAAGTTGAATGAAGTTCTTGTCAAATGATACTCCAATTTTAGCTGAATACAACCAGAAATCAGCCAAAAACTGATTGTTGTTAATCTCAATTATTGCTGTTTTATTCAGTAGATCAATAGTAGTTAGATTTAGATTAACTTCTGCTTTTTTAGTATTATTAAGGCTTTTAAAAGATTTTTGCTTGCTGAAAAGAAATACACGCTCGTAATCAGATCCTATTCGAACTTTTACAATTTTGTTATCAGCTTGAAATTTCCCCAATGAAAGTTGTTTCATATAGGAAATACTCAGTTTTTGCGACTTTGAAGAAAGAAGCTTTCCATCCAAAGAATAAACTTCAATTGAAAGCTGAATAGCATTTTCGTTGCTTTTTGGAGCATCGGACTTCAAGAATAATTCAATATTTCCTTTAGCATCTATTTTTTTTAATACAGCAATTTGTCTGTAATCATCACGAACAGCATAATGCAATGCTTTCCAAGATCCATAATAATCAATACTTGACCAAGTTGGTGCCGGCCAACAATCGTTTAACTGCCAATACAAAGTCCCCATACATCTTGGAGCATCTAAACGATGACTATTAATTGCGGAAGAAATTGCATATGCTTGTGTTAGTTGGGAGTGATATACAAATTCTTCAAAACTATTAGATTTTCCATAAAGTAATTTTGCTTGCTTTTCTATCATACTATTTCCAACATAACTTTTTTGATGGTGTTTCATCACTTTTGAAGTAAGTGACCAATCTTCTTTAGCTGAAAATTTTGCTAAACTTGAAAATTCCGGAAAACTTTGGAAGCCATATTCGGCATTAAATCGACCAATTTTAGTTGTAAAATTTGATAATGGATCTGAACCATGCCAAACACCCCAATAATGCTGAGAGCCATGATTGTAAAACTCATCTTTCCCCCAATTACTGAGTGGCGAAGTATGAACATAGGAAGTGTTTGTCCAGTTTGATGCAACTTCTTTAGCAAGTTTATTAAATAAATCATCGTATGCTTTTTCGATTATTTTTTGAGATTTATCCTTTAAAAAATACTGTAGTTGAAAACCCCAGTTTTTCCATGCCATATCTACTTCATTGTTTCCATTTAGTAGTATTACACTTGGGTGGGCACTTATACGAGGAATTTGATAGGTTAATTCTTCTTCCACAGATTTTAAAAAAGTACTGTCTCCAGGATACATTGCACAGGCGAACATTAAATCTTGCCAAACTAATAACCCTTTTTTATCACAGGTTTTATAAAAAATATTATCGGGATAATAACCGCCCCCCCAAACTCTCACCATATTAAAATTTGCAGCAAGCATTTGATCAATCATATTTTCAATAGCAGAATCTTTAACTGCAGCAGGAAATACAGATTGTGGAATGTAATTGGCTCCTTTGCAGAAAATCGGAATGTCGTTTACGTGAAACTCATAAGAAGTTCCCCATTCATCTTTATTTTGGACTAATTTCGCTGTCCGCACTCCAAATTCAATAATGTATTTATCGAGGACCAATCCATCAGCGTTTAAAAGTTTCAAGGTATCTAGATATAAATTTGGTTCACCGAATCCAACAGGCCACCACAATTTTGGATTCTCCAATTGAAAATCAACTAAAAAATGATTGGGTTTAAGTGAATCAATTACTAAGGGTCTTTTTCCAAATAAAGAAGAAGAAATAAACCCATCAACCAATGGTTTCTTGGTGTCTAAAATATAAAGTAATGTTGCGACATTGCTGGATTGATAGAGCGTGTTTACGACACACGATTTAATCGCGTTAAATCCAGAAGGAATAATACTTATAGGTTTTGAAAAACCGATGGTGTTCATTCTTAGTGCCCAATCCCAGCCGAATTGATACTGTGGTTTACGGCTTAAAGGCGCCACTTTCATTTTAGCGGGATCGTTTGGAGCAGGATAATGAAAATCTTCATTTTCATACCGTGATTTATGAAATAATACAGGTGGTGTAATAGTTACTAATAATGTATTGTATCCGCAGATTACAGATTTTTGTATCTCAAACTCATAAGGACGGAAGAAATTTTCCGTTGACCCAATAAACTGATTATTAAGAATAATTTCTCCGTAGGTATCAATATTGGGGAATTGCAAAATTAAGTTCCGTGAACTCGCCTCTTTTTCAGTGAGGTAAAAGGTGCTTCTGAATTGCCAAACATGATCTTCAATCCATTGAAATTCTTTTTCATTATCGCTATAAAAAGCAGGAGGTAATTCCTTAAGTTCCATTAATTTTTCTTGAATACTTCCAGCTTTCCCAAAAGAATACCATTCTTTTTTCAAGGGATGATAAAATTCCCAAGAAAGTTCTTGTTGCCCGAATGAAGAAATTGAAACTATTAGAAGAATTAGTGCTATTAACGTTTTCATAAATTTAATAAGTCAATCAATAACTACCAATTCCTATCAAAACCAGCATCTACCATTTTATCTTCTGTGGCAGTTTTTAGCGCATAATTAAATCCAGCATAGACAGAATATCCTCCGAAATTTCCTTTTTTATCAATTGCAATAAATCCACATTGTAAATTCGTTAAATCGCTGTGTTTTTTAATTATACGATTTACAACTTCTTTACAAGCATCTGTGGGAGAATAACCATGTCTCATTAATTCTACAACCATACTACTTCCGGCTACACGAATAATTGCTTCCCCTAAACCAGTAGAAGTTGCGGCACCAATTTCATTATCAACAAATAAACCAGCTCCGATTATTGGAGAATCTCCAACACGCCCGTGCATTTTGTACGCCCAACCACTTGTGGTGCAAGCGCCGCTTAAATCGCCATTGGCATCCATTGCAATCAAGCCAATTGTATCGTGGTTTTCGTGATTAATAATTGGTTTTTTGAATACATCTTTATTTTCTTTTTTCCATTTTTCCCAATCTTTTTTTACTTCAGGCAATGGCATTTTTGCTTTTTTAAAACCATTTTCACTTGCAAACTTCTCTGCGCCTTCTCCAACAAGCATAACATGTTGCGTAGTTTCCATAACTGCTCTTGCCACTGAAATTGGATGTGCAATTCCTTCCATAAAAGCCACTGCACCACAGCGCGATTTTTCGTCCATTATGCATGCGTCAAGTGTAACATGGCCATCTCTGTCAGGGCGTCCGCCAATTCCAACACTGCGATTAGCTAAGTCTGCTTCTGTAATTCGAACTCCATTTTCTACTGCATCAATTGCTTTTCCTCCCTTACTCAAAACTTCCCATGCTGCACGATTTGCTTCCAAGCCGTGAATCCAAGTTGATAATACAATTGGCCCAGAAGAAACACCTTCAAATGAAGATGCAAGAATGTTCGCCCCTTTTATTGGTTCAAGCAAGGAAATAGCACCTAAGCTCAATCCTGCTTTAAAAAATGCTCTTCTTTTCATCGTTTATTCTTTTTTTTAAGTTCAGCAGCCAACCAATTTTGGAAAACTCGTGCATTCTTCATATGTTCTGCGCCAGAAACAGCAAAATTGTGTCGATGCGAATAATCAGGTTTCGCACACATATAAATAAAATTTACATCGGCCTTATTTAAAACAGCATCCACAACTGAAGTAGGAGGAAGGCAAATTGGCCCAGGAGGTAACCCCATTATTTTATAGGTATTGTATTCACAATTAATCTCGCGGTGGATATTTAATAAGCGCTGCACTCCTTTTAAAATATCTCCCCAACAAAATTTAAAGGTTGGATCAGACTGCAAACGAATACCTTGCTTAATGCGATTTAAATAAAGTCCGGATATAATTGGCCATTCTTCAGAAACAATTGATTGTTCAGAATAAACAATACTCGCAAGAGTTACAACTTCACTTTGGGAATTTAATCCAATTTGCTTTATTTTTTCTTTTCTTTCATTAGTCCAAAAAATCTTGAATTCTTTGGCCATTCGTTCAACAAATTGTTTTTCATCTGTATCGTAAAAAAATTGGTAGGTATTTGGAATGAAAAGTGCAGGTATTTGTTGCGGTGTAAAACCATATTTTTTTAAGGTGTTTTTATCGTTTAAGTATGAAATTAATTTAGCGCTATCAAGAAATAAGCAGAATGAAACTTTTTCAGCTAAATCATTTATTGTTATGCAGTTATTAAATGTTACTTCAACTTCTTTTTCATTATTTCCATTTCCATTGGCATTTATTTTAAAACCATTTAGCAAAGTTCGATAACTCGTGCTAGGTTCAATGCAATATTTACCTAAAGCAATTTTATTGGGTTTTAAGTTTTTGTATTCTCCAACCGAAATAAATGCATTTAGATTATCAATAATACCCTCTTTTTTTAACTGAATTGCTAAACCATTCAAATCTAATGGCGAGACTATAAAAAAATCTTTTTTGATTACATTACAACTGAGCTTATTTCCAGAAATGAAAAGCATTATTTTCGGAACAGCAATTGCTATTAGTACAAGTGAAATAATTACACTAAGAACTATTTTATTTCTTTTAAACATAGTTGATAATTTACTTCGTCAATTCGCTTTCCTTTGTATAAAAGCCAGTTTTTCTTTGTGCCAATATGCTTAAATCCAATTTGTTCAAAAAAGTCAATACTTGCTTTATTGTCAGCATGAATAGCGCATTGTAAATTACTGAGTTCTAAAACATCTCTAGTATATTCAATCATTAATTTCATGCTTTCTTGGGCATATCCTTTTCTTCGTTCTTTTTCCTCGGCTATTAGAATTCCAATTGCAGCAAATCCATGTCTGAAACTCACATCATACAAGTCAAAAGCACCAATTGGAAAATCATTTTCGATTAGACAAATAATCATGCGTAATTGACCTGAATTTCTAATATTTGATTGCTGTTCAATTAATTGATGAATAGAATGCATAGAAAATGGGATTTCTGTATTTGATATCTTCCAATTTGAAGGATTGTTTTCCCAAATAAAAAGAGTTGGTGCATCCTCTTTTTCTACTGCTCTTAGGTAGATAGATTCTCCTTTTAACATGCTAAATTTATTCTTTTATTAAATTAATTTCTCCAGAATATACAAATTCTGCTGGACCAACTAGGAAGATGTCATAATAGCCATTGGAGGCATCTCGTTTGAATTCAATTTTCAAATTCCCACCTTTTGCTTTTACCTCAATAAAATTAGTCCCTGAATTATGTATTTTATCCCAAACAAGTGCACAAGCCGTAGCTCCAGTTCCACAAGAAAGTGTTTCTTCCTCAACGCCCCTTTCGTAACTTGCAATTTCAATTTTAGTTGGGCTAATTCCTTTTAATAGGTTTACATTTATGCCTTCGCTAATGTATTTTGGTGAAAAACGAATGCTTTTTCCAAAATTTAGAATTGTTTCACAAGAAATATCATCACTGATTTTTACATAATGAGGCGAACCTGTATAAAGTTCGAATTCATTTTCAAATTCATGAACGTTTTCTACATTTCCCATTTGGATTTTGATGTTATTAGCAGTTTTACTGGCCAAATGAGAGCCATCAAAGGCATCAAATGTAAGATCCGAAACTTCTATTCCCAATGTTTCAGTAAAAGCAACTGCGCAACGCGCACCATTTCCACAAAAACTTTTGCTACCGTCTGAATTGTAATAATCCATTTCGAAAGTTTTAGAGAAAGATTGATTGATTTTAATTAATCCATCTGCACCAATTCCAAAACGACGATTACAAAGCAGTTTGATGTCATCTACAGACAATGCATCATAACTTCCAGATAAATTATTCAGTAAAATGAAATCATTACCTGTTCCTTGGTATTTTGAAAATTTTATTTGCATAGAATTAAGGCCAAATATACCTAATTAAAGTTAATTATTCTTAACAAATTTTTAACAGCTATAAATCAAATAAATCCTGTGTTTAGTTGTTAATATACCGTTCACTTTTAAATTTAATTTCATGAATTACCTCTCTTTTTTTAAAATTTTTGGTATTGGTTTATTAGGCGGTGCCATCCCTTTTGCAACATATGTATATTTTCAGTCCTCTTCAGGATTTCTCTCTGATAGAGTTATAGATGGAAATAAAAATAGTTATGCTCGTTCAGTAGGATTAAATGGTGTTTCTGACGCAAATGATTTTACACAAGCATCAGAAAGCACAATAAATTCAGTTGTTCACGTCACAACTAAAGTTGTCCAAACTACTTTTCAACGCGATCCCTTTCAAGAATTTTTTAATGGTCCTGGAGCTGGTGGTCGTGAATTTAAACAATATGGTTCTGGTGCTGGTTCTGGTGTAATTATTTCTTCAGAGGGTTATATTATTACAAATAACCACGTAGTTGATAATGCAAGTGAAATAGAAGTTATATTAAACGACAATTCAAAATACACTGCAAAAATTGTAGGGACTGACCCAGCAACTGATTTAGCAGTTTTAAAAATTGAAGGAAAGGGCTTTAAAGCTATTCCAATAGGAAATAGTGACGATTTAAAAATTGGTCAGTGGGTTCTTGCGGTCGGAAATCCTTTTAATCTTACATCTACAGTAACTGCAGGAATTGTTTCTGCTAAAGCTCGAAATATAAATCTACTGAGTGAACGTTCAGGAAAAGATGTATTTCCTATTGAATCTTTTATTCAAACTGATGCAGCCGTTAATCCTGGAAATAGTGGTGGTGCTCTCGTAAATACAAATGGAGAACTTGTTGGAATTAATACTGCTATCGCTTCTCAAACTGGAAGTTACAGTGGATATTCATTTGCTATTCCTGTTAATTTAGTTCAGAAAGTAATGCGCGATTTGATCGATTATGGAATAGTTCAACGTGGATTTTTAGGGGTTCAAATTTCTGATATTACTCAAGAAATAAAAGAAAAAGAGGGTCTTCCAAATTTAAAAGGTGTCTATCTAGCAAAAATTAACGAAGGAGGAAGTGCAGATAAAGCAGGAATTAAAGATGGGGAAGTGATTTTAAAAATTGGTAGTAAGGAGGTTAATTCTGTTGCTTCACTTCAAGAAGAAATTGGAAAAAGACGTCCTGGCGATAGAGTTTCAATTACTTTAAGGAAGAAAAATGGAGATGAGGTGACAAAAGAACTTGTTTTACGTAACCAAGATGGAGAGACTTCGTTAGTGACCAAAGAAGAAATAAAAAAGAATGTAGCGCTAGGTGCCACATTTATTGAATTAACAGATAAAGAAAAGAAAGAGTTGAATATTACATACGGTATTAAAATTAAATCTATAGGTGCAGGAAAACTACAATCTTTAGGGCTTAAAGTTGGAACAATAATAACTAAGGTAAATAATGAAACTATTTCTAGTGTAGAACAATTAACTACAAAGTTAAATGATCAAAATCGCGGAATTTTACTTGAAATTATGTCTGAAAGCGGAAGGAGAGAGTATGTTGGATTTGGTTTATAAATCGAATGAATATTAATTCTCAATTGTTAATAAAATAGTTATAAATTATTTAAATATAGACTAAAAAATATTTTTCAGTTAGTTTTTTTTCGCGTTACTTTGCAAATTAGAACATACAATATATACTAATAATTTAAAAGGAATCTAAATCATACATGAGACAGCTAAAAATAACCAAATCGATAACAAATCGTGAAAGTCAATCACTCGATAAATACCTTCAAGACATTGGTAGAGAAGAGTTGATTACAGCAGAACAAGAGGTTGAATTAGCGCGAAAAATTAAAGCCGGAGATCAGCAAGCACTAGAAAAATTAACGAAAGCAAATTTGCGATTTGTTGTTTCTGTTGCAAAGCAATATCAAAATCAGGGTTTAACACTCCCAGACCTTATCAATGAAGGAAATCTTGGCTTAATTAAAGCAGCACAGAAATTTGATGAAACACGAGGGTTTAAGTTTATCTCTTACGCAGTTTGGTGGATTCGCCAATCAATTTTACAGGCTTTGGCTGAGCAAGCTCGAATTGTTCGTTTGCCACTTAACCAAGTTGGTTCACTTAATAAAATCAATAAAGCATTTTCTCGCCTAGAACAAGAATACGAACGTCCACCTTCAGCAGAAGAATTGGCGGAAGCTCTAGAGGTTCCTGAAGAAAAAATCAAAGAAAGTTTAAGTGTTTCAGGTCGACATGTATCTATGGATGCTCCACTTACCACAAATGAAGATGGTGGTACATTAATGGATGTAATGGCGAATAACGATTCACCTAAAACAGATCATGTTTTAATGGCAGAATCACTTCAAAAAGAAATAGAACGATCTTTAAGTACGCTTACTGATAAAGAAAGAGAAATTATTCGTTTGTTTTTCGGTATAGGAATGAATCACGGACTTACTTTAGAAGAAATAGGTTCTAAATTTAATTTAACACGCGAAAGAGTTCGTCAAATAAAAGAAAAAGCAATTCGTCGTTTGCGCCATGCTTCGCGAAATAAGTTGCTAAAATCTTATTTAGGATAATCATTTATAGCAAAAGGCTATCGGTTTATAACTGATAGCCTTTTTTGCTTTTTATATTTTCAATCAAATTAAAAATGGATACAGAGTTAAGTTATGAAAAAGTGCTTCAATTGCACATAAAAAAAGAAAGAGCTGCTGTTAAACTTCAAAGTAAAGTTGGTCAATTACTCTACGATAAGGGAATTGAATTAGTTTTATTTAGACAGAGTTTAATAGATGTTACCATTTCCGAGATTTTAAATTTACATGAATATGCGGGAGAGGTTGTGAATAAACCAATTGATGTTTTTACTACTTCAGATTTAGCAGATATTATTCTTTCTTCTGATATCGTTCCTTCAAAATTAGATATTGGTAAATTAGCTAGTGAATGGATTGTTGAACAAGATGCTTATTCTTCTAAAGCTGATTTTTTAACTTTTAAATTAAAAAACCTTAAAGATTCTTCTTCGGAAATAAGTCCTAGAGATGTTGTTTTATATGGTTTTGGACGAATTGGTCGTCTAGCAGCCCGTGAATTAATTAAACAAGCTGGAAAAGGGCAGCAATTGAGATTGAGAGCAATAGTTACTCGTGGTTCTTCGGATGCCGATATTATAAAACGTGCATCTCTTTTAAGAAGTGATTCAGTTCATGGCTCATTTAAAGGGACAGTAGTTGAAGATTTGGCAAACAAAGCGATCATTATTAACGGTCAGATTGTGAAAATGATTGATGCTGCAAATCCAGAGGACATAGATTATATGCAGTATGGAATTACAAATGCTTTAATAATTGACAATACTGGTGTGTTTACAACTAGGGAGGCGCTATCAAGACATCTTCAAGCCAAAGGAGTTAGTAAAGTTTTATTAACGGCACCAGGAAAAGAAGTTCCAAATATAGTTTATGGAATTAATCAAGGTTTATTAGATTTAGAAAACGAAAATATATATTCTGCAGCATCTTGTACAACAAATGCGATTTCACCGATTTTAAAAGTTGTGAATGATAAATTTGGTGTAGTAAAAGGTCATATAGAAACGGTTCATGCCTATACAAACGACCAAAATTTATTGGATAACATGCATAATAAACCAAGAAGAGGTCGTTCTGCAGCAATTAATATGGTTATCACTTCTACGGGTGCCGGAAGTGCAGTGACTAAAGTAATTCCTGAATTAAAGGATAAACTAACAGCAAATGCTGTTCGGGTCCCAACACCTAACGGATCTTTGGCTATTTTGAGTTTGGAACTTGCTAAAAAAACAAGTATTGATGAAATAAATGCTGTAATTAAAGATGCGGCTTTGAACGGAGATTTAGTAAATCAAATTTATTATTCTTTTGATCCTGAATTGGTGTCAAGTGATATAATTGGCAATACTTGTTGCTCGGTTTTCGATTCAAATGCTACAATTGCTTCTTTAGATGGTAAAAATATTGTTTTGTATGCATGGTATGACAATGAATTTGGATATACAAAACAAGTAATTCGCTTGGCAAAATATATCACAAAAGTTAGAAGAGCAATTTATTATTAAGAAGACCTGAGCAGATTATTTTTGGTATCTTTTTTAATCTTAATAATTGTAATTTTGAAAAATGATTAAAAAACAAATCACCATAGCAATTGATGGTTATTCAGCTTGTGGGAAAAGTACGCTAGCAAAAGATTTGGCGAAGAAACTTTCATTTATTTTTATTGATTCTGGAGCAATGTATCGTGGTGTTGCGCTTTATTGTCTTCAAAATAATTTGTTTGATGATGATACTAATCCAAAGCAAGTAGATATTATTCATGCCCTTAAAAATATTACTTTATCTTTTCAACTGATCAATGATAACAATTGCTTGTTTTTAAATGGTAAAAATGTTGAAGAATTAATTCGAGGTGGTGAGGTGGCTGCAGTTGTTTCAAAAGTTGCAAGAATCAAAGAAGTGAGAATGAAATTAGTGATGGAACAGCAAAAAATGGGCGCAAATGGAGGAATTGTAATGGAAGGTCGTGATATCGGATCTGTAGTTTTTCCGAAGGCTGAATTAAAACTATTTATTACAGCTTCTCAAGAAATACGTACTCAGCGTAGATATTTGGAACTAAAATCAAAAGGAATTGAAGCCAAAATAGAAACTATTTCTTCAAATTTAGCCGAAAGAGATTTAATGGATTCGAGTAGAAAAGAAAGTCCTTTAATTCAAGTTGCTGACGCAATTGTGCTGGATAATTCTAAATTGACAAGAGAAGAACAATTAGATTTTGTGTTAGACTTAGTTCGCAATCTAGTATAATTAATAGAAGTCTTTTCGAAAACCAAGGTTAAAAGTAAAGAGCATAGCAGAATTAAAAGGGTAGTTTGTTGATTCATTAACCACGCCATTGCTGGCTTGGCGGATAATTAAGTAATTTCCACTTAAATCACAAAAGAAGGTGCCAATACTCGGAAAGGTATATTTTAATCCACCTTGAAGGCCAACACCTAGATTTAAAATAGTTCCCTTTGTATCGCCATAATTTTCAAAATCACTTTCATTCTCTGGGTATTTCCAATCTTCATATTTTCTCTTTATATTATTCACGCAAACTAGGATTGTACTTCCACCATAAATGGAGAACCCATTATCATAACCATTTATTAGGTAAGACCTTGTTCCTCCTTCTAAGGTTAGATATCCAGTAGAAACAATATAATTGCGTATAAGTGAATATGGAGGTGTTGTAGAATATACATTTTCTTTAATAGAATCTTCATTATTCCTTGGGATATAATAAGAAAAACGACCGTAAATAGTTGTTTGGTTACTTCTTGGATATTCAAGTCCCAAATTAAGGCCAAAAAATGTTTTTTTTACTCCGAAACCATTGAGTGTTCCAAGACCCCCATTTAGACTTAGTTGCGAAAAAAGATTGCTTGCTAAAAACGTAACAAGGAGAATGAAAAAAAGATATTTCTTGCTATTTGATTTCTTCATTGGTAAAGCCTTTATTTTATTCAACAAATCTATTGATTTTTTCTTTGTTTACTAAATTAAATTGAATTATTTTTGAAGACTATGCCAAATATTAAAATACAAATATTTTTTGCAGCTCTTTTTTTTAGTTCAATTTTAAGAGCTCAATTATGGGTAGATGATATGAATAACCCTAATTTAAGTCTCTACGAGATTCAAGAATCATTCGAAGAGTATTGGAAAAATAGAGTAGTGGAGAAGGGAAAAGGATTCAAAGCATTTAAACGTTGGGAAAATTATATAGAGCCTAGAGTTTATCCTAGCGGAGACATAACCCTACCATCTCAAACGTATGGTAATTATAATGATTGGAAATCTCAGAATTTAAATTCAGTTATTCCAAATACTATCAATGGTAATTGGACTATTGTTGGGCCAGTAGGAAAACCATCAGGCGGGGGAGCAGGCAGATTAAATTTCATTCGCTTTGACCCTAACGATAGCAATATAATGTATGTTGGCGCTCCTGATGGTGGACTTTGGAAATCAATTAATGGTGGTGTAAGTTGGTCTACTAATACAGATGATTTAGCTGTAATTGGAGTTTCAGATATTGCAATTGACCCTTCAAATTCTCAAATTATGTACCTGGCAACAGGTGATAATGATGCAGGTGACACTTATAGCATTGGAGTTTTAAAATCTATTGATGGAGGAACTACATGGAACTCGAGCGGTTTAGTTTTCCCTGTTGAAAGTGCAAGAAGAATTAGCAAAATTTTGATAAATCCCAACAATACACAAATAATCATGGCCTTTGCAAGCAATGGAATTTGGAGAACAACTGATGGAGGTGTAAATTGGACGCAGCCAACGGGGACATTCAATAGCATAAAGGATGCAGAATTTAAACCAGGAGATCCATCAGTTATTTATGCTGCAAGCACCGTTTTTAAAAAATCAACAGATGGTGGTCTTAATTGGGTCACTATAAATACTGGTTTGACAGGTGTAAGGAGATTAGCAATTGCTGTTACGCCAGCAAATCCAGAATATGTGTATGTACTAGCAGCTAATTCAACTGATAGCGGATTTTTGGGTTTATTAAGATCTACAAATAGCGCAACATCATTTATAACAAGAATGTCCTCAACTCTAACGAACAATATATTGGGATGGGATGATGGTACAGATGAGGGAGGTCAAGGATGGTACGATTTAGCTCTTGCCGCCTCACCAACAAATGATGAGGAAATTATAACTGGTGGTGTCAATCAATGGAAATCAATAAATGGAGGAACTACATTTTCTTTAATTTCTCATTGGTCTGGTGGATATGGCAAACCTTATGTTCACGCTGATGTTCATGATATTATTTATTTTCCTGGTTCAGGAACAACTTGCTTTTCAGCTAATGATGGTGGTATTTTTAAATCAATTGATAACGGCGTTTCTTGGACGGATATTAGTTCAAATTTATCAATAGCACAGCAATATAGATTTAGTTTATCAAGTACAAACTCCACAATGGTATTAGCCGGTCACCAAGATAATGGAACAAATAGGACTGTAAATGGAACTTCATGGACTCAAGTAAATGGCGGTGACGGAATGGATTGTTTTATAGATAGAACAAACAATAATTTCCAAATAGCTTCTATTTACTATGGTAATTATTTTAGAACAACATCAGGTTCAACAAATTTTTCAAACATAGATGATCCTGCGGTTGAAGGTGATTGGGTTAGTCCTATACATCAAGATCCTGTTGCACAGGCTGTAGTTTATGCAGGAGGTAGACCAGCTCTGTATAAGACGAGTAATATTGCTGCTTCTACAGTAACATGGACTGAATTAGCAACTCCAAATCCTGCAGCAAATACAATTAAAGAATTTGCTCTTGCTCCGAGCAACAATCAAGTAATTTATGTTGTGAAATCGGGTAGTGGAGGGATTTCAAGATCTGTAGATGGAGGTGTCACTTTTACCTCTTGTACAAATCCTACCACGGCTGTTTCGCCAACTTGGGTTGCAGTTTCAAATACAAATCCAGATGTAGCATTTGTCGTTTATTCAGGATACACTGCAGGTGATAAAGTGTTTAAAACCAATGACGGTGGATTATCGTGGATTAATTTGTCGTCAGGCTTACCGAATATTCCTGTTAATTGTATTGTTTATCATAATGGAACATTAAATGGAGATGCTGTTTATATCGGAACGGATGTTGGCGTATATTACAGAGATAATTCTTTGTCATCTTGGGTAGATTTTACCTCAGGTCTTCCAAATTGTGCAGTGAGAGACTTAGAAATTTTTTATCCTAACAACAAATTACGTTGTGCAACTTATGGTAGAGGCACATGGGAATCTGATTTGTACATTAGTATTCCTGTAGCTCCTGTAGCAAGTTTTATAAGTGATAAAACATCAATTTGTCAAGGTCAGTCAGTTCAATTTACAAGCACTTCAACTGGAACACCAACAACCTATTCTTGGACATTTCCTGGAGGCTCACCTGCAACAAGCTCTGAACAAAATCCAATTATAAGCTATAATTCTGCTGGAACATACACTGTAACGCTAAATGTTGCAAATTTAAATGGAGATGATTCAGAAATACAAACGACCTTTATAACTGTTCTCTCTCCTCAAAATCTCCCACTAATTGAAGGGTTTACCGGCATTGCTTTTCCGCCTCTTGGTTGGTCGATTTTGAATACTGATCAAGGATCAACTTGGACAAGAAATTCAACAGTTGGTTTAGCACCAAGTTCCGGTAATTCAATGATTTTTTTAAATTATTCTGAAAATGACATAGGTAATCAAGATGAATTCCGATCGCCAATTTTAAGTTTTACAAATTTATTGTCTGCTCAAATTTCTTTTGATGTTGCTTATGCTGCATATAACTCTAGTTATATTGATGGATTAGAAGTTCTAATATCCTCTGACTGTGGAATTACTTGGAATTCACTTTATCTAAAAACAGGACTAACAGTAGGTCCTGGAAATCTTCCTACAGCGCCGCCAACTACATCTAACTTTACACCTACTTCAGCTCAATGGAGAAACGAAACGATCAATTTAGACCAATATATTGGGGAACCAAGTGTAAGAATTGCTTTTAGAAATCTTCCTGCTTATGGAAATAACTTATACATTGATAACATAAATATTTCAGGCGTTTTTATACCTCCTCCTGTTGCTAATTTTTCTTCATCAACACCATTAATTTGTCAGGGTGAAACAGTTCAATATATAAGTACTACATTAGGGTCACCCACATCTTATTCTTGGTCGTTTCCTGGTGGAGTTCCCTCTACAAGCACTACAGCAAATCCAATTGTTAGTTATTCTTCTGCTGGATATTATGCTGCAAGTTTAATAGCTACAAATAGCTCTGGAAGTGATACAATAGAATTCTCAAATTATATTAACGTAACAGCTAATTCCATAAACACAACCGCAGTATCAGCTTGTGATTCTTATAATTGGAACGGTACAACGTATACATCATCTGGAATTTATAGTGGAACAACAGTCAATTGTGTTAGCGAATCTTTAAATTTGACAATTACACCTAGTTCAACAAATACAACAGAAGTATCAGCTTGTGATTCTTATAATTGGAACGGAACAACGTATACATCATCTGGAATTTATAGTGGAACGACAGTAAATTGTGTTAGCGAATCTTTGAATTTGACAATTACGCCAAGTTCAATAAATACAACAGAAGTATCAGCTTGTGATTCTTATGAATGGAACGGAACAACGTATTCATCATCTGGAATTTATAGTGGAACAACAGTTAATTGTGTTAGCGAATCTTTGAATTTAACAATTACGCCTAGTTCAACAAATACAACAGAAGTATCAGCTTGTGATTCTTATGTATGGAACGGAACAACGTACTCATCATCCGGAATTTATAGTGGAACAACAGTCAATTGTGTTAGCGAATCTTTGAATTTGACAATTACGCCTAGTTCGATAAATACAACAATAATTACATCGCTTGATTCATATATGTGGGGTGCAAATGGAGTAAGCTATACTCAATCTGGATTATATACTGGACCCACAGTTTCTTGTGTAACTCAATATCTTAATCTCACCATTAATTCATCAGGTATATCAGAAGAAGAACTTGCTCTTTTTTCAATTTATCCAAATCCAGTTGTAACTATTCTTTATATCGACTACAGTGATCAAAAGCAAAGAGCTTATTTAATTTTCGATAATTTTGGATCAATTGTTAAGAAAGGATTTTTAGAAAAAAAATCTGAAGAAATTTCTGTTTTTGAGTTTAGTTCAGGGTTTTATTATTTTCATCTCGAAGGAACAAAACCGCGAAAATTCAGTAAAATAAATTAAGAAAATAGTAAGTTAATCAAGTTTTTGATATTATTTTTAGGTTATATTTTAACTAAAAATACTTCTAGTTGAATCTTAATAAGTATTTTTGTTTGACTTTACTATTTATAACTAAACGACTTTAAAACCAATTACTTATGAAATCTCTTTACTTATTTTTATTTTTATTTGTCAGTTTCTTATTTAAAGCACAAACTTTTGAATCTTTTAATTTTACTGGAGCTTTAAATGCAAATGGATGGACAACACACTCAGGTACTGCAGGGCAATTACAAGCGTTAACTTCTACATCTAATTCTGGAGCTAGTCTTTATTTCAATAACCTTCCACTATCAGTGGGAAACAGGGTGCAATTAATCGCAGGTAATAGTGAGGATGTAAATAAAGCAATTACAGGTATTTCAGGAGCTGGGTATTTTTCTTTTCTAATTAACGTGCCCAATACAACGGGTATGAATCCTGCTGGTGAGTATTTTGCTAGTTTTGGAGCAACTTCAACATCATTCGCTGCTAAAGTTTATGTTAAACCGGGAACTGAACCAAACACTGTAAAATTTGGTATATTAAATACAACTGGAACTGCAACTTATAGCTCAACAAATTACCCTTGCAATACAACACATTTTATTGTTGTTAAATTAAAAGCATCTGTTGTTAGTCCTGCTCAACTAGCTGAGGCATCTCTTTGGGTTAATCCAGTTCCAGGATCTACTGAACCGATAGCAACTGCAATAAATGCTGCTGGTAGTTCGGCTTTCACAATCTTTGCGCTCATTATTTTAAGACAAGCAGGTGCTTTAGCAACCTCAACTTCTACAGGAAATTTAGAGTTAGACGAAATTCGTTACGGTTCCACTTGGGCTTCAGTGACCCCAGCAAATACTGTAAGTTGCGTTTCATATGATATTTCCAATGTATCAAAATGTAGCTCTTATCAATTTAACAATCAAACCTATACAACATCAGGTACCTATATGATAACCCTTCCAAATGCAAATGCTGCAGGATGTGATAGTGTAATCACCTTAAATTTAATCATTAAACAACCATCTTTCTCAACGATTAATATTACAAATTGTGGAGAATATACACTGAATGGCTCAACCTATACAAGCACAGGTCAATATACTCAAACTTTAATTGATGCAAATGCGGTAGGTTGTGATAGTACTATTACCTTAAATTTAAATATTGTGAGTTCTATCAACTATTATCAAGATTTAGATAATGATGGTTATGGAAACCCAAATGTTGTTGTTTCTGCCTGTAGTGTCAATCCTGGGTACGTCGCTATAAGTGGAGACTGCAATGACAATAATGCTCTAGTTTATCCTGGAGCAACAGAAGTGCCTGAAAATGGAGTAGACGAAGACTGTAATGGTCTAGATGCACCATTGCTCCCAATTCAGTTAGGCACCTATCAATTTACAGGTACTACAACTTGTCCAAGTTCTGATAATGCTGTAGTTTCACAACCTACCAATGCAACATTTTCCTTGTTTAGCACTTTAAATACAACATGTTCATCTTCAGCTGGAGTTTTTAATAACAGTGCTTGGAATCAAAGCTCAACGATTGATTTAAATGAATACAACCAGTTTTCTATTAATTCTTCTAGTTGTAATAAACTAAAATTAGATAGAATTGCTTTTCACCATAGAGCAAGTTCAACAGGAGGAACTCCAACTTGGGTTATTCGATCTAGTCTTGATAATTATTCATCAAATATAGGGTCAGGTCTTTCAGGTAATAATGGGGGAGTAATTATAGACGACACTGTCTATTTAGGAACTACTTTTCATGATTTATCAAATGTTTCATTTAGATTTTATCTAATAGGAATGGGTTCGTCATCTGCTACTTGGAGAATGGATAATGTATCTCTTTTCGGAAATGTTATTGCTATTACAACACCTATACTTCAATCTGCAACAATCTCTTCAAATGCAACCTCGGTTTGTGCCGGAACAGATGTTATTTTTACATCAACATCCACTAATACATGGTCTTCTGCAACTTATCAATGGCAATTAAACAATACTGATATACCAGGTGCAACAAGTAGTTCTTATACATCTGGAAATTTAACAAATCTTGATGTTGTAAGACTTCTAGTTTCTACATCTCTTGGTTGTATTGCAAATCCAATTTTTACAAGCAGTGGTATTGAAATAAGTGTGAACAATACTTCAATAAATTCAACATCACAAACTGCTTGTGGCTCTTATCTTTGGAATGGAACAACGTATAACACATCTGGAGTTTACATTGGTGCAACTATAAATTGCGTAACAGAATCATTGAATCTGACAATAAATCCAAGTTCTACAAACTCGACATCACAATCAGCTTGTGACTCTTATGTATGGAACGGAACAACCTATAATACATCTGGAGTTTATACTGGCGAAACTGTAAATTGCGTAACAGAATCTCTGAGTTTAACCATTACACCTAGTTCTACAAACTCAACATCACAATCCGCTTGTGGAAGTTATACATGGAATGGAACGACATATTCTGAATCTGGAGTTTATACTGGTGTGACTGCAAACTGTGTTACAGAATCTTTGAATTTAACCATAACACCAAGCTCTACAAATTCAACTTCAGCTTCGGCTTGTAACTCTTATTCTTGGAATGGAACAACGTATAATACATCTGGAGTTTATACTGGTGTGACTACAAACTGTGTTACAGAATCTTTGAATTTAACCATAACACCAAGCTCTACAAATTCAACTTTAGCCTCTGCTTGTAACTCTTATTCTTGGAATGGAACAACGTATAATACATCTGGAGTTTATACTGGTGCAACTTCAAACTGTGTAACTGAAACTTTAGATTTAACCATAACGCCTAGTTCTATAAATACTACAACTACATCATCTACCGGCTCGTATACATGGAATGGTCAAACATATACATCTTCAGGAGTCTATACTGGTACTACAGAAAATTGCGTAACGCAAGAATTGAATCTTACAATTACACCATTATCTGCTACTCTTTCACTTCAAATGTTCTTGGATGGATATTACATTTATGGTTCAAATCCTGCAAGCATGAGAGCGGCTAGATATATTAATCTTATCGAATCTGGATCAGTAAATCCTGGAACTAATACAGATGTTGACGTAATTACTGTTGAATTACGAAGTGCAGCCAGTCTTAATGAAGTCGCTTATAGTGTTTCTCCTATTTTACAAAAGAATGGTAGCGTGCAGTGTACGTTTCCTTTAGGTGCATTAGGTAATTCATATTACGTTGTAGTTAAACATAGATCTTCATTGCCATTATGGAGTGCAAATCCTGTAACTATATTAGGTTCAACAGCTCTTAGTTTTGCAAATAATATTACAACTGTTTATACTGACGGTTCTATAGCCCCAATGACAGCATTAGTTTCAGGTTTGTATGCATCAAGATTGGGAGAGTTGAATGGAGATGGGTATTTAGATGGTGTGGATTATACAGTTTTCGAAACAGACATTTATTTATCGCAATATGGTGGTTTATACTTGCTAAATGGAGACTTAAATGGTGATGCTTACGTTGACGCCAGCGACTTCTCAGTTTTTGATTTTAACGCAAGTTTAGGTTCTTATGAACAAAGACCTTAGAAAGTTTAAATATATTTAGAAACTTTTTTTGTTGTTTAAGAATTCGGTGTTAATTCTCTAAAATAGATAACAAATAGTTTTTATAATTTTAATTACTTAGAAATCCCTGAAAATTAGATTCCACTATTTTAACAAAGATATACTACCAACTAAAGTTTTCACCTCTTTACTTGAACTTTCACTGTAAGTTAAATAATATGAATATACTCCATCTAATGCTCTGCTCTGACCATAATTACCGTCCCAATATGCAGAAACATCATGACTCTCAAAAACCAACTCTCCCCATCGATTGTAAATCCAAAATCCAAAATTTGATGGATCTACAAGTCCAGAAAATATAGGCTGAAAGACATTATTACACTCGTCACCATCAGGTGTGAAAGTGTTCGGAATATACACCGAAAAATCATTCATTATTTGAATACTATTTAATGTAGAATTTATACAACCAAATGAAGATTCTACTGCTAGAGTGACCAATTGAAATCCTTCAGAAAATGGAAATGTATAATCAAATTCAGTTTGATTTTGAATAAAACTAATCCCTTCTATTGTCCAAGTATTAGAAATTCCACCAATAGAAGTATTCACTATATGTCCTATGGGATCTCCTATTGAAATAGTGGAAGGACTAAAATAAAAATTTGCCGTGGGATTAGGATAAACTGTTACGCTTACATTTTCGAGTTGTGAAGCACATCCGTTTTGATTTGTCCCAATAACCTGGTAAGTGGAGGAAGTAGTTGGGAATACTATTAAACTTCCATTTATTTCTTGAGTAAGAGTAGGTGACCATTGGTAGCTAAGAGCTCCTGATGGAGTTAAAGTAGCTGATTCACCCTCACAAATTGATTCATCATTTATACTAATGACAGGCAGGGCCATGGAAGAAAGGCTCAAGTAAATAATAGAATCGCAGCCATTACTATTTTGTAAGGTAACGGTATAATTTCCTGCAGCAGAAAGAATAAGACCGTTAAAATTATAACTTGAATTGATACAAAAAGAGTCACTGATATTACTATTTGTTATTGGTAGTTCAGATATAATAATGGTATCACTATCCGAACAGCCGTTAAGATCATAAACATCAACATTAAATACACCAGCGACATAAGTTGTAATAGCTGAAGAAACAGCACCATTTGACCAAACTTGGCTACTAAAATTCCCATTTACTTGAATAACTAATGAATTTCCTTGACAAAAGGATAAATCAGGACCTAGATTAACTGAAATTGAATTTAATGCCACTACGATAGAATCCCTAGCAAATCCACATACACTGGGAACCTCAACCCAATAAACGCCTGGGGCACTCACTTGAATATTGGAGGTATTAGCTCCGTTACTCCATAAATAACTTGGGAAAATTGTGTCTAATGTCAATGCGATACTTTGTCCGGGACAAATAGCGGTATCTACTCCAAGATTAGGACTGGGGCCAGCAATAGGAAGTTGATAATTGTATAGTAGTTGTCCATTTGTCCCTGGAGTTGCCCCATGACTAGTTCCCGCACAAGCCGGACCGGTATGAAGTACCATTCCAGAATTACCACCTGCAACTTGCGTTAGTACATTTGCTGGAGCACTTGGAGAAGAAAAAGCAACAGTCCCACCGCCTCCTCCTCCTCCTGGTCCATGGCAGGCAGCAACCCATAAAGTACTAAAAATATCACCGCCATTTCCACCTTTTACGTCAATATTTAGTGATGAAGAAACTGTATTGGTGATAAGATAAACACAACCACCTGCACCTGCACCACCTGCACCTTCTGAATCCGAATTACCTATTACATTTGCCCCACTTGCATTGATAATGTTATTATTTCCATTGATGAGAGGAGAAATCAAAAATACCATGCCTCCACCATTGCTACCCTCTGTTGCCGTCAAGCCATTATCGAGATATCCACCACCGCCGCCGCCGCCTAAAAATGCTTTATAATTCGAGTAATTCAATCCAAAGCCACCTACACCAAAAGAAGCATCTAATTGGCAGCTTCCATACCATTCATTTCCACCCCTTCCACCGGAACCACCATTTCCACCTCCGCCTGCTCCAGGATTTCCAGTATTTGAACCACCTCCACCATTTGCTAAAGGTGCTCGATTTCCATCTTGCCCTAATGGAGCAGCAGCTATTCCTTCCCCTTTTTTTCCAGCATTATTTGATGAATTAGCCCAATTCATATCACCACAATTAAAAAACCCTGTTGTGAAAGTACCCCCAACAAAACCAGCACCAGAAACATTTATGTCGGAGTTAAACGTTATACTTCCAGTCGCTTTAATGGCTACAATTCCACCAGTGGTGCCATTCCAGGGTTGACTAGTTACTGTCCCAGAAATAGTAACATTGTTATACACCGCTACTTTTATCAATTGAACAAAACCACTTACTGTATATGATTTACATAGATTAGACTCAAAAGTCAAAGTATTTCCAACTTTTGAAAGAATCGTTGCAAATTCAAAATTTCCAGCGTTATTTAGGTTGGTAATGGCCCCAAAAGCTTGAACATTACCCGTAGTGATTGTGGCGCCTTTCATCTGAATTAAAAGAGCATAATCGCCAACATTAAAAGAAGATGCGTTAGAGACAGTTACTGAATTAATGGAGACATTAGTAACGCTGGTATAAGAATTGACAGTACCAGAAATGGTTTGTGCATTAGTTTGTTGAGCAAAAAAGTAAGACAATAAATAAAAAAAAATAATTACGATAAAACGAGAATTCGTTAACATAAATATTGAAATTAAAACATTATTAATGTCGTGTTTTTTTATTTGTTAATTTTCATTGAAAACTTCAATAGAAAACGAATAGCTTTCCATAATTTGATTTACAAGCATTTTTTTACAGGCATCATCTACTTTTTTTGTTGCTTCAGCCTCAGATTTAGCATCAATAAACAGACGAATATGTTTACCAATACGTACGCCATCAATTTCTGGCAGACCAATATTTTTCATAGTATTAGATACAGCTTTTCCTTGAGGGTCTAATAATGCGTCGTGCGGCATTACATCTATTTCAGCTTTAAACTTCATGTTTCTTTAGTTGATAATTTTCTATAAGTGATAAAAGTAAATACAAAAATACAATAATGAGAATTGCCCAAATCCAAAATAGCAGAATAATTATCAACGAACTTCCAACAAGAATATAGCGGAATTTATTTTCATTCCAAGTCCATGTTTTAAATTTGAGAGAAATTAAAGGGATGTCTGTAACCATTAATACTGAAAACAATACTGTAATTGCTGACAAAGTATAGCAATCAAAAAGTAGTAAAATCCATTTTTCTTGGTGTTCCCATTGATTTAAATTAACGGAAAAATACAGCGGAAAAAAAAGAAAAAATATCGTGTTTAAAGGAGTTGGAACTCCCCGAAAACGCTCGCTTTGGCGCTTGTCTAAGTTAAATTTTGCCAAACGAAACATTGCAAAGAAAGGGATTATTAATGCAATAAAAGGTAAGTACTTTATGGAAGCATCAAAATCATTTGGCACACCATAAATTAATGCTTGAATCCAATCCCATATTTGTATGAAAGCATAATAACTTAATTCTGTTGGCGCACCATAAATTAATGCTTGAATCCAATCCCATATTTGAATGAAAGCAAAATAACTTAATTCTGTATTTTGAAAATTTGTTCCAGATTCTTTAGCTAGCAAAGCACTGAAATCAATCCCTATAACGATCATTACTAACATTATAATTCCTGGAGCAATTCCAAAAGTCACCATATCAGCAAGCGAATCTAATTGTTTTCCAAGTTCTCCTTGAAGGTTCATTTTTCGAGCAATGAAGCCATCAAGAAAATCAAAAACCATAGCCGCTAATATAAATAACGGAGCAAGATCTATTCTTCCGAATAAGGCCAAAATAATTGAGAAAAAACCACAAAGCATATTTGCAGCAGTAAATAAATTTGGAATATTGAACATCCTGAACATCCTCTTGTATTAATTTAGTTAAAGATCATGTAAATTTTCTTTGACTATTTTTATCCTACTATTCTGCAAAGAACACAATTTTTTAGCAAAGAAGGTGTTATTGAATATAAAAAATCTTTTTATGCGTATTTTTTTAGGTTTTCTTTTTTCTTTAGTAACTATTTCCTTAAGTTTTTCTCAAACTTCGGCACCTAAATATTCGAATGAATTTATGTCTCTAGGAGTTGGGGCAGCTTCTTTAGGTTTGGGTTCTGCAGTTGTTGCTTCTTCAAATGATGTAAATTCAATTTATTGGAATCCAGCGGGTTTAACGAATGTTGACAAATTTTTGGAGGTTTCTTTCATGCATTCTGAATACTTTGCAGGAATTGCAAAATACGATTATTTGGGTTTTGCCCATTCAATTAACGCAAAAAGTACAATTGGTTTTGCAGCGCTTCGCTTCGGTGTGGATGATATTCCAAATACTACTCAGCTTATAGATAACAATGGTGTAATTAACTATAATAACATTACAAAATTCTCAGCAGGTGATTATGCTTTTCTGTTTTCTTATGCTCGAAAGTTAAAAACTCCAGGATTAAGCATTGGAGGTACTGCAAAAGTTATCTACCGTAAAATTGGTGACTTTGCAAAAAGTTGGGGTTTTGGTTTGGATGCAGGTTTACAATATCAGCGACCAAAAAATTGGCGTTTTGGACTTATGGCAAGAGATGTTTCTACAACATTTAATGCATGGGTGTTTGACATAAATCAGCAAACAACAGCTGTTTTTTTAAGTACGGGAAATTCTTTACCGAATGATGGTATTGAATTAACACTTCCGCGTTTCATTCTTGCAAGTGCTTGTAAATTTGATATTGGTAAAAAAGGAATTAATATCGGCGGGGAAATGGATGTTGATTTAACAACTGATGGACAAAGAAATACTTTGATTCAATCAAATTCTATTTCTATCGACCCACATTTTGGAATTGCTGTCGGCTATAAATCACTTTTTTCTGTTCGTGGAGGCATCTCAAATATTCAAAAATTCAGCAATATTGATGAAACTTCTTATTGGGGTTTTCAACCAAATTTAGGGCTTGGAATTGGTATTAAGGGATTTAACTTAGATTACGCTTTTACGCGAATGGGAGCAGCAGATGCAGGCTACTATACGCACGTTTTTTCTATAAATATGAAGCTTTCTAAACCTGTTAAATAGTTTTAGAAAAACTTACAGCTGAAAACGGCTGTATCATCTACAAAATTCAATTCGCCTTTCCATTCGTCTAATTTTGAAAATAAAATATTATTCATGTCTTCCATTTTTAAAGTAGAATATGCCTTTACGTTGTCAATTAATCGGTTAACTCCAAAGTGTTCTCCATCTTTATTTTCTAATTCTACAACTCCGTCTGTATAGAGAACAAAGGTAGTATTTGGACTTAAGGTTAATTTCCCAACATTAACGTAAGGTAATTCATCCAGCATGCCAAGTCCGATGCACCCTTCATTTAAAGCTGTGATTTTTCTACCATGAAGTAAGAATGGTTGATTATGGCCGGCATTTACGTATTTCATTTTTCTAGTATGCGCATTGTAGTGTGCTATGAAAAAAGTTATGAATTTTTCTCCTTTTGTACTTTTCATTACTTTTTTATTGAGTTCTTCCATCAAAAAAGTCATTTCGAAGCGCTGGTATTTAAAAAGTGTTCTTATAGTTGCTTGAAAGTTTGCCATTAGCAAAGCTGCACTAATTCCTTTACCTGAAACATCCGCAATGCAAATAATATATTCTTCATCTCCAAGAGGTATAAAGTCATAATAATCGCCACCAATTGCGTGACGAGGAATATAACGTGCAGACAAATCCATTTTCCGATTAGATGGTAATTCTGATGGAAATAGTAGTTTCTGCATTTCAGAAGCAACTTCTAAATCTTTTGAAATTCGTTCTTTAATAATATTTTGCTTTACTAATCTTTGATTTTCAATTGCTACTGCAATTATATTGGCGAGTGTTTGGGTAAAAGAAAAGTGACTTGGTTCCAATTCATGCGACACTGAACTACTTGAAATTAGTAAGTAGGCGAGGGCTTTGTTTAAGTGAAATACCGGGACAATTGCTTGAAACTCTTTTATAATTGTATTTGTTGATGATTCTACAAGCGTGATTTCCTTAAATCGTTCAAAGTCTTTTTCTACTTCTTTTAGCTCTATTTTCCCTTTATATCCAGTTTTTACTAAGCAATTCCATTCTTCTTGGTGATGTAGTAATATAAATTTCTTAAATCCTAATTGTTCTTTTAAAATAAATGAAAAAAGATTCAATAATTGCTCGATTGGCAAATTTGAATTGATTGCATTTGTAATTTCAAGTAATGCTTGAAGTTTTATATCCTTCAATTCTATTTGATATTGAATGTCTGAGCTTTTAATAAATGACATACTAAAGATCATTCATAAATTTCGGTAATTGCCGAAGTGCGACCATTTCTCTAAATTTTTCTTTTGCTTCCGAGCATGGTGAACCAAAATATGTTTTTCCACCTTCCAAGCTTTTTGCAATTCCAGACTGCGCTAAAACAACTGCAGCTTCACCAACAACAACATTACTAGCACATCCAACTTGTCCCCATAAGATTACATTGTTCATTATTGTTGCACAACCAGCTATCCCAACTCCAGCAGCAAAGAGGCAATTTTCACCGACTTTTGTATCGTGACCAATATGAACTTGGTTATCAATTTTAGTCCCTTTTCCAATAGTTGTAACACCAGTTACACCTGCATCGATTGTACAAAGAGCGCCTATTTCTACATCTGAGGCAATTTTGACAAATCCACAGGTATGCATTCGTTCATACGAAGTAGTTTTTTTTTTGTAATAGAAAGCATTGTGTCCAATGACAGTATTTGCTCCAATGATGACATTCTCCCCAATTTCTGTTTTGTCCATTAGGCTTACACCAGAATAAATACGGCAATTTTCCCCAATTTTTACTTTATTACCAATGTATACATTGGGGTAAATAATGGCACTTGGATGAATATAAGCTTGGTTATCTTCTTTTGGTTCTTCAATTGGACTAAAGTAATTCGTTAGAAAATTAAATCCATCGAAAGGTTGATCCATTATCAATAGCGCTTTTCCTGGAGGACAAGCAACAATTTTATCAATAATGATTGTAGTTGCAGCAGATTGCAAAGCTTTCTCATAATATTTTGGGTGATCAACGAAAACAATGTCCCCAATTTCAACCATATGAATTTCATTTATTCCTGCAATGATATGATTTTCTTCCCCAATAAATTCACAAGAAAGCAAGGTGCTAATTTCAAGTAGTGAATATGGTCTGTTTAATTTCATAGGTAGATTATCATTCAAAAATAGGACTTTCTTTTTGTGTTTTTCAAGCATTTTTTTCTATTTATCACCTAGCAAATGTTAAAATGATTTAATGAAATGGATTTAATTAGAGATTATTATTGCATTTCAAAAACTTTTAAGTAAATTTGCAATCCATTTTCGAACTGTAACTACATTAAAATGAAAAAAGAAACACATCCAGATGACTATAGATTAGTTGTATTCAAAGACATGTCAAACGACTATTCTTTTGTTTGCCCATCTTGTTCAATTACGAAAGAAACTATTACTTGGGAAGATGGAAAAGAATATCCTTTAGTGAAATTAGATATTTCTCATAAGTCACATCCATTCTTTACAGGAATTGCCCAATTTGTTGATACAGCAGGTAGAATTGATAAGTTTAAAAACCGTTACGGTCGTCATTTGAAATAAAATTAAAAGAAATAGATATATATTTTAAGCCTTCATTTGAAGGCTTTTTTTTTATTCTCTAAATTTTAGCGTAGATCGATTTAGTCTGTCATTCATCGTTTTTCCAAGTCCGAAGTCAGGTAATCTTTCAATAAATAGAGCCGTAAATTCTCGCTTATCCATTTCTATAATAGCGTCGTATAAATTAGCTGCAGCTTCCTTTAAATCTCCAGATTTACTTAAAATTATTTTATTACTATCATCAATAGTGTGATTTTGATCTTTAAAAAATATAAAGCCATTATTTTTCTCGGAATAATCAATACTAGTTTCATCAAAGAAAAAAAACGGGGTTTTAGGCGCATAGTGATGTTCTACCATTCCGCTTGTTATAACTTGTTTTTCACTCGTATTTTTTAATTCTGGAGTATAAGAAAGTTTTGCTGATAAGTCCTCAAGAGAAATACTTCCTAAGCGATAAACAACAACTTTCTTTTCATTAAGGCCAATAATTGTTGATTCCAATCCATTTTCACAGGAACCACCATCTAAAATATACGGAATCTTACCATTTAGATCTTGCATTACATGCTCAGCTTTTGTTGGACTTACCATTCCGTATAGGTTTGCGCTAGGTGCAGCAAGTGGAAAATCTAATTCACGGAGAATAGCATTTAATAAAGTGTGATTTGGAACACGAACGGCTACCAATTCTTGATTTGCAGTTATTTCATTAGGCACAAGTTCACTTTTTTTCAAAAGAATTGTTAAGGGACCTGGCCAAAATTTATTGGCTAAATTTAATAGCTCTTGTGGAAAATCAAGCACATAAGGATGAATTTTCTCTATACTTGCAAAATGAAGAATGAGGGGATTGGAATTCGGTCGATTTTTTGCTTCATAAATTTTCTTGACAGCTGCTGTATTGCATCCGTTTGCTGCAAGTCCATAGACAGTTTCTGTAGGAATAGCTACTAATTCTCCGGATTTTAATAAGTGAATGGCCTCTTGAATAGTTGTTCCAATTATTGTCTTCATCTCACCAATTACTTTTTTGCAAATATACAGATTTGTTGCTCTTATTTAGGATGCACCTTTTTTTCTATTATCTTGCTTAGGTCGAATTTCAGTAGTATATTTGCCTTGTTTAAAACTATTCTAAATAAGATGAATTTAATTCTTGCAGATAGTAATGATTTAATTCGAATTGGTTTACGCGCAATTTTATCCACTGAAAGAGCCATTACAATTGTTAGTGAAGCTCATAGTGGTGAAGAACTTCTTGAGCAAGTTAAATCGTTTGATACTTCATTGGTCTTGATAGATTACACCTCAAGTGGTTTTAATATCGATATTATTCCAAAGGTTTTAAGTATAAATAAGCGAATTCGTTTTGTCGCGATTACCGCAGAACAAAGTCCTCAAACGCTTGTAGACGCTCTCCGTTCTGGGATAAGCAGCTATATAAAAAAAGACTGCGATGTTAATGAGATTTTAATGGCAGTCAAAGAAACCGGAAATGGCAACAAATTTTTTTGTGGTCAGATTTTAGAAAGTATTCAGCGCGCAAATATTGATGTAAACGACTTAGATTTTGAATCTTTTTCTTGTGAAGCGGTTGTTGTTTCAGAAAGGGAAAATGAAATAATTATTTTGATTGCTGAAGGCTTAACGAATGAACAAATTGCTATTCAGTTATTCTTAAGCAAACATACTATTAATACGCACCGAAAAAATATTATGGCAAAATTAGGTGTTAAGAACACTGCAGGAATTGTAATGTATGCAGTAAAAACAAATTTAATTTCTCCGAATAAATTTCTATTTGCCCCTGTGGCTTAGAGTCGGACGATAAATTTTAAATTATATCTTCTAGAAGTTAAATAATTTGGAATGGAATAATATTTTCCTTCCACGTCTTGAATCCATTGTTTAGAAAGAACATTGTTTATTCCCAAAAGGTTAAAAACTTCAAATGATATTTCTGCCTCAGAAAAATTCTTGTTCCAGAAATTTTGTTTTTTCTGTTTTTTTGAAATTAAAGCATAAGACATTCCAAGGTCTACTCTGAAATAGGATTTCATTCTTAAAGTATCTTTGTAACGAGAATGATCAGGCGGACCATAAGGAAGTCGAGAGCCAAATTGCATGCCCATTTGAACAGTAAAATTTTCAAGACCTGGCATTTGATCTTGGACTAATGCTCCAAATGTGAAAAACTGGTCTGTTGGTCGTGGAACATAACCTGGATAGATTGTTGCACTATCAATAATTTCTTGATCTTCGCTGTAACCAAAAATAATTCTTTCCCCTGCTGCATTATAATATTCTTTGTATGAATCATTTTTTATATCCTCCTTCGTTGAAAGAAGTCCAAGTTTAAAAAAAGTTTCTATTCCTTCAACAAATTCTCCATGAATATTAGCATCTATTCCATAGGCGTATGCAACAGCATTATTTTCAGCAAAATAGCGGGTTCGCACATTGTCAATTTCATATGGATTAACATCCCATAGATATTTATAGAAAATCTCAGAAGTCAATTTAAATGGTGCTTCTCTTCCCCACATATTGAAGTAAATATCTGTGCCTGCAACAAAATGCAATGATTTTTGGGATTTAACATTCAAGTTCAAGTTTCCATCAAAAGTTCTAAATTCTCTGTAAAATGGGGGTTGATAATAAAGCCCTGTGGCAAAACGATAACTTATATTTCTTTTTGCAATTTTATTGTCTTTTACCATGTATGTATTTGGAAAAAAAGTACAAGAAATTCTAGGTGTAAAAAATAATTCTTGATTGATACTTGTATATCCTGATCTAATTCCAAGTGCTAAAGCAAACTTACTTGAAGCCTCACTAATTATTTCTGTAAATAATTGTTCTTGTTTCGAACCATTGACTTTTACCTTTTTACTAATTTCAACAAGTTTATTATTCGTTATTTTTGACCAAGTTGAATTAAGTTGCATAAATCCCGTAATTCTGTATGTTTGCAGTTGTAATTTCCCTTTTATAGTCTCAAATAATTCAACCTCTGATGAATTTAATTGTGGTAAGCTATAACCTGCAGAATCTACCATTTTCCATTCACTTAAAACGTCATTAAAAACATCTTTTTGAAATTGTGTTCCCCATTTCAGTACGCTACTCAAATAACTAGTGCGTTCATTATTTTTGAATCCTGCGAAGAGTTTATGTTCTCCAGTATGGTAAACACTCAAAATAGTTGCATTTAATCTATTTCTTGCATGGTTTAAAAAAGTGCCAATTCCCAAAACTGCAATTGAATCTCCATAGGCTTCTTGAGATGGATCGGTTTCTAAGAGGTTGATGTAATATTGACCTTGAATATCAAAATATTCTCTTTCGTCGGAATTAAAAATAGAAGTATAAAAATCTAGCTTTGTCTTTGGACTTGCCTGCCATTTTAGAGCAACTCCTGCCATCATTGTTTGGAACCTAGTTTGTTCTTGCCCATCAAAATAAATTCTAAATGAATAGGCTTCATTTGCTGTTCCAAAATCTGTTTCTGAAGTTTGGGGAGTAAAACGAAAATTATTGGAGGAATAATGACCAAGTACTGAAAAGATTAAGTTTTCATTTATATTATAATTACAAAGAAATTGAGCATCCATAAAGACAGGATTATAGGCTCCTTTTGTAGGTAAAGAATTTAAAAAATAACCATTTGAACGATAGCGTGCGCCAACGAGATAATTAAACCTATGATTTACTTCCTGTTCAAGGTGTGATTCTACTCCTAATAAGGAGAGCAATCCAGAAGTTTTAAATTTTTTCGGTGTTTTGTACGTAATGTCTAAAACTGAACTTAAGCGATCACCATATTGTGCGTCAAAACCACCAGCTGAAAAACGAACATCTTCCACTAAAGCTGAGTGAATAAAACTCATACCTTCTTGCTGTCCACTTCTTGTTAGAAAAGGACGAAATACTTGAAATCCATTTACATAAACTAAATTCTCATCGTAATTTCCACCACGAACATTATAATTTGTAGTTAGCTCGTTATTTGATGTTGCAGCAGTTGTTAGTGCCAAAGTTCTTTCCACGCTTCCAGTTATCTTCTGCGCATCAATCGTTGGCATTTTTTCAATTTCAAATGGGTTTTGTTTTGTTTTGATGATTGAAACACCAACTTGTTGAAGAATTGGAAAGTAAATAGTTTCTATGTGGACAGTTTTTTCTATTTTTATGAGGATACGCCGTGTTTCTTTAAATTCTCCAATTGAATAAACTAAATCTAATGTGTCTACATTATTTATCAAAAAGAAATAGGAACCCAATGAATCTGTAAAAGTCGATTGAACTATAGTTTCTTTTGTTTTAACCAATACATTTTCAAGTGGCACATTGTTTTTACCCTCACATTTTCCTTCCACACGAATTCCTTGGGCTATTGAATAAGCACTTAAGGAACAAAAGAAAAGCAAGTGGAAATAGTTCATTGAGGCAAAGTTATTAATCTAACGATTAAGAGTATCTATTATTTTGAAAAATAGCTGTCTTTGTAGTATTTTATGAATTATGCTTTAACTTTGTTCAATGCTTGAGAAGAAAGAAAAAATTCTTATTGGAAGAAGAGAAACTGCTCGATTGCCAGACTTTGGCTTAGAAAATGTTCAAGTTAAAATAGATACTGGCGCTTATACTTCGAGTATTCATGTTTCTTATTGTAAAGAAAATAATGGTCGCTTAGAAGTTGTTTTTTTAGATGATAAGCATTCGGGATTTAACCCAGAACACTTATTTTTTGATGATTTTCGTATTCGAAAAGTAAAAAGTTCTACAGGAGTTGTTCAAAGTCGCTATTTTATTTCTGGCCAAATTTTTATTGCTGGACTTTTAATTCAAACTGAATTTTCTCTAACAGAAAGGAAAGACATGCGTTTTCCAATTTTAATTGGAAGAAAATTATTAAACAAACATTTCATCGTTGAAACAAGCAAAAAATATACTTATCCAAAATAATAAAATGAAAATTGCAATTTTATCTAGAAATCCAAATTTATATTCAACAAAAAGATTGGTTGAGGCTGCTGAAAGTCATGGTCATGTCGCACATGTTATAGATCATTTAAAGTGCAATATAGAAATAGAACAGAAAGGTCCAGCTTTATATTATGACAATAAATATTTACTTGGTTATGATGCTGTAATTCCAAGAATTGGTGCTTCTGTTACTTTTTTTGGTACGGCTGTCGTTCGACAATTTGAAATGATGAATGTCTTTACTGCTGTTAATTCTCGTGGTATTATCCATTCTAGAGATAAACTGCGCTGTCTTCAAGTTTTATCTAAAGAAGGAATTGGACTTCCAAAAACAGTTTTTACAAATTACTCTAAAGATGTTAAACATGTTGTGGATTCCGCAGGTGGAGCACCTGTTGTATTAAAATTATTGGAAGGAACACAAGGTTTAGGTGTTGTTCTAGCTGAAAACATGAACGCTGCTCAATCAGTTTTAGAAGCATTTAATGGCTTAAAAGCGCGGGTAATCGTTCAAGAATTTATACGTGAAGCAAAAGGCGCTGATATTCGTGCTTTTGTTGTTGACGGTGAAGTTGTAGGAGCAATGCGCAGACAAGGAAAACCTGGGGAGTTTAGATCAAATCTTCACCGAGGAGGAACTTCGTCAATAATTGAGCTTTCAACCGAGGAGAAATACACAGCCGTTTTAGCGGCTAAAGCTGTTGGTTTAGGAATTGCAGGCGTTGATCTTCTTCAATCTGCTCGTGGACCTTTAGTATTGGAAGTAAATTCTTCTCCGGGCTTACAGGGAATTGAGAAAACAACTAAAACAGATATTGCATCCAAAATAATTCAATACATTGAAAGAAATGTCAATCGCTAAAAAGCAAGCAGCTTCATTAATTATTCTTGGTGAGGAAATTAGACCTGGAAAATCGTATCAGCTGAATTTAGATGTTGCAAAATTACACACACGAACTCCAATCCTTGTTCCTGTTATTGTAAATAGAGCAAAAGAAGATGGCCCGACTGTCTTATTAATGGCTGGAATTCATGGAGATGAGATTAATGGGATTGAAATTGTTCGAAGATTTATTTATAAAAAATTAAATATTCCTACAAAAGGAACAATAATTTGCTTACCAGTTTTTAATATTTTTGGTTTTCTAAATGTTAGGCGTGAATTACCGGATGGTCGCGACTTAAATCGAAGTTTTCCTGGCTCTTCTAAGGGGTCTTTGGCAGCTCAATTTGCCTACCATTTCATGAAAGAAATTGCTCCTCATTGCGATTATATTATCGATTTTCATACGGGTGCAAGTCAACGAAATAATTTCCCGCAAATTCGCTGTGTTTTTTCTGATGAGACGAGTAAAGAATTAGCAAAGGTTTTTAATCCACCTTTCATTCTGCATTCTAATTTAATTGCAAAAACCTTGCGCGAGTCAGTTTCAAAAAAGCAGAATAAAATTCTTCTATTTGAAGGAGGAAAGTCTAATGACATTGAAGAAAATATTATTGAAGAAGGATTAAATGGCGCCAAAAATATTATTTCTTCTCTTGGTATGCGAAATTATAAATACGATATTTCAAAAGATCGAACGCCAATTTTACTTTCCAAGTCTAAGTGGTTAAGGTCTCCTATTTCAGGGATGTTCCATATTTTCATTAATAATGGAGTACATGTACAGAAAGGGCAATTGATTGGACATGTGACGGATCCTTTTGGAAAAGCAGAACGAAAAGTTATTTCCAATTTATCGGGTTATATTATTTGTGTAAATGAATCACCAGTAGTTTACAAAGGTGATGCAATAGTGCATATCGGAAATGAATAGCTTTTTCTAGTAAAATAACAATGCCTGTATCTCAAATTTTATAATGAGTAATCCTATTTATTTTTCTAAAATATTTTTAATGTCTTTTTCAATTATCTCACATATTTGGTCTATTGGAAGGTCGTTGTCATCGTATCCAAAAGGATCTTCAATTTCTTCTGCTAGGACTTCCATGCTTACTAATGCATAAAAAACAAAGGTGGTAATAAGAACAGCCCAATAGTCAAAATGATAGAAAACAATTGGAAGAGTTATCACATATAAAAAAATAAATTTCTTAATAAACAAGCTATAAGAATAGGGAATTGGTGTATTTTTAATTCGCTGACAACCTCCCAACGATGCTATTAATCCGTTTAAATTGACATCTATTTGAATCAGATCTCCTTGATTTAAATCTCCCTTTTTTTCTAATTCCTTTAATTTAGTGTAAATTAATTTCATTACTTGCACTGGACTGTTGTCTTTGCTTGAATCCTCGTACTTTTCAAATACTAAATTCTTCTTGTTAGCTCTTAAATTATTTTTTGCATTGTGAATATAAAGTCTAAATAATTCAGCTAATTCCTTTTTATCTTCTTCGCTGCTTATTCTGCATGAAATTTTTAAGAAGGCGCTTCGACAATCATTAACGATAGCACCCCAAAGCTTTCTTCCTTCCCACCATCTATCGTAGGCTCCATTTGTTCGAAAAAGTAGTAGTAAAGACATTACAAATCCGATTAAAGAATAGATAGCCGTTAATTCCTTGGTGTAGCTGCTTAATAAATCTTGATGTGTTTTAGTAAGTAGGTGCAATAACGAAATAATTATAGTCGCAAGAATTGAAATAAAAATTAATTGCTTCCAAAGAATTCGAATTGTATCGCTTTTATTTAGAGAAAAAATTAGACTGAGCCAACTTTTAGGATTGTAATTTATCATGAAGTGTAAATTTGTAAATTCAAAAGTAAATTTTTTTTAGCTAACTATTTTGAGTAATTTCGGATGGTAAATTTACAAAACAAAAAATGAGAAATTCTTTACTTATACTTTTATTTATTGCTCAATCACAACTTTTATCTTCGCAAACTAATTTTACTCCTAAAACTTTTTTAGGATATTCTATTGGTCAGCAATTTACAAGGCACTATCGTGTTGTCGATTATTTTTCAGCTTTGCAAGCAGCATTTCCTCAAAATATCAAAGTTGAAAAATATGGTGAAACATATGAAAAACGTGATCTGCTTTTGGCATTTATTGGTTCTGAGGAAAATATTAATAGACTAGAGGCTATTCGTTTAGCGCATTTAAACAACGATGTGTCTGAAAAAGTATCAATTGTTTGGCTTAGTTATAATGTTCATGGAAATGAAAGTTCAGGAACTGAAGCGGCTATGCAAACTGCCTATTTATTAGTAACAAAAAATAAGGAGTATTTAAAAAATACAATTGTAATAATCGACCCCTGTTTAAATCCAGATGGCCGCGATCGCTATGTTAATTTTTACTACCAAAAGGGTAATTTTCCGCCTGATATAAAACGTTTTAGTGCTGAACACAATGAAACATGGCCAGGAGGAAGGTCAAACCATTATTTCTTTGATTTAAATAGAGATTGGGCATGGATGACACAAATAGAATCCCAACAACGTATGAAGCGCTATAATCAATGGTTACCGCATGTTCATGTAGATTTTCATGAACAGGGGATAAATGAACCTTATTATTTTCCTCCAGCAGCAGAACCTTATCACGAGGTTATAACTGATTGGCAAAGAAAGTTTCAAAAGGATATTGGAAAAAATAATGCTTCTTATTTTGACAAAGAAGGATGGATGTATTTTTCCAAAGAAATATTTGATTTGCTTTATCCAAGTTATGGGGACACTTATCCAACTTACAGCGGATCAATTGGAATGACATTTGAGCAGGGTGGGAGTGGAAGAGCAGGCTTAGCTGTAATTACGCAAGTAGGAGATACTCTAACTTTGCAAAATAGAGTTGATCATCACGTTACAACAGGATTATCCACAGTTGAGATGAGTTCAAAAAATAACGATAAGCTCATCAAAGAATACCAATCTTTTTGTGCGAATAAAAATTATAAATATAAATCCTATGTGATTTCAGGTCCACAAAATAAATTACAGCCTCTGATGGAATTGATGAAAAAAAATGAAATCAAGGTTAGCTTTTCAAAACCAACTAATTTTAAGGGCTTTAATTTTAAAACTGGTAAAATAGAGTCCTTAACAAGTAGTCAAAATGATTTAATTATTTCTACAAACCAAATTAAAGGAACGCTTGTTAATGTGCTATTTGAACCTCAGACTAAATTAACAGATTCATTGACATATGATATCACAGCTTGGGCCTTACCTTATGCTTTTGGTTTAGATGCTTGGGCGAGTGAAGTTCTGCTTGAAGGAAATGGTACTGCTGTTATTTCTCATGATAAAAATAGTCCTAATTCTGATTGCTATGCTTATTTGTGTGAATGGAATTCTATGAAATCAAGTCGATTTTTAGCTGCTTTACAGCAAAAAGGAATCAAGGTTTATTTCACAGAGAAACAATTTATTATTGAAGGGAAAAAGTATGCTCCAGGAACTTTAATTTTATTGCGTGGAGAAAATAAAGGAAAAACATTCGACGAAACTATTATTACTCTTTCTAATCAATTAGAAATCTCTTTAACAGCACTTAAGTCGGGATTCGTAGATGAAGGAAATGATTTTGGTGCAAGCAGTGTGAAGCATATTTCAAAGAAATCAATTGGTGTTTTAACTGGCGAAAAGACTTCTTCTTTAAGTTCTGGAGAGCTTTGGTATTTTTTCGAACAAGACTTAAAATATCCTGTTCACATGCTTTTAATTGAAGATTTGGAAAGCGCTTTGCCGAGCTTAAGCACTTTAATTGTACCAGAAGGTCAATATCAATTTTCAGATAATAAAGCGGTCTTAGATTGGATTGAAAAAGGCGGTAATTTAATTGTAATGGGATCTGCGGCAGAAAGTTTTGCTGGAAATGACGTTTTTGGACTTAAAATAAAAGATGCCGATACTTCTAATTCAGAGAAGGAAATACCTTTCGGAGATGTTGAACGTCAACAGTTAAGTAGTATTGTAAATGGTGCAATTTATCCTTGTAATATAGATTTTTCTCATCCACTTAGTTTTGGGTATACTGGCTATTTTACGCTAAGAATGAATTCAAATGTTTATGAACTTAAAGAGGGCAGCGTATTTAAACTAAAAAAAGGTGCAATTCCCGTAAGTGGATTTGTAGGCTCTAATGTTGAAAAAAAACAAACAGAAGCTTTAATTGCAGGTGTCCATTCTATTGGTTCTGGAACAGTAATTTATTTTCTAGAAAATCCTTTATTTCGAGGATTTTGGGAGAATGGAAAGTTAATGCTTGTTAATTCCATTTTTATGGTTAAATAATCAAGTTTTAAAAATAAGTTTTTAGAACTTTTTTTTAGTATCATTGTTCTAGATTTTAAACTGTGAACATGTTTGTATTAGATTATTTTAATAGACTCAACAAAAATTTTCTTTCTGAAAAAACAAAAATTAAGAGTGAAAGAATAATCTTAAATATAGCTATTGCAAGCTTTGCATTGCATCTCGCAATTATTTTTTTAGTTGATTTTGGAATTATTAAAGTGGATTCCTCAGATCTTTTGAGTAATCCAATCGTTGCGATTTATACACCATTTTCTTTTATACTATTGTATGAAGTATATCTTTTAATATATTATCTCCCTAAATCATTTACTACATACATAAGTAAGCAGTATGAAATTATTACTCTAATTGTAATAAGACGATTGTTTAAAGATCTTTCAAATTTAAAGCTTACTTCAGATTGGTTTAGTAATAAGCAGGATTTACAATTTACCTACGATTTAGCAACTTCAATACTCTTGTTTTTTTTGATTTACCTTTTTTATGTCCAAAGTAAAATTCGATTTACTCCTGCTAAACAAGATGAAAATCATGTTGGAGCTATTTCTTCGTTTATTAAAATCAAAAATCAAATAGCAACTTTTTTAGTTCCTGTATTTCTAATATTAGCAATTTATTCTCTATCTAATTGGTTATTAAACATTTTTTTACCTAAAGAAGATTTAATTAATTCCTTTACGAATATCAACAATATCTTTTTTGAGCAATTCTTTACTATCTTAATTGTCGCTGATGTTCTTTTGCTTCTTTTCTCTTTATTTATAACAGACGAATTTCACAAAGTAATTCGAAATTCAGGATTTATTATTTCTACTATATTAATTAGAATATCATTTTCCATTAGTGGAGGCTTAAATAATTTATTAATTATTAGCGCAATTACCTTTGGACTTTTAATTCTGCTTATCCACAATAAATTCGAAAGGAAAATTTCTAATGAATCTTCTAAGCTTTATTTTTTTTTATTACTGATGTTTATTAGTCTTTTAAATCATACTTATTGTAAAATTTACCAAAATTTATAAAAAGTTAATATTAATGTGTTAAAACTTTTTTTTAAAATATTTGTTTTAGTTAAAAACATTTTTAAATTTGTTTAGGCGGAATCCGAAAAGCCTTTAATAGAGTAGGATAAAGTAAACTTTTTTTATTATGTTATTATCTGTTTTACCTATTGCAACTGACAACTATGTTGCTTTTACGTTCTTTATCGGAACAATGGCTATGATGGCCGCTTCAGTATTTTTCTTTTTTGAGCTAAGTAACACTAAACCAGAGTGGAGAACTTCCATTCTTGTTTCTGGCTTAATTACTTTCATTGCAGCAGTTCACTACTACTACATGAGAGATTACAACCTTAGTACTGGTGAATCACCAATCTTCTTCCGTTATGTGGATTGGATTCTTACAGTTCCATTAATGTGTGTTGAGTTTTATTTAATCACCAAAAAAGCGGGTGCGAAAATTAACTTGTTATGGAAATTAATTTTTGCTTCTGTAATTATGTTAGTTACTGGTTATTTTGGAGAAGCAGTAGACAAAGGTCATGCAGCAATGTGGGGTCTATTTTCAGGTTTAGCTTACTTCTACATTGTTTATGAAGTATGGATGGGAGATGTTGCAAAACTTTCTAAAGCGAGCAGTCCTTCAGTTCAAAAAGCAGTAAACTCTTTATTGAAGTTTGTTGTTATTGGTTGGGCTATTTATCCATTAGGTTATATGATAGGAACTGCTGACGGACAGTGGTATTCTTTTATGGCAGGATGGGCAAGCATGGACATCATTTATAACATAGGTGATGCTGTAAACAAAATTGGTTTTGGTTTAGTAATTTATGCATTGAGCAGAAATAACGAATAATTAATTAATAATTACAACTTTTAAAGAGGCTAATACGTTAAGTTTAGCCTCTTTTTTTTAGCCAAATAATTAACGAAAACAAAAAAAGTAGATTTGGAAGGCCCAACAATTGAGAAAAGTAAGGTATATGATTTTTTATTCATCGGGTTGGGAGCGAGTAATAGTTTAATTTTATTATCCCTACTCAAAAAAAAGTGTCTATCGAATAAAAAAGTTGCAATTATTGAGGCAGATGATAAAGATACAAATGATAAAACCTATTGTTTTTGGGCTGCTCCTTCTGATTCAATTGTACTTGAACTTGCACCACTAATTTCTCATTCTTATACTAAAATTGAGGTAAATCAGTCTACATCTCAAAACATTGAAGACCAACCTTATCATTACATTAAAAGTATTGATTTATATAATCATACTCAAGCAGCATTGAAAATAGACAATGCAACTATTTTTAGAGATACTGTTAATCATATTTCTTCTGAAGGTGATTTCTATACTGTTTCTTCCAATAGCACAAATTATTTAGCATCTTATATTTTTGATAGCCGTCCGCCATCTCTTAGTGATTTAGGTCAAAAAGAAATTTATCTGCATCAATCATTTTATGGCTTACACATTAAGTGCGAAAATGAGGTTTTTAATGAAGATGAATTTGAAATGATGAACTTTAAAGTGGAGCAGGATGCTTTTACACAGTTTATCTATATTCTGCCATTTTCTAAAAAAGAGGCTTTAGTTGAACTCACTAGATTTGGCGAAAAAAAAATAGATGTTGCTTATGCCAAGGAGATTTTAAATAAGATTATTTCAAAAGATTACGGGAATTATGAGGTTTTAGCAGATGAAGATGGTTGTATTCCAATGACTACTTTTAGAAATTCAGCGAATTCTTCCGAAGGAATTTTGCATACTGGTGCCCGAGCAAATTTAATAAAGCCAAGTACTGGTTATGCATTTAAAAGAATGCATGCTTTTGCAAATAAAACATCAGAAGAAATTCTCAAGGGTAATTATAAGCAATTCAATAAGCTTTCACTTGAAACCAAAAAAAGATTTCGTTTGTATGATAGACTTTTATTAATAATTCTACTTTATTGGCCAGGAGAAGGAAAAAAAATATTTACACAGCTCTATAAAAAGCAAGGTATCCATACAATTTTTTCATTTTTAGACGAGAAAACAACACTTCTTCAAGAATTAAAAATCTTTGCCTCTTTACCTATTCTTCCATTTCTAAAAGCAGTTTATATTTTTTTTAAAAAATATAATTATCTACGTTATATTATTGCATTTTTAGCTGTTGTTATTTATTGGGTTTTTGATTATTTCACACTTTTAAGTCCGCTAATTATTAGTTTAATTTTAATCCCTGGGTTTTTATATGTTGGGATTCCCCATGGTGCCTTAGATCATATACTAATTGCGAGAAAAGAAAAGACCTTGTTACAATTTTGTATTAAGTATTTTTTAATCATGGGAATCTATTTTATAGTGTGGCAATTTTTCCCCATGTTATCTTTATTATTTTTTATTTTATTTTCTGCTTTTCACTTTGGAGAATCTGAATTAGAAGAGGAAGGATTGAATTTATCTTCTCTTCTTTTGTATGCTAAAGCCTTTATTTTTGGCTTGTGTATTATATTATTTATAATTTTTACACATCACACAGAATCGAAAGAAATAATATCATTGTTTAATGTAAACTTTCCTCTGTCTCTTCGTATTTTTGATCAGTCAATTTATGCCGTCTGGATTGCATCGATTTCTTTCCTATATATTTTAATTCAAATTCTACTTTCAAAAAAATATGCACACTTTGGATTACTATTTCTATTGCTTTTGGGAATTAAAACACCTTTAATTTTAGCTTTTGGACTTTATTTTATATTTCAACATAGTCTTAACGCATGGGGGCATTTACAGCATGGTCTAAAAATGGATGGCTTTACATTGTATAAAAAGGCTTTACCATTTACACTGTCAGCAATTTTTTTTCTCTGCGCTATGCTATTTTATAATTCAGTTGCTGTTTTAAATCTAAATGAATTTATTGCTACACTTTTTATTTTTTTATCCTGTATTAGTTTGCCACATTTTTTACTTATGCATCTTTTTTATAAGGTTAAATAGTAGAAATAAATAGCTTAGTAGGTTTTTATTTTAGCTTCACTAATTTATTGCGAGACACTATTTAGTTATATTGGTTTTAAAAACTCTTTTCATGTTTTTTTGTAATCTCTTTGTGAATTTCAAAAGAATATCTATCTTTGCACCCGCTGTTCCAATGAGTGGAATTGCTACATAATAATTATTTAACTAAATATTGGCATGTACTTAAACACAGAAGTTAAAAAAGAAATCTTCGCTAAACACGGAGGTTCGGAGACAAACACAGGGTCTACAGAAGGTCAGGTTGCTTTGTTCACGTATCGTATTAGTCATTTGACAGAGCACTTGAAGAAAAATCGCAAGGATTTTGGAACGCAACGCTCTCTTCAATTATTAGTAGGAAAAAGAAGAAGTTTATTGGATTACTTAAAAAGTAAAGACATAGAGAAATACCGTGCATTGATTAAAGAATTAGGATTACGTCGTTAATTCTAAGCACAAATTTATTGATTGGGGGGACATTCGATTCAGTTCGACTGTCCCTTTTTTGTTTAAAAAAAAGATAGGATTTAATAATATAATATAATTAAAAAGAAGTATGAATTTAGGAATTAGAAGATCAATCATCACCGGTGGGAAAGAAATCTCAGTGGAGACAGGAAAATTGGCAAAACAAGCAGATGGATCTGTGGTTGTTAGAATGGGTGATACAATGCTATTAGCAACTATTGTATCTTCTCAAGATGCAAAAGAAGGAGTAGACTTTTTACCATTAACAGTTGATTACCGAGAAAAATATTCGGCGGCTGGTAGATTTCCAGGAGGATTTTTTAGACGTGAAGCTAGACCATCTGAAACGGAGATTTTAGTAATGCGTTTAGTTGACAGAGCACTGCGTCCTTTATTTCCTGATGATTATCATGCTGAGGTTCAATTAATGATTCAATTGATGTCGTATGATGGCATTCATAATCCTGATGCCTTGTGTGGATTTGCTGCATCTGCTGCAATTGCTGTTTCAGATATTCCGTTTAATGGCCCAATGTCTGAAGTTCGTGTTGGTCGTGTTGATGGTGAATATATTTTAAATCCAACTATGGCTGAAATGGCTATCTCTGATATTGATATCGTTATTGCAGGTACAATGAAAGACATCAACATGTTGGAGGGAGAAATGCAAGAAATTTCTGAAGAAGAATTAATCGAAGTTTTTAAAATTGCACACGTTGCTATTAAAGAACAATGTCAATTTCAATTGGATTTAGCTGCAGAAATTCCAAGTTCTCAACCTAAGCGCACATATTCGCATGAATCTCACGACGAAGCGGTTAAAGCGAGAGTTTTTGAATTAGCTATGGAAAAATGTAAAGATGTAGCTCGAATGGGCTTAGCAAATAAAGCAAAACGAACAGAATTGTTTGATGAAATCAAAGCGGAAGTTAAAGCAAGTTATTCTGATGAAGAATTAGCGGAAGTCGGGAAATTTATTTCTCCCTACTTTTCTGAAGTTAAAAAGAAAGCAGTTCGTTGGGTAATGTTAAATGATCGCAAGCGTTTGGATGGTCGTCAATTTGATGAAATTCGTCCTATCTGGGCTGAGGTAGATTATTTACCAATGGTTCACGGTTCTGCAGTATTTACTCGTGGAGAAACACAATCATTAACAACATTAACCCTTGGTGGTAAAATGGATGAGCAATTAATTGACGGTGCAACTTTTAAAGGAACTGAGCGTTTTATGTTACATTATAATTTTCCTCCATTTTCTACAGGTGAAGCAAAACCTTTACGTGGAACTTCTCGAAGAGAAATTGGTCATGGAAACTTGGCACTAAGAGCGCTTAAGCCAGTTCTTCCAGATGATAATCCTTATACTATTCGAATTGTTTCTGATATTTTAGAATCCAATGGTTCTTCTTCTATGGCAACTGTTTGTGCAGGAACTTTAGCATTAATGGATGGCGGAATTCAAATCAAAGCACCAGTTTCAGGAATCGCAATGGGTTTAGTTGCTGACGAAGGTAAATTTGCTATTCTTTCCGACATCTTAGGGGATGAAGATCATTTAGGTGATATGGATTTCAAAGTAACAGGAACTGCGAAAGGAATTACTGCTTGTCAGATGGATATAAAAGTAGATGGTTTACCATATGAGGTTCTTATTCAGGCCTTAGAGCAAGCAAAAGCGGGTCGTCTTCATATTTTAGAAAAAATAATAGAAACAATGCCAGCGCCAAGAGCTGAGTTGAAACCTCAAACTCCACGAGTAGAAATGTTTGTTGTTCCAAATGATATGATTGGTGCTATTATCGGACCTGGAGGAAAAATTATTCAGGGACTTCAAAAAGAAACCAAAACAATTATTACGATTGAGGAATTACCTACAACAGAAGGCCGAGTTCAAATATTATCTAGCAATGCAGATGATATGAATGAGGCAATGCGTAGAATAAAATTAATTGCTTTCCCACCTCAAGTGGAAGATGGAGCTACGTATCACGGAAAAATTAAATCAGTAAAGGACTTTGGTTGCTTCGTAGAAATACTTCCAGGAACAGATGGTTTAATTCATATTTCTGAATTCTCTTGGGAGAAAGTTGCAAAAATGGAAGATGTTTGTAAAGAAGGTGAGATGCTTGATTTTAAAGTTATTGGAAAAGATCCAAAAACTAAGAAATGGAAATTATCTCGAAAGGTTTTGTTGCCACGACCAGAAAGAGAGACTGAAGAATCAAATTCATAAAAAAGAATACTATTTAGATAGAAAAGGGCGATTAAATTCGCCTTTTTTATTTACTATAGTTCTCACTTTAATCAGATTTCTTAATTTTAAAAAAAATTAATATGCTAAAAATCTACATTAGTTCTCTCGCAATTCTTGCTTGTACTTTTTTATTTGCTCAAACCTTTGAATCATTCAACTTTGATGGCGCATTAAATGCAAATGGCTGGACAACCCACAGTGGTGCAGTGCCAGGTCAATTTCAAGTTCTAACAACACCTTCTAATTCAGGAAATAGTTTGTCGTATAGCGGCTTGCAAAATTCAATTGGAAATAGAGCAATATTTATAGCCGGAAATACTGAAGACGTTAATAAAGCAATTTCCGGAATTTCTGGAGTAGGATATTTATCGTTCTTAATGAATGTCACAAATGCAGATACGCTATCGACTACGGGTGTTCATTTTATTGGATTTGGTGGCGCAGCAGGAACTTCTTTAGCTGCTTTTGCTGGACGAGTTTATGTTAAAAAAGGTCTTTCTCTAAATACTTTTCAATTAGGAATCCTTAATTATACAGGAGGAACACCTTCTCCTACGCCAAATTATCTGTTAACAGAATTTCCAGCGGGGACGACTTTGTTAGTCGTTATTAAACTTAATAATACAACTTCTCCAATACAAGCATCACTTTTTGTGAATCCAGTTCCAGGAAGTGCTGAACCTATTCCTACTATAGAAAGTTCTTTGGGGACTTCTATTTTCAATTCTTTTGCTTCAGTTTATTTGCGTCATGGATCAGGAATAAGAAATGTAGAAATAGATGAAATAAGAGTAGGATCAAGCTGGGAGTCTGTTACACCAGTCCCTTGCGATTTACCAGCCCCTAACTTTCAAGATATAGATGCTGATGGATTTGGAAATCCAGACGTAGTTCAGTTTTCGTGTATTCCTATTTTAGGTTTCGTATCAAATAATACTGACTGTAACGATAATAATAATCAGGTCTATCCAAATGCAACAGAAATATTAGGTAATGGTATTGACGAAAACTGTGATGGTGTTGATGGTACTTTAAGTTTGGCGGATATTTCAAATTTTAATGCTTCTATTTATCCAAATCCAAGTAACGGAACATTTGTTGTTCGTTTTAATACTTCATTAAACGAGGGAGATTTAATCTTTACAGATATTAACGGGAAGATAGTGCTTTCTGGAAAAATAGCTGGTTCAATCTTTGAATTCAATGATGTAAACTTGAAAAAAGGTGTTTACTTCCTTACTATTACTTCAAGTATTGGAATTACAACCCAACGAGTTATCATCAATTAAGCTATTAAATAATTACCACACAAAGTCCTCAGAAATACTTGTATTTTATTGTAAGAAATCATTGATGGCAAGGTGTAATTTGCTAGTTGGTAATCCCATAACATTCGTGTACGAACCATTTATTTTTTGGACACCAATCATACCTATCCAATCTTGAATTCCATATGCACCAGCTTTGTCCATTGCATCATTTGTTTTAAGATAAGAATCAATTTCCGAATCACTTAATTTATTGAAAGTTACTTCAGTTTTATCTTGAAAAGTGATGTATTTTTCTTTATTACGAATTGTTACACCTGTAATTACAAAATGAGTTTTCCCAGAAAGTTTAAGCAGAATTTTTTTAGCCTCTTTTTTGTCTTTTGGCTTTCCAATAATTTCATTTTCTAATAGCACTATTGTATCAGAACAGATGAGAATTTCATCAGCATCTATCTTGTGAATGAGTGCATCTGATTTTTTATAAGAAAGAAATTCTGCAATAGTTTCTAATTTTAAAGAACTATCAAAAGATTCATCAATTTCAGGTTTTAGGGTCCTAAATATAAATCCCATAGAACTTAGCAATTCTCTTCTTCTCGGAGATTCAGAACCTAATACTATTTTCATTTGTAGTTGAATAAAAAAGACAAGAGTGGAAGAAACATGCTAATTTTGATTAGCATGTTAATTGTCTTGAAATTTAAGGGTTTTATAAAACCGTAATAAATAAAAATAAATAAGTTAATTAATCCTGCTCCTATCAAAAATAAAAGAGATAGGTTAGTAACTTCTATTATCGCTGTCATGTAAAAGAGTATGCCAATTATTAAGGGGATTTGTAAAAGAATCATTGCAATCCAAGCTGCTTTTTGAACACCATATTTCATAGGGATAGTAATGACATTCATTACTTTATCACCAATCATGTCGTCAATATCTTTTGTAATTTCTAGCGCAAAAATTTGGAGAAACCCACAAAAAGATATAAAATAAATAAAAGAATAATCGAGATTTGTAGACCAGCTTTCCGAATCATATGAAGAAAAAATATACGTGCTTTCATTCGCAATTCTAAAGTACCAAACTGCTATAAGTGGAATACATGATGCAAGTATCGCAACGATAAAATTTCCAATAATAACTTTTCGCTTTAAATAAACGCTATAAAACCAGAGTAAATTTATAGAACCAAGATGAATAAATACAAATAGAAAGCTATTGTATTTAAAAGATAAGTAAATTGAGATAAGTACTGCAATACTATTTAAAATCCAATGAATTAAAATTACCCATCTTTTTTTTAAATGTTTTGATACAATTACTCGCTCTGGTTTATTAATTCTATCGGCTTTAATGTCAAAATAGTCATTTATCATATTTCCAGCTGCAGCTATTATAACTGTTGATAAAATAAGAAGTGAATAATCAAAAATTGAAAAATCAACTTTTTGAAATGAATTATTTTTTAAAATAAAATAGGCAATCCCCATCATTGAGAAAAAAATAAATAAAAGATTTGATAGTCGAATTAAGCGAAAAATAGATATCATAAGATTATTTTATAAACTGTTCGACGATTTTTTTGATGTGCTTTTTCTTTTTCTTGTTCTGAATTCATTTTTTCAATTTCTACATCTGAAATAATAGTCTGTGTTGAGCCATATCCTTTATATGAAAGTCGATTTGCATTAATTCCATTAGAAATTAGAAAGTCGAATACTGATTTAGCTCTTTCACTCGATAAAATTAAATTGTCAGTCCTGTTTCCTCTTGAATCTGTATGCCCACCCAATTCTATTTTATGTTGTGGATTTTCTTTTAAATATGCAACAAATTCGAGTAATTCAATTTTTGACGTTTCACGAATTTTGGATTGATTTACATCAAAAAAAACATTTGAAAGGACATTTTCCACCTCACTTGTTTCGGGATTTAGCGGAATATCTAAATGATAATTTTCCTGTCCATCTGCGATACTTAAATTAAAGTTTAAGGAGTAGGGGAAATAACCCGGGTAAGAAACACTAATTGCATAATCCCGATTTATAGGAAGTGCAACCATAAAAGAACCATCTATTTTATCTGCATCGGAAATAATTACTACTTGCCCACTTTCTATGTCAATAAGTTGAAAATGCCCTGCTAGTGCTTTTCTGGTTTTTAAATCAAAAACTAATCCATCAAAATAAAAAGTTTTTGTTGGTTTTATTTCATCTGGTAGATTAAAATAATAAATATCTAAATCACCATAACCTCCGGGCCTATTGGAAGCTAAAAACGCAATATCACCTTTTGCTGATACCATTAATGAATTTTCATCAAATAATGTATTGATTGGGTATCCGAGATTAACTGCTTTTGACCAATTACCTTTTTTATCCATGCGACTTACGAATAAGTCAGATCCACCCATACCTACGTGTCCTCTTGATGCAAAGTAAAGTGTTTTTCCATCCGGATGAATGTGAACAGATTCCTCAGCATAAGGAGTATTTATTGTGTTTGGAAGTCGTTCAGCAGCACTCCACTTTCCATCATTTTGAAGTTTAGAAAAATAAATATCTGATTCTTTTTTTCCATTTTTATTTCGAACACCTCTTATAAAATAAAGGGTGTTTCCGTCTGCAGAAATTGAAGGTTGTGTTTCCCAATTATATGAGTTTACATTTCCAGGAAGATTAATTGGATTTAACCATTTATTTCCTAATTTCTTTGAATAAAATAAATCACAGCTCCCATAACCGAATCTATCGAATCCATAATCTCCTGTTTCATCAGAACAAGCAACAAAAATTAAACTTTTACCATCAGAAGAAATTGTTGGAGCACCTTCATTGTTTATTGTGTTAACATTTGAAGGCATTGGAATCGCTTTTTTCCAATTTTCATCTTCATTACTTTCAGAGACAAAAAAATCCTCCTGAAATTGAGAGGCGTTATTTATAGGCAAACGTCTTGTGAAAAGCATTGTTTTTCCGTCAACTGTTATACTCGGATAGTATTCCGGATAAATTGAATTTATTCCTTCTCCCAGATTAATCGGATCGAAAGGTATTGGATTTTTTAATGCAATAATTGCAAAGCGTGCATTTGCCTCCATTTCTCGCGCCTTAGACATCCATTCTTCAACTGCATTTGGATTGCGAATAAATAGCTCAATATTTTTTAAAGCATCTGTGTAAAGTCCGATTTTTAACTCACAAGTTGCTAAGAAAAAATTTGTTTTACTACTAATACTGTGAGTTGGATGAATAATTAATGCTTTTTTGTAATGGAAAATTGCTTTTTCAAGGTCTCTATTTTTTTCATTTAATTCAGCAGCTAAAACATGAGCCTCCCAAAAATTCGGGTCTTTTTCAATAGCTTTATTAGCAAATTCAATCCCTAATTTGAATTCAGGAATATTTGATTCTGGATTGATGTTTTCCATTGGCGCCGACCGCGCTTTTTCAAATAGTTTTATTGCTTTTTTGCTTTTACTTGAATATGGAAATTGCGAAAATGAGAAGTTTTCGTATAAAAAAAACATTAAAAATAAAACTAGGGATTTTATCATTGCAATTAGGGAATGTGCATGAATTTATGAGTCTGTAACGAAATTCGCCACTTATTATTGCTTTTTACAAACTCAATAATTAGGGGCAATAAGCTATCACTTTTAGACCATTCTGGTTGTAAATAAAGTTTGCAACTAGGCTTAACTTTTTCTGCATGTTTTTCGGCCCAAGCTATATCTGAAGCATGATTTATAACAATTTTAAGCTCATTAGCAAGTTGATAAGCTTCTTTGCAAGGTGCTTTAAATTTCTTTGGAGAAAAACAATACCAATCTACAATGCCTTTTAATTCATAACAACCTGAAGTTTCAATTGCAACATCTATTTTGAGTATTTTTAATTTTTTAATTAAAAAAGTTAAATCATAGAGCGCTGGTTCTCCACCTGTTATAACAACAAAATCGACAGTTGTTTTTTCTATTTCAGAAACTAAATAATCAATACCAAGAATTGGATGCAATTCACTATCCCAACTTTCTTTTACATCGCACCAAACACAACCAATATCACAACCTGCCAATCTAACGAAATAAGCTGCTCTTCCTGAATAGGTTCCTTCACCTTGTATTGTGAAAAAATGCTCCATAATGGGAAGTCCTTGATCTGCGTTAACTGCCTTAATTTTCATGTGCAAAGTTAATAATTACAATCTTTATCTTCACTCTATTTTTATCGGGCTTAAAATTTTTTTGTAAGTGAAAAATACAACTTTATTTAAAATTTGTATTTAATTAAATAATTAATGTAATTTTACTCTAAGTTTTTAGATTTGAAAAAACAATATTTCTTTTCATTTGTACTCGCTACGCTATCATTTATAGCTGCAAAATCACTTCAAAAGGTTGGTGTAGAAAATTACTATTATGAAAAGGCAACAACTTTTTTAAAAGAAGATGGGTTTTTAAATTTTACTCGGCCAAATCGTATCTCCTTGCTTCCAATGGGAATACAATCTTTTTCTGATATTACTTTTCTCGATTCTACTGTTTTAATTTGTCTTCAGGAGGATAAAAAATCGCTGGTTTTATTGGATTTATATTCGAATCATGTTTCTAGTCCATTAAACATTGATTTACCAAATAAAATCAATGATTTTTCAAGAATTGATTCTACAATTATTTTAATTGATGATGAATCGAGGGTTCACTTTCTATTACCTCCTTATGATTCAACTTCACTTGTTAGTGAAAGTGATGTCTTAGGTGCTTGGAAATCTTCTGCTACCTGCATTCATGAATCGACTAGGCGAATGTTTATTTTAACTCAAAATAACATTGATGTTGATAATCCTGTAAGTAATTCAATCTATACATATAATACTTCTAAACGTAAATTAAATGAAAAGGTGCTTTTTGATATTTTGATTAGTGACATCGAATTATTTGCACTAGAAAATAATATCACTATCCCAAAAAATAAATCTACGGAATTGAATGATACTGTTTCTCAGTTTATTTTTAATCCTATTGCAATGTCTGTTCATCCAAAAACAAATGAAATTTATATTCTTTCATTAGAAAACAGAAGTATTATCGTTTTTAATCAATTTGGAGAGGTGATTGACATCAAAATTTTAGACGAAAAATTAGTTTCAAATCCTAGAGCAATTACTTTTCATCCTTCTGGAGATTTATTAATCTCAAATTCTGATTTAATGTCGCCAGCAATCGTTCGTATAAAGTGGAATAAACTATTTCATTCAAACACTACACACGGATTAGTTCCTGTTCGATAAAATCCAATTTCTTATAAAGGGCCCCTCATTCATGAGTAAGTCAATCATGGATAAATTCGAATAAAATCCCTTTCTGTATGAAAAAACTTGCTGGTATTCTTTGATTTCAAATGAATTCTTCATAAAATCAAGAGTTCTAAAATCTCTTTCAGTTTGTTCAGTATATATTTTCGTATAACTAATTGTTTTATTTATTTCAAGAACAGAAAATAAGAATTCAAAAATACGTTGATTTTTATCCAATAGAAATTCATCTTTAGCAAGTAAAATTTGATTTATTTGTTGCTCATAATCTTCAAAATAGGGAGCAGAGGCATAAGCACTTTTTATGGCTTTCCAATGATTTGTTTGCCACGATTTCCCAAAATCAATTCGAATATCTTTTGTCTTTATTTTTATACCGTTGGAGTGTTTTAATGGGATACTCAAGCGTAAAACTCCATTTCCTGAAAGAATTTCACAGCGATTTCGAATGCTTTGCTTAACAAAATTCTCGTGAATTTCTAGATGTGTAGTAGCTTCCGAAAAATATTCCTTCAAATAATGAACCGAAGGAAAATAAGCAATCGGAAGAATCGTCATTAATGAATAAATTTGAAAATTCGATCTACACGAATACCCAAATAAGAACTTTTAGAGAACCATACAAGTGATGCGCGACCTACAACATGATCTTCAGGGACAAAGCCCCAAATTCGAGAATCTGCTGAATTATAGCGATTGTCTCCCATTAACCAATAGTAATTCATAGAAAATGTATAAGTAGTTCTTTTTTTACCATCGATAAATATATCTCCGTTTTTCTTTTCTAGAAGCTGATGCCCTTCATACGCTGTTATTATTCTTCTATACCAAGCAATATTATCTTTTGATATTTTAATTGTTTGACCTTTTACTGGAACTTGAAACTCCTGAAAATCTGTAGTTGTATTATTTATATTGAAATCTTTTGGAAAAACACTTGCATTTTCGATTAATTCCATGGCATTTGGGATATATTCGGGACTTACACTATAGCGAGGTGTCCTATATATTTCCATTTTAATTTTAAAGTCTTTTTCAATTATTTTTCTTTCAGATTTTGTAAGTGTTAATAAATAAAAATCAGAATTTTCTTCGTTAAAATCTGTTCTAGATCCATTAGGGTCATTTTCTAATTTATACCTTTCATACATTTCTGTTGCAGTAGGAAAAAGAACACTTTTTTTCGGAACTTTATACTGCAAACATTGATTTTCAGAGACAAAAGCTTTTTTTCCATTAACATAAAGAACAGAAGCTTCCACTTTCATTTTATCTCCTGGAATTCCAACACAGCGTTTAATATAATTTTCTCTTTTGTCTACCGGTCTAAAAACCAAACCACCGTGTTTTTCAGGAAGTGTACCAGTCATATCGGGGTCCCCAGGAAATTCTCCACGCGCTAATTTTTGGCGTGCTAGTTGCTTCCATTTTGAATGCGATTCAATATAATACTTTAGTAACTCACTATTTGCGATACTATCAGCACGCTGTTCAGTTTCTCCCCTTTCCTTAAGCTCAGCACTTAAATTTTGGAATTTATATCCTATTTCGGGAGAGTTTCTGAATTGATAAAAAGCTTCATTGTTGATTATTCCATGATAATCATGCCCCATCAAACCATCTGGCATTCTTGGGTCAAAAACCGCAGTATCTCCTGAAGGATAATTAAATACTACAACGTCATTTCGATTTACTTTTCCAAAACCTGGTAAGCGAGTATATGATCCTTTTTCTAATGTAGTGTAGGATTTTATATTAATCCAAGGAATTGTGTTGTGGACCAAGGGGTAGGAGAGGGGAGTTACAGGTACTTTTGAGCCGTAAGCTAATTTATTTACAAAGAGAAAATCTCCTACTAAAAGTGTTTTTTCCATAGATCCTGTTGGAATTTGGAAAGGTTCAAAGACATAAGTTCTAATAATACTTGCAGCAACAAGTGCAAACAAAATTGAATCGCCCCATTCCTTTATTCTAGATTTTACCCCAGGCTTTTCTCTTGAAAACATTCCAAAAGCAAGTGCAATAAGATGCCCTAGAACAGGAACAGAAAGAAATAATACGATGTGATCGCCCCATTTACGCATTTCAATTTCCCGGGAATTAGTCCAATTAGTTTCATTTAGAAATGGAAGTTCAGAATTAGCGATTTTAGCAAAAAGAAGGTAGGGGAAGAAAATTCCTTGCAGCGTATCAGTAAAGGAAAAGAAGCCAAATCTTCTTATATAACTTACATTAATCGAAGCAAGCATGACTAAATGAACTCCTGGGAATAGTAACAACAAGGACCAAAAAGGTTTATCAATCGTGATTTTAAAAGCTACATAATAATTATAACCAGGTATTAAGGCTTCCCAACTTTTTCGTCCAGCTTTTGTGAAACTTTTTGGCCATAGTGCAATGTAAGGATGCAAAAGAATCAATAAATAAAAATAAATAAAACTCATGATTTAAAATTTTAAAATGTCAGACATGGTATAAACCCCTTTTTTTTTATGAATAAATTCTGCCGCTATTATTGCACCTAGTGCAAAACCTTTGCGATTGTGTGCTTTGTGTTCAATCGTTAATGTGTCAATTTCAGAAGTATAGGAAATTATGTGCGTACCTGGAACGTTTTCCTCTCGGATAGCGCTTATTGGCAAATCGCTTTTCTCCATATTTTGAGATTGCCCTGTTAATTTCCAAGATAAATAAGTAGGATGATTAGAAATCAAATCTTTTGCCAAGGTTACTGCAGTTCCGCTTGGAGCATCAATTTTTTGTGCGTGATGTATTTCTGTTATAGAAGCTACATAGTCTGTTTTATCATTCATTAATCTCGCTAAGTACTTGTTCATTTCAAAAAATAAATTTACTCCAATCGAAAAATTACTTGAATAAATTAAACTTGCCTCACGCTTATCAATATGATTTATAATTTCTGCCAAGTGTTCTTCCCAAGCTGTCGTTCCAACAACAATTGGAATTTGCCCATCAGCGCATAATTTGATATGTTTAAGAGCTAAATCAGGTTGTGAAAATTCTATTGCAACATCCGTAGTTCTTAATTGGCTGCTTTCCAATGGATTTTGACTATTAAACTTTACAACAACACTGTGGCCTCTAGAAATAGCAATTTCTTCTATTGCTTTCCCCATTTTCCCATAACCAATTAGTGCGATATTCATTGTAACAAAAATACGATTTTAAATCAATGAAAAGTAAGGTTTAAACGAATTCCAGGAGAATTGGACGACATTAATGTAGCATCAAATTTTAAAGTAAGATCAGGACTAACATCAAATTTCAAAAAATGTGCTTCAACTCCTGCGTCTATTATTTGGATAAAATAAACAGCTGCAAGTCCAAGAATACTTAAATCTCGATTATTTAGATAGGAATTATAAAGTGCTAATACAGAATAATCATCGTATTGAATCCATTCTTGGTTAAGTGCACCTCCGTTTTGTCTGTTGGAATATTCTGTTTTTAAACTTGTTGCAGTAATTTGATTTACAGCTAAACGATACCCGATAATTCCCAAGCCTGTGTAAATAAGAGGAACTTTCCAAAAAGCATTTTTAAATTTCTTTTCGCTTTTAAAAGAGGTATAAATTTGACCTCCACCGGGAACAATTGCAGAATAGAGCATTGCTTTTTTATAAGGATGGACAATGGAATCTTTTTCTTTTATCGTTTGGCTAAAGACAAAAGGCAGTGAAAAAAACAAGAAAAAAACAAGAAGTAATCTCATTAATCTTTAAATAATGCTATTAATCTTTGTAAATCTGCTTCTGAATTAAATTGAATAATTATTTTACCCTTACCAAACTCTGATTTTTGTATGGTAATTTTAGAACCTAAGCGATCTGCAAGAAAAGACTCATGAGTTGTATCAGCGGTGTTTATAAAATTAGTTTTTGTTGCTCCTTTCTTTTTATTGGGGAACTTTAGTAAGTTCTCAACATCTCTTACTGATAATTTTTCAGTAATAATTTGGTGAAAGGCAGTCATTTGTTCCTCTAAATCTACTACAGAAACTAGCGCCCTGGCATGCCCCATAGAAACTAAATTGTCTCTAACCGCAGATTGTATTTCAATAGGAAGTTTGAGTAAGCGAATGTGATTTGCAATATTTGAGCGAGACTTTGCAATTTTTTCACTTAGTTGTTCTTGTGTAAAATTACATTCTTCTAGAAGTCTTTCGTAAGAAACAGCAATTTCAATAGCATTTAAGTTTTCCCTTTGAATATTTTCTACTAATGCCATTTCTAACATCTCTTGATCATTTGCTATTCGAATATAACAGGGGACTTCATCGATACCCGTAAGTTGAGAAGCTCGAAAACGGCGTTCTCCAGAAATTAATTGGTATTTATCTCTTCCAAGTTTACGAACTGTTAGTGGCTGAATTATTCCGTATGTTTCAATTGATTTGCACAATTCGTTTAATGCTTCTTTCTCAAAATGTGTTCTTGGATTAAAAGGATTGGCCTCAATAAATTTAATAGACACCATTGCTACTGAGCTAGTTGTTACATTTGATATTGAGGTGATATCAGTATTAGAGTTTTCTAATAAAGCGCCTAGTCCTCTTCCAAGAGCAGGTTGTTTTGTTGGTTTAGAGCTCATTGTTTATGTCAATAATTTTATCGTCGTTACCAATTTTTGTCAAATTGTTTTTTTGCAAAATTTCTCTTGCGAAATTAAGGTAATTTATTGCTCCCTTAGATGCTGCATCGTGCATAATCACTGAAGTGCCATGACTTGATGCCTCACTTAGAGTTGTATTTCTATGAATTACAGTATCAAAGACAAGTTCTTGAAAATGTGTTTTCACCTCTTCTACAACTTGATTTGCAAGGCGTAAGCGTGTATCATACATTGTTAATAGCATCCCCTCAATTTCCAAATCAGGATTTAAACGGCCTTGAACAATTTTTATGGTGTTAAGCAATTTACTTAAGCCTTCTAATGCAAAATATTCACACTGAACAGGAATCATAATTGAGTCTGCAGCTACTAGAGCATTTACTGTAATTAAACCAAGAGAGGGGGAGCAATCGATTAGTATAAAATCGTAGTCATCTTTTATTGTTGATAAAGCTTGTCGAAGTAAATATTCTCTATTCGGTAAATTTATCATTTCTAATTCTGCACCTACTAGATCAATGTGAGATGGTAAAATATGCAAATTTGGACTCTCTGTTTTAATAATTAATTCATTGATTGCAAGGTTATTTACCAAGCAATCATAAATATTTCTGGTCGTTTTAGGGTCAAAACCCATGCCAGAAGTAGTGTTGGCTTGGGGGTCTGAATCAACAATTAGTGTTTTGTATTCTAATACGCCAAGACAAGCACCTAAATTAATTGTAGTAGTAGTTTTCCCAACGCCACCTTTTTGATTCGCTATTGCGATTATTTTCCCCATGAACTTATTTTGAAGTATAAAGTTAAGTTTTGTTGAGCATGTAATTAGTAAAAATAACAGGAACTTATTAACTGATTTGATAATAAACTTGTTTATATCTTAAATCTCCAAAATACTCTTTTGGTATGAAAAAAGAAAAACTACTTTATTTTTTTGTAAATTTGATAAAGTAGAATTATGAAGTTTTATTTATTTTTATTCATATTTACCCCAATATTCTTATTTGCCCAGCAAAGTGCAGGAATATATTCAATTTATTTCCCTATTTCTAAAAATTTATTGCAGCCAACAAGGGTTCAATCCTCACAAAGCGGAGTAGGCGGCATAGGTGTTATTAACACAGGTAACTTAGGCAATAACAGAAATTTAATTCCACAATTCGCACCTTTTCTTCACGATTCAGTTAGAATAACACTTGAAAAGTTTGTTGAAGAAGTGCTAAGTTCAGAGACAGTTTGTATCTATAAAATGAATCAAAAAAATGAAGCGATATCGTCTTCAGGATTTTCTAGAAGTATTAGAGGTCTTCCGAGAAACTGCCTTAGAAATGCAATTAAATTTTATGACAAAGATTATTATGTTCGAGTTAAAGTGTGTTTTGGTGGATATTCTGTTACTTCTCCTTCTCTTTTTGGTTTTCAGAAAGGATATATCCAGCCTACAGTAAGTATTCGAATTAGGGCATACGACGTTGAACGAAAGAAAATCTACAATCGGAAAATTAGGCACACTAATTTCCCAAGACTAAAGAATACTCAATTTTCTATTGGTTTTGGAACAAATACAAAAGTAATTCAACAAGAAATTTTAAGCTCAGATATGATATTTTCAATGCTGAAAGAAACAATTTTTGCTTACAAAAAAAAATACCTTAATCAAGAATAATTTAAAATGAAAAAACTCCATCTTAAAATTGGAACATTTTTGAATAATGAACTAGTTATTGACGAGGCAGGGATTGATCCCCATCATTTGGAATTATTCTGTGATGAATATGGTAACGTATTTATTACTGACCTTAAATCAATAAATGGCACTTTTGTTAATGATAAAGCGTTAGATGGCTTTAAATTATTAGTAGCTGGAGATAAGGTTCGCTTGGGGAAAACCTATTTTTTTGATTGGGAAAATCTTATACTGAGTTCTAATTCTGTTGCAAAACAGGTTGATGTTGTTGCGAATGTTGAAAGTGAAAAAACACAAACAACAATACCAACAGGAACACCAATAGCAAATTATAAGGAATCATCAAAAATTAACAAAGATTTATTTATTATTTATGGAGTAATTATTGTCTTACTTATTTTGTTGTATATTATTTTATAATTCTAGGTTCAAATACATATGATCTTTAAAATTTAATTCTATCTAATTTTTATTCCTTTTTTATTAAATATTTATAATCTCTTTTTAAACTTTGAGAAATTATTTGTAATATTGCACCCGCATTGGTTAGAATGCTTTTAAATATACAAGATGAATATAATTAGAGAAATTCAAAAAGACTTAATAGCAGTAAAAGATTTACCTGTGTTTGGCGCGGGAGATACAATATCTGTTTCATATAAAATTATTGAAGGAGTAAAGGAGCGTATCCAACAATTTCAAGGAGTTGTTTTACAGCGAAGAGGAAATGGTGCAACTGAAACTTTTACAGTTCGTAAAATGTCTGGAAATATTGGTGTTGAGCGTATTTTTCCGATAACATCGCCGTTTCTTGATTCAATTTCAATCATTAAGCGTGGTGCAGTTAGAAGAGCGCGTATTTTCTATTTTAGAGAACGCACTGGTAAGTCAGCTCGAATTCGTGAGAAAAAGAATTTTACAAAGGCTTAATAGCTAAACTTATTAATATTTAAAGGAAGCTTTGGCTTCCTTTTTTTTTGAATTATTTTTTGATCTCAAGAATTTCAAATTCAGTCCTACGATTTTTTGCGCGATTTTGATCATTTGAATTTGGAAAACTGGGTTTCTTTTCGCCATAACCAATGCTCTTTAATCTGCTTGCATTAATTCCTTTGTCTATTAAGTAATTTTTAACTGCATCAGCTCTATTTTGAGAAAGCAAAAGATTTTTATCGTCTTCTCCTATATCGTCAGTATGTCCATTTATTGCAATTGATATTTTTGTATTTTGAAGCAAATAATTTGAAAAACCGAGTAAAATAGCAAGAGATTTTTTGTTTAATTCATAAGATTCAGATTCGAAAAAAATATCAGAGAGATTGTAGGATTTTCCTTCAAGTAAAGTGTCCATTTTTAGATTTTCAGTTTGTAGAATAGTATTTGAGTTGTTTTCCAATACCTCCTTCTCAATTACAAGTCCATTGTATGCAAAACCCTCTTTATTTACACTAATTGTAATATCTTCTTTCTTAGAAACTTCAATTACTGCAGTATATTTACCATCGTCACCATTCACTTGAAAAGTATTGCTTTTTCCGGATTCATTATAGTTAATCGTTATAGAGGCATTTTTAATCCCATTTCCATTTTCATCAAGTAATTGTCCTTTCACTAAAATAATTTCTTGAGGGCGCGCTTCTTGGTATAAATCAAATCCATAAATATTCCAATCTCCTTCATTTGTACTAGAAAAATAGGCGGTCTTTCCATCTGTTGATATAAAAAGACCCAATTCATCATTTTCAGAATTTATTGGAAATCCGATATTTTTTGGCTCTGACCAATTATCTCCCTGTTTTCTGATATAGAAAATATCCAAGCCACCAAGTCCTTTTCTTTCATTTGAGTTTGAAGAAACAAAATACAATGTTTTACCATCTTGGTGAAAGAATGGGCTTTTATCCTTACCAACTGTATTGATTATATCAAAAGGTATAGCTTTACTCCAACTACCATCTTTTTGTCTTTGCGAATAGAATATATCATTGTCTCTTGAGTCTTTTCTTGCACTTGTAAAAAAGAGTTCTTTTCCGTCTGCTGAAAGTGAAGGTTGCGCTTCCCAGCCATCACTAGTATTAATATTAGGTCCTAAATTCTCCAAGGTAGTCCATTGAAAATCATTGCCTCCTTTTCCTGATCTTTTATATTTTGTAGAATACAAATCACAATTTAAATAGTCTTTGTTATAAACCTTTTCATTCCGACAAGCACAAATTATCATTTCCTTGTTATCGAGAGATAGGGTAGCGGAGCCATAATTTTTAAAGTAACCATCATTAAAAGGTTTATTTAGTGGGGTGCCATAATTGAATTCATTATTCTCTTTGTTGAATGTTGAAATAGTAAATTCTTCTTGTATATTTTTTTCTATATCACCTAAGTTTGTGCGATCTACTTTTCGTGTAAAAAATAACAATTCATTATCAGGTGAAATCATGGGGAAATACTCGTCTAAATTTGAACTTACATTTTGTATTTTCATAGGTGAGAAAGGCACTGGTTCGCTAATAAGTTTATCTTCAAATTCAATTCTATTTATGAAATCGCTCACCTCTTTTTTTTTCTTGGTAAAATCTTTAGGAATTGATGGAAAATCATTTTCATTAAATTCTATAAATTTCTTGAAGTAAGTGGTTCCATTTTTATAATCACCGTCCTCAATTAATGATGAGCCAATTGTATAATAACACTCTGCGTGATACTTTGGACATTTATTGATAGTAAGTTTATAATAAATAAGAGCTGTTTTTTTAAGTTCTATACTTTTTTGACCTGATATCTCGTTTTTATATTTCATTTCACTTTCGCGCATTGTCAAGCGAGCATATGTAAAATAGGTCTCAGCATAATTAGGGTACTTAGAAATAAGAGCGCTTAATTTCTTGGTTTGAATTTCATAATTTTCTTGTGAAATTGCTTTTGAAAGTAATTTTTTGTATTTCAAATCACTACTTAAACAGGGGTCTTTTTGCCCTAAGCTAGGAAATGAAAAAGCTAGAAAAGTTAGAACTAAAAATTTTAACATTTGATTTCCAAATAAGACAACTACTTATAGTGAAAACGAGCTAAAAGGTTACATTTATAAATTAGTTCAAGCTTTTTAAATTGCTGCAAAATACCTCTATATCTTCAAAAGAAATATCTAAGTGAGTAACCATTCGTAACATTCCTGGTCCAAAAGCCATAATCAAGCAATTTTTATTTTTCAGTTTTTCAATGAATTCATCTCGCTTGTTATGATCTTTTAAAATGGCTACAACGATATTTGTTTCAACAGGAACAACGGATTCAACCCAAGCACAATGGTTTAGTTCTAGTTCTATAATTTTAGCCTTTTGATGATCTTCTTTTAGTCTTTCTATGTTGTTCTTAAGTGCAAAAAGTCCACCTGCAGCAATAATTCCAGCTTGTCGCATTCCTCCTCCAAATACTTTGCGAACTCTTCTTGCTTTGTCAATAAATTCCTTTGATCCAAGCAAAAGAGAACCAACTGGAGCACCTAAACCTTTTGATAAACAAATTGACATTGAATCAAAGTTAACTGCATAATTTTTATAGTCGATTCTAGTTTCCACCAATGAATTAAACAAGCGTGCGCCGTCTAAGTGCAGTGGTAAATTATTTTTGAGACAAAAATCTCTAATTTTAATAATTTCATTAAAATCATAGATTGAGCCTCCACCGCGATTTGCAGTATCCTCAAGGGAAATTAATTGTGTTAGTGGAAAATGTACATCCATTTTAGGATTAATCCATTTTTCAATTTCATCAAGTGTAAGTCTTCCTCTATTTCCATCTAATAAACGAACGGAAGCTCCTGAATTTTTGGCGATTCCACCACCTTCATATTTATAGATATGGCTTTCTTTATGGCATATAACTTCACTTCCAGGTTGAACATGAACATTAATAGCAATTTGATTTGTTTGCGTTCCTGAACTGCAAAACAAGCAATCTTCCATTCCAAATAATTTAGAGGCATAGTTTTGTAACTCATTAATTGTAGGGTCTTCATTAAAAACATCATCTCCCACTGGTGCATTTATCATTACCTCAAGCATTTCTTCACTTGGTTTTGTTACAGTATCGCTTCTTAAGTCAATCATCTTGTTTATTTTTGTAAAAATACTATTTTCATGTTAGACTTGCTGCCTTATTTGATACTTGCACTAGTAGCCATGCTTGCTTCTTTTGCAACTTTCTTTTCAGGTTTTGGTTTAGGTACACTGTTGTTGCCTGTTTTTGCACTTTTTTTTGAAATAGAAATCGCCATTTTAGCTACTGCTCTAGTTCATTTTACAACAGGTATTTTTAAATTCCTGCTTACAATGAAATCAATCGATTTTTCAATTTTACTTCGTTTTGGAATAACAGCAGGAGTGGGTTCTTATATTGGTAGTTTGATAATAAGTTATTTAAATCAAGATGTATTTTTTTGTAATTATACAGTTTTTAATCACATATTTAAAGTAGAAGTATTTAACTTTATTGTAGGGATCCTCATGATTATTTTTGCATTAATTGAGCTTATCCCTTCATTTAAATCAAAATCATTTGATAAAAAATGGTTGCCTTTAGGTGGCTTTATAAGTGGTTTCTTTGGCGGTCTTTCTGGTCATCAAGGGGCCCTTCGATCTGCTTTTTTATCTAAAACTGAGATTGAAAAACATGTTTTTATTGCAACTTCTGTTTCGATTGCTATGATAATAGATTTAGTTCGTGTTAGTAGCTATTTTCAAATGTCAAATTTTGAAAATCTTCCATGGAAAATGATTGTATTCGGTGTCTTTTTTGCTTTTTCAGGAACTTTTCTTGGTAAACGATACTTTGATAAAAAGCAAAATGTAAACATTCGATTGCTTGTATCAGTATTCTTGTTTTTAATTGGTATAGCTATGGTATTAGGGTTTATTTAATTTTTCTTGATCTTTTCAACTCGCTTAATTATATCTTTTTTTGTTCCAAATTCGTCAAAGGAAAATTCCTCAATAATTATTCCTTTCTTGTCATATATAGTAACAAGTTTTGGCTTTCCATCGGGGTAATTTTGAATATGCTTTTCAATGGGGATGTTTTTTTTATAGTATTCTTGCGTTTTGATTATGCCTTTTTCATCTATGACTTTAAACTCTCCATTTTTTAATCCGTCAGACCAATTTTCAAGCTTTGCTTCTAAACCAGAATCGAAGTAATAGCGCCAAACTCCGTCTTTTTTTCCATTTTTAAATGAAATCTCCATTTCAATCATACTCTCTGAATTGTATTTTTTTTGGATACCATCTAGAACACCATTTTTATATTCAATAATTCTCAAAATTTTATTATTTGGATAAAATTCTTTTTTTATGCCATCTAATTTGTTGTTTTTAAATGTCTTATAAATTATTGTATCATTTGTTGTATTATTTTCAAATTCGATGCTTTTACCATTCCTAATTCCTTGATTAAAGAATTCCTGTTGCGCTTTTTTATTTGTACTATCATAATAAAAAGTAACTTCTCCATCAAGTTTCCCTAATACAAAGTACATTTTAGATTGGATACATCCAGATTCATAGTATTCAATACCAATACTATCTTGTTTTCCATTTATAATTGAAATTTGGGATTTTAATTGCCCATTTCTATAACACGTCACGCAGTTTCCTGTATAAAGAATACTAATATTTTTTTTTGAAAAATAAGTGTCTGTTTCTTCATTAAATGAAACTAGTTCATTACAATTTTTGATTTTCCGATTGTCACAAAATCTTTTTTGAAGATAACATGGAGTTGATTGAGCGAAAAAATTTATCACAATTAAAATAAAATATAGAACTGCAATTATTTTCATATTTGATTAGTCTTAAATTAATTAATCTAAAGCTTCATAAATTGAATTATTGCTTATATATTCCTCAACAATTTCCTTCATTTTTTTAACAATTTTTTTATTGTCTTGAAGAGGAATTAGTGTGATTAGTTCTTCAATAGAAATTATTTGTTCCGATGTAGTAAGTCTATTTTTCGCAATCAGAATTTTAGAATGATGCGTTGGAAGAGTGTTTTCTTCATTAGCTAGTAATTCTTCATGTAATTTTTCACCTGGTCTTAATCCTGTAATTTTGATATCAATATCGCGACCAAGTTCAAGTCCACTTAAAGCAATCATCTTTTTTGCAAGATCAATTATCTTTACACTCTTTCCCATATCAAAAATAAATATTTCGCCCCCTTTGCCCATTACTCCTGCCTCCAAAACCAATTGACATGCTTCGGATATAGTCATGAAATAACGTGATATTCGTTCATCTGTTATTGTAATTGGTCCACCTTTTTCTATTTGTTTTTGAAAAAGAGGTATTACAGACCCATTAGATCCAAGGACATTTCCGAATCTGGTGGTGATATAGTTTGTTTCAGATGCTTTGTTTTTATTTTCTACATACATTTCAGCAACACGCTTTGATGCTCCCATTACATTTGTTGGATTCACAGCCTTGTCTGTTGAGATCATCACAAATTTTTCCACTTTGAAGCTGTCAGAAAGATCTGTAATAATTTTTGTCCCTAGAATATTTGTTGCAACAGCCTCGCATGGATTCATTTCCATCATTGGAACATGTTTATATGCTGCAGCGTGAAATACAAGTTGAGGTTTAAAAGTTTTAAAAAGATTGAGCATGCGTATTTCGTTACATACATCTCCAATTACAAGCTCAAATTTCAGTTCTGGAAAATCATTCAGTAAAGTAAATTGTAAATCAAAAAGCGGTGATTCTGCCTGATCAAGTAAAATAAGTAATTTGGGATTAAATAAAGCAATTTGTTCAGCAATTCCAGAACCAATTGAGCCTGCAGCACCTGTTACTAAAATAATTTTTTGGTTTAATTCCTTTTCAACTTTATCTTTTTCTAAAAGAATTGAATTCCTTCCTAACAGTTCTTCAATTTTGATTTTAGTGAATTGTTTTGTGCTAAATTCACCATTAATCCAACTTCTAGGATCTGGTATTTTTTGAACTTGAATATTATTCTCTAGACATAAGTCAATTATTTTTTTTTGATTGGAAAGAATTGGATTTTGAATTGCAATTATAAGAGTTTTAATATTAAATGTATTGCAAAGCATGGTAAATTCTGTTGAAGAGTACACATAAATTCCTCCAATTCTAGCTCCAGCTAATTTAGGATTATCATCAATGAAACCCATGATTTTTTGATTGTTTTTTGGGTCGTTTTCAATAGTATTTCTCGTTATTATTGCCGAAACTCCAGCTCCATAAACAAGTATATTTTGAGGCTCTATTTTTATTTTAATTGTCTCATTATATGCTATTTTGATTAAATAGCGACTTCCAAATAAAATGATTAAACTAACAAAGAATTCTATGATTAAAATTGATGTAGGAAAGATATATGCTCTATCAATATAATGAAATTTAAGTTTTCCAAAAAGTATCAGTGATATAGTAAATACAGCTAGTGCTAAAAAAAGTCTTTTTAAATCTTGATTTGAAGTATGCCTAATAAGCCCTTTGTGAATTTTAAAAACGAAAAAGACTAAAAACTTGAGAATAAAAAAGACAAGAATAGATTCTGAAATTTTGTTCCACTCAGTTTTAAAAATAGTTATATCTGTATTAAGATCAAAGCGAATAAAGTAAGCTAATATTAGTGCAACAAAGGAAATGAATAAATCTAAAACAATAATAAACCATCCGGGTGTTCTAGTTCCAAATTTTAATTTTTTAATCATTTTTAACAGTTGAAATAAACAATTATTTTGTCTTTTTATAATTGTTTTATCAAATCTAATAAAATCTTTTGAATTTATTAGACGAATCTAATTTGATATCCACATATTTTAAAATTATTGATTTTGTAATATATTATTTGATATTTATAGATTTTATAAATAAAAGTTCTTTCGAATGGATGATGAGGAAAAACATCAGAAGGATAAATTGTCCTAACTTTTAAAAAAAAGTTAAAAAGTTTGTCCTGGATTTACTTGCTATAGTCAATTTTTTCATGATTGTAAATATTGTTGTCAAAACTACCTTAGAAATCTTTTAGTAGTGCATTTCGGACTAATTCAATATTAAATTATAACGGGTTAAATAAATGCTTATTAATCGAAAAGTAAATTGTAAAATAATCTAATTCCTAAAAATAAAATAAACTTAAAAATCACTTTTTTACGAAACTTATTTAATATTATTTCGTTTTAATAGTTGCAATGATTTTTGGCTTTAATGCAATGAAATTAGAGCGTTTAAAAAAAGTAGATAATTTTTCAAGTGGTTTTGCTCCACGATAAAAAAAAATGAGAACAAAATACATCGATCTAATTGACCAGACATTTGATTTCCCTCAAAATGAATTTAATTTACGGGAAGATCGCCTTTTCTTTCATGGAATTGATTTGATGCGTTTAATCAACGAATACGGAACTCCTTTAAAATTTAATTATTTACCACAAATTTCCAATAATATTCAACGAGCAAAGGGTTGGTTTCGTGAAGCTATCAATAACTTAGGTTATTCTGGAAATTACTATTATTCCTATTGTACAAAAAGTAGTCATTTTTCTTTTGTTTTAGATGAAGTATTAAAGAACGATGTCCACATAGAAACCTCTTCTGCTTTTGATATTGATATTGTTAAGAATTTATATAATTCAGGGAAGTTAGAAAAGGGGAAATATGTCATTTGCAATGGATACAAACCCGAGGCTTATCTTAAAAATGTTGTTCAATTAATTGAAGAAGACAATCTAAAGATTATTCCTGTTGTGGACAATACAGATGAGTTACAACGCTTAATAGACTCTACGACAAAGGAATTAAATATTGGGATTCGAATTGCGGCAGAGGAAGAGCCAAAATTTGAATTTTATACCTCACGACTCGGAATTCGTTACCGTGAAATTGTGCCTTTTTACCAGAAAATCCTGAAGGAAAATCCTAGAGTACGTGTTAAAATGCTACATTTCTTTATTAATACGGGAATAAACGACACAGCATATTATTGGAATGAACTTACAAAATGCCTTCGTATTTATAGTGATCTCAAGAAAATGTGTCCAGAATTGGATTCGTTAAACATTGGAGGTGGTTTCCCAATTAAAAAATCCTTGGCCTTTGATTTCGATTATGCTTACATGGTACGAGAAATTCTTACGCAGGTAAAACGTGTTTGCACGGATAACGATATTCCTGAACCTGATATTTTTACTGAATTTGGTTCATTTACAGTTGGAGAGAGTGGAGGCGCACTCTTTAGTATTTTGCACCAAAAGCAACAAAACGACAGAGAAAAATGGAACATGATTGATAGTTCATTCATGACGAATTTACCGGATACTTGGGCGATAAACCAGCGTTTTATTATGCTGCCAATTAATCGTTGGAACGAGGATTACGAGCGTGTTTTACTTGGAGGCTTGACTTGTGATAGTGATGATTACTACAATTCCGAACAGCATTCCAATGCGATTTACCTACCAAAGTTTAATAAGAATCATCAATTATTTATTGGGTTTTTTAATACTGGAGCTTATCAAGAAACGCTCGGAGGATTTGGAGGTCTAAAACATTGTTTAATTCCAGAGCCAAAGCACATCTTAATCAAACGAGATGAAACAGGAAAAATCCAAACTGAAGTTTTCAGCGAAGAACAAACAGCGGCAGATTACTTGCGAATTTTGGGGTATTAACTTCGTAAAAGCTTAGCTTCTTAAAACTGCACCCAAGTTTTTTTCAAAATCATTTTTGATTTTCCCCATTACTTTATCAATTTCTTCATCAGTTAGGGTTTTTTCATCGTCTTGAAATGTAAAGGATAAAGCATACGATTTTTTACCTTCTTCAATTTTATCACCTTCGTAGACATCAAAAAGTCCAACTGATTTCAGTATATTTTTATTAGAAAGTTTGGCAATCTTTTCCAATTCTTTGAATTGTATATTTTTATTTAATAAAAGGGAAAAATCTCTTCTTACAGAAAATGTCTTAGGAAGTTCTTTGTACTGAGTTTTGACAGTTTGTATATTTTGAAGTACTAAATCCCAATTGATTACAGCACAAAAAACATTGTTTTTCAGGTCGAAATGACTTAATATTTCATCTTTAACAAAACCCAATTGACAAATCGATTTTTTAAATAAATCTAGTTCTTGTCCTTGACTAAATAGGTCGTTCTGAAGGTCTTTTTCTTGTAAATGTTGAGTCAACCCAAGTCGATCAAACAAAGCTGTCACAAGACCTTTTAAGGTAAAATAAGAAACAAGAGTTTTGTCGCTATTCCAACGTTCACTGTATTTTTCGCCAGTAATACAGAGAATCAACTCTTGTTTCTCGTTGTACTCTGCAGGGAATTTAAAGTAGGTCTTTCCAAATTCAAAGAATTTTAAGTTTGGATTTTGCCGATTCTGATTGCGTTGCATATTTTCAAGAATTCCAAACAGCAAAGTTTGACGCATAACATTTAAATCTTGACTAAGTGGATTCAGCATTGTAACGTTGTGTTCTTTTTTAAAGCTTTCACCTCCGAATTTTTCAATGTAGGCACTTTTCGTTAATGAATTATTCATCACTTCGTTAAACCCTTTTGAAACTAAGGTTTCAGAAATTACTCCTTGAATTTTATCTGTCTTATTTTGTGCTTCATTACTCAGCGCTAAATTCCATTTTTCTGGAATTGGAATTTGATTAAAGCCAAAAATCCGAAGAATTTCTTCCGTAACATCTGCTTCTCGTGTTACATCAATTCGGTACCCTGGAATACTGATTTCTAGTAGGTTTCCATTTTCATTTAGAATTGTAAAATCTAAATCTTTTAAAATTTCCAAGTGACTTTTTATGGGAATTTCAAAACCAATTAAACTGTTAATTCTACTTAAATCAATACTTATTTCCTTAGATTTAAAAGCTCCAGAATTCCAAGAAAATTCATTCATTGCAATTTCTCCTCCAGCAATTTCTTGAATAATCCCAGCTGTTCTTCTCAAAGCATAAAGTGTTAATTCTGGATCAACACCTCTTTCAAACCTGAAACTTGCATCGGTATTTAAAGAATGTGCTCGGGCAGTTTTACGAATTGAAACAGCATCAAAAACTGCAGATTCTAGGAAAATACTTGTTGTTTCTCCACTAACACTTGAAAAAACACCACCTAAAACTCCTGCAATACATAAATTATCTTTTCCATTGGAAATCATTAACTCTTCGCCAGATAATTTTCGTTCGATTCCGTCTAAGGTTTTAAAATTTTGTCCTTTTGCTGCTTTTTTAACACTTATTTTTCCATTCAAAAACGCTGTGTCGAAAGCATGAATAGGTGTCCCTAATTCTCTCATTACAAAGTTTGTAGCATCAACTACATTGTTGATCGGATTCAGTCCAATAGCGCGCAGTTTTTTCTGCAACCATTCTGGTGAAGGTGCAATTTTAATATCTGAAAGAGAAATACCACAGTATGCACTACAAAGTGTTTTTTCTTCAATTTCAATTGCTATTTTATGACTTTCAGTAGCAGGTTTTAATTCTTTTACTTCAGGCCACTGAATTTTGAGTTTTTTCTGCTGATGAAAGTTCAAATAAGCCATTAAATCTCGAGCAACACCAATATGACCCATTGCATCTGCTCGATTAGGAGTAAGTCCAATTTCAAAAATATAATCATCTTCAAGATCAAAATATTTTGCTGCTTTAGTGCCGATTGCTACGTCATTTGGTAAAACCATTATTCCGGAGTGTGAATTTCCAAGACCAAGTTCATCTTCCGCGCAAATCATTCCAAAGGAATCAACCCCTCTAATTTTTGCCGCTTTAATTTTAAAAGGTTGATCTGGATTGGGATAGAGTGTGCAGCCAACAGTCGCCACAACAACTTTTTGTCCTTTTCCGACATTTGAAGCACCGCAGACTATTTGCAATTTCTCACTGCCAATATCAACGACTGTTAATTTTAATTTATCTGCATCTGGATGTTGATCAAACGAAACAACTTGCCCAATTATTACTCCTTCTAATCCGCCTTTTACGGCTTCTAACTTTTCAGTACTTTCAACTTCAAGGCCAGTATCTGTTAAAATACGACCAATTTCTTCGGGTGTTTTATCCGTAGAAATATAGTTTTTAAGCCAGTTGTATGAAATTTTCATGCTTCAATAGTATTCTGCCGTGAAATTAGTAAATACTTACTATTATTTGGAGTTTTTTAAGCGATTTCTCTTTTTAAATAGGTATTTATTGTTCATAAGTAGTGAAAAATCAAACTTTCTTCTGTCCTAACTTTGAATTGAGCATTAAAATAAATTCTTCTTCATTTTCAGGAGAAATAAGTAGTTCATCGTAGCTGTTGTAGTGTATTATGAGCCCTTTTGCAGCAGTTGACATTTTCCAACCTCCATAAAGAACACTTTCTTGGCGTTCAATTTTTTTGATAGTCGCATATGGAATTTTATGCTTCCAAAAAGAATATTTACAGAGTAGGTGATCACTTTCAAAAGTAAAATGAGTTGTGAAGATAGCCGCTATTAAAAAGATAATGATTAAAAGAAAAATAAGTCCGAACATTACTGCTTCAAAAGTATTTTCATTATGATAAATTGAGACTTCACCAACTATAAAAACTGCAATTAAAAAAAGGATTATTGACTTGTAAAACCAATCAACTTTTGTTTTAAAGAGCATCTATTCCCATGTAAAAAGTGGGCGACTTCCCATTAATTCCTTTACTTCTTTTCGTAGCGCACTAATTTCTGAGGCTTGCTCTCTGTTCATCAATGCACGATCAATTAGTTTAACAATTTTAGGGATTTCAGCTTCCTTAACACCTCTTGAGGTAATTGCAGGTGTTCCAACGCGAATTCCAGAAGTTACAAATGGCGACTCTGTATCAAAAGGCACCATGTTTTTATTGACAGTGATATCCGCTAAAACCAAGGAGTTTTCAGCATCTTTCCCACTTATACCTTTGGATCTAAGGTCAATTAACATGCTGTGATTATCAGTACCACCAGAAACGATATTATAACCCAATTTCATAAATTCACTCGCCATAACGCTTGCATTCTTTTGCGTTTGTTGCATGTAGGTTTTATATCCAGGTGTTAATGCTTCACCGAATGCTACAGCTTTTGAAGCAATAACGTGCTCGAGAGGTCCACCTTGTGTTCCCGGAAAAACAGCAGCGTCTAGTAAGGCAGCCATTGATTTCGGATTACCATTGTTCCACAATAAACCATAAGGATTATCAAAATTATGACGCATCATAATAATTCCACCACGAGGTCCACGAAGTGTTTTGTGCGTAGTACTCGTAATGATATGACAATGATCTAAGGGGTCGTTTAAGAGTTTTGTAGCAATCAATCCTGCAGGATGAGAAATATCAGCCAAAACAAGCGCGCCAATTTCATCTGCAACTTTTCTTATTCGTGCATAATCCCAATCTCTTGAATATGCCGATGCGCCACAAATAATCATTTTTGGACGCTCACGAAGTGCTGTTTCCTCAATTATATCGTAATCGATGCGCCCAGTTTCTTTATTTACGCCATAAAAAAATGGTTTGTATAATTTCCCGGAGAAATTTACGGGTGAACCATGCGTTAAATGTCCACCGTGAGATAAATCAAATCCTAAGATTTTATCACCTGGATTTAAGCACGCTAAAAAAACAGCGGCGTTTGCTTGAGCACCAGAATGAGGTTGAACATTCGCCCAAGTCGCGCCAAATAATTCACACAAACGATCAATTGCTATTTGCTCTACTTGATCGACAATTTCGCAGCCGCCATAGTATCTTTTTCCGGGAAGACCCTCAGCATATTTGTTGGTTAAAACACTTCCCATAGCGCGCATAACTTGTTCGCTAACAAAATTTTCGGAAGCAATTAATTCAATTCCATTTAGTTGTCTATTATTTTCTTCTTGAATGAGCTTAAAGATTTGTTCGTCTTGCATAATTTTGTAACTATTTCGGTGAAATAAAAAATGAAAATTTTTAGTAGTTCCTCGGTTTTTATCGGAAACTTTTTAAGGTGCAAATATCTAAAAAACTATTGATTTAATTGAGAAAAAAAATGAAATTTTAAAAGTATTGAGCTCTAAAATATTCGTTTAACATCACATAAAATATGTGTTTGGATACTGAGATCATTGTTCCAAATCCCATTCTTTTTTAAAATATCTATTCGAACTCTTCCTGAAGCATGAATAATTTCATTGTTTGATCCAATAATTCCCACATGAATAACTTTGCCGTCTGTGTTTGTAAAAAATGCTAAGTCTCCGCTTGCTATTTGTTCAAATTCGATAGATGAACCACATTTTATCTGCTGCGATGCATTGCGCGGTAAATTAAAACCAAAGTGTCTAAAAACAAGTTGCGTAAACCCTGAGCAGTCAATTCCAAACATGCTTTTTCCACCCCAGAGATACGGTGTGTTTAAGTATTCATTCGCATAATGAAAAATTGAATTATTTGGAGTAGATGGAGTACTTTGTTGTTGAAAATGAAAACTGCCAATCTGAAATTGTTCGCTTAGACCAACCAAACTGCCTCGAGAGAGTAGCACTGGTCCCCAAGGACTTTGTATAGTTTGGAATTTAAGATCTTGATTCGTGGAATTATCTAGCCACGTTTTTAATTCTTTATTAGAAAAAGCAAGCGCTTGTTTTATGTCGATATATCCTTCATAGCCATCCAATAGACTTCTAATTTTTATCCAGGGATTTCCAAATTCAAGAATTTCAATGGGTTCACCAAATAGTAGCTGAGAACTAATCTCGGATACATCTGTTTTTTCCGATCGGATAGGTGAGATTGCAACACTGCAAAATGCATGTTTTTGTTCTTCGCTTATGAGTTTAAAATTGTTCATATTTCATTTCAAAGGTAAACAATTCTTCTTCCATATTTCATTATTTTTACAAATTGATAAGCTCAGGCATGAATTCAGAAAAATTAATTTTAGTTACAAATGACGACAGTGTTTCTGCGAAAGGAATTCATTCGCTTGTAGAAGTCGCGCGACAATTTGGAAGGGTAGTGGTAGTTGCTCCTGATAAACCACAGTCTGGAATGGGTCATGCGATTACTATTGGTCATCCTCTGCGTTTACAAAAAAATAATTTGTTTGGAACAATTGAAGCTTATGCTTGTTCTGGAACACCAGTTGATTGTGTAAAACTTGCGATTTATGAATTGTTCAAGGGTAAACCTGATTTAATTTTATCTGGATTCAATCACGGTGAAAATACTTCAACAAATGTGCTTTATTCCGGAACAATGTCTGCAGCTATTGAGGGCGCGATGGAGGGAATTCCATCAATTGGATTTTCGCTAGCTAATTATAGTGCCGATGCTGATTTTGAAGCAACTCAATATTTTTCAGAAAAGATTATTTCAGAAGCTTTTAAAAATGAATTCCCAAAGTATGTTTGTCTCAACGTAAATGTGCCTAATTTGAAAAAAGAGGCGATAAAAGGAATAAAGATTACGCAACAGGCACATGCATTTTGGGCAGATAGCTTTTTAAAGAGAGAAGATCAGTTTGGAAAAAATTATTATTGGTTAACAGGAGAATTTTCTGATGTTGATCAACGCGAAAATACAGATTTGCAAGCAATGAAAGAGGGTTTTGTGAGCATTGTTCCTACGCAATTCGATTTAACAGCATATAATCTTATGAACGATTTTAAAAAATGGAAATTATGAAGATTAAGTGGACACAAAAAATTACATTGGGATTACTAATTGGAATCAGTTCACCTTTTGTATTCATGCCTCTTATTTTGTTTGTTTTGTCTCAATCCCAATATGCTACTTTTTCTTCCTATTGGGACTTAGCTTGGTCGGATCCAAAGTATACAAGTAAATATCTTTCTTTGGGATTAATTTCCAATTTACTTTGGTTTTATCTTTTCTTAAACCGTGAAAAATATGAATATACGAGAGGGATTATTTTAGGTATGCTGTGTTTTATCCCGTTTATGATTTATGTAAATTTGTTTTTGTAATTTAAGTATAATTGAAGAAAATATACATAATTTCTGGTGAAGCTTCTGGTGATTTGCATGCAGCAAATTTAGTTTCAGAATTAAAAAAACAAAATAATTCTTTGGAGTTTAGAGCTTGGGGTGGTGATAGACTTAGAAATGAGGGTGTAATAATTGATAAAGACATCAAAGAGCTTGCTTTTATGGGTTTTTTAGAGGTTCTTCTTAACATCCGAACGATTTTTAAAAACATACGCTCGTGCAAGGAAAATCTTTTGAATTTCAAGCCCGATTTATTAATTTTAGTTGACTATCCTGGATTTAACTTGAGAATTGCAAAATGGGCAAAGAGCAATGGCATATGTGTCTATTATTACATTTCTCCACAAATTTGGGCCTGGAAAGAATCAAGAATTCATCAAATTAAAAAAACAGTTGAAAGGATGTATTGCATTTTACCTTTTGAAAAAGATTTTTACATGAAGCACTCGCTAAATGTATCGTATCTTGGACATCCACTGTTAGATGAAGTAAATAAATTCAAAATACTCAATAACAATAGTTTAGAATTAGAAAATAAAAGACCTATACTTGCTATTTTACCTGGAAGTAGAAAACAAGAAATTGAACGAAAATTACCACTTATGATAGCGGCAAGTTCTCAATTTCCTGAATATACTGTAATTGTAGCCTGTGCACCAAACCTTGATTTAGCATATTATGAAAAGTTTAAAACTCAAGAGGTTTTATTTGTCAAAAATCAAACTTATAACTTACTTCAAAATGCAGAATTAGCGATTGTTACTTCTGGAACTGCTACGCTTGAAGCAGCTCTTTTTAAAGTCCCACAAGTTGTTTGCTACAAGAGTTCTTTTATCTCCTTTTGGATAGCTAAAAAATTAATAAAGATTAAATTTATTTCTTTGGTAAACTTAATTGCAAACAAAGAAATTGTCAGAGAACTTATACAAAAAGATTGTACTTCTAGTAAAATTGCTGGAGAATTAATAAAAATAAAAAAAGGTGAAAAAAAAGCTATTCAAATGAATAAAGATTACACCGATTTAATTGAACTACTAGGAAATGAAGGAGCAAGTTCAAGAGTTGCTGAGGACATGCTAAAGAATTTATATATAGCAAAATGAAATTTTTTACCGCTTTTTGTTTTGCGTTTTTCTTTTTAGCTGCAAATTGCCAGACGATACGTGTTGGTTTATACACTGAAAAGTCTCTTGAATCAATAGAATTATCCAGTTTTTCAGGCGAATACTTATTAATTTCAGATTCTATAGTTAAAGAAATATCGGCTAAAGATATACTTGATATAAAGATAGTTGAAGGCAATCAAATGTCACTTTTTTTGAATCAAAAATTGTATTCTTCACCATCTAAAATTTCATTGATACAACTTCAGAATAAAAATACATTGCTTATCCAGTCATCAAGTTCAAACTTAAAAAAAATAAGTCTTGAAGGGGATTTTGAAATTTCTATAGTAGATAAGCGCTTAAACATTATTAATTCTCTGGATATCGAAGATTACATCAGAAGTGTAGTAGTTTCTGAATCTGGAATAAATTTGGATTTAGAGTATTATAAAGTTCAAGCTGTAATAAGTAGAACCTATGCCATGAAATATTGGCAGAGACATGAGAATCATTCATTTAACATGTGTAATACTACGCATTGTCAAGTCTATGGACTTCGAAAAAATACAAATCCATTAATTGATTCAGCAGTTAAATCAACTAGGTCTTTAGTCATGAAATATAAAGATGACAGCTATTATCCAACTTTTTTTCATGCAAATTGCGGCGGACAAACAAGTGAAACAGATTATATATGGAATGAGAAAATGGCTTGTTTTAAAAGTTTTCAAGATACATTTTGTAGAAAAACAAAGCAGGCAAACTGGGAAAAAGAAATTCCCTTGGAAAAATGGTCAAAATTTTTAGTCGAAAAATATAATTTCCCTGTCAATGATGAAAGTTCCATGGCTTTGATGTCAAATTTTATTCAAGAAAAAAGAATGGCTTTTTTTATTCATCCTCGTTATGGAATACCCTTGAGAGATTTACGTGATGAATTTGATTTAAAATCTACTTTTTTTAACTGTCAAGTCAAAGATGATATGGTTTATTTGAAAGGAAAAGGAAATGGGCATGGTGTAGGATTATGTCAAGAAGGAGCAATAATTATGGCAACTAAGGGGTATGATTTCAAGCAGATTTTAGCTTATTATTACACTGATATGTATTTGGATAAAATTGTAAAACTTAGACTAAACAGGTAGTTTACAGATTAGAATTAATTACTAACAGCACTAATCGCTGCTCTTAAATCATCTGAAATAATTCCATTCGGTCTTTTTTTAATTGCATTTTTCACACCTTTTGGAGAGCGAATTTCAAATAAGTATATTTCTTTATTTTGAGCTATTATTTCATTTGTTTGAAGTTTGTTTATGGCAGTACTTCGTATTATAAGTCCTTTTACCATTGGTTCTTGTGTGAGAATAGTCTTTGCATTTTGAAAATCATCACTAGCAAAATAAACATTGAATTCATCTATGAAAAAGGGAATCCAACTTGGATCAGAGAGAATTATAATACACTTGTTAGGTAAATTTATCGCTAATAAGGCAGCTTTGAAATCTTCTGCAGAAACACTACTTTCTGCGCATTTATCCCATGTTTTGAGATCTAAAAAAAAACTTTTATTTTCAAAATTGTGAAAAGGAATTTGACTTAACTCTGCGAGTTTTTCTTGCTTTAAACTACTATAGCGTAAAGTTTTTAGGTATTCACTTGTATTACTTGAAATACAATTTATTCCGTTCGTTTCTTTGTTCAATAGTTCATCGTGAAACAACCAAAGACGACCATTTAAATCCATTTGAACATCAATTTCAACTCCATTTGATCCAGGAATAGTGAGCGCAAGCTCAATTGCCTCCATTGAATTGTCGTGAAAAATCGAATTTGGCATTTCAAGTCCCATTCCTGCGTGACCAATAACTTGGACTTCAGAAAAATCCTCTTTTTTTGAACAAGAAAGAAGCAGTAGAACAAGAAAATAGATCAATCTAAAAGGCATAACTCAGTCCGATTTTCAAGTTGAAATTAGTACTTCTAATAGAATATCTCTCATTTTTATCAGACTTAAATATTTCCCAAAATGGTCCAATTCCTGCAGTATGAAATAATTGTATTCTTTTGCCATAAAATAAACTGTAGCCAAGAAGAAGTTCATTGTATAGATGCCAAACTTTTACTTTTTGGTTGCGCATGTTGTATTGAAGTGATGGTCCAAATTGAAATGTTTTCTTATCGATTAAACGGTAGACAAAAGAACAGTTAGTTTCTGAAAAAAACTTTTGAGCAGAATACAAGGTTTTAACAGCTGTCTGTAATCCGAAAGAAGCAGAAAATAGTGGGAAATGATGCGTAAATGAAATCCCATGAAAAAGTTCGAAATTTAAATAAGAGTAGGAGGTAGTTAGTGATAGAATATCTATACTTTTTTTTGCCTTGGTTTCTAAATTTTGAGAAAATGAATTGAAATAAGAATTGAAAAAAATAAAAGTTAAAACTAGTATTATCGTCCTCATGCCATTTTTTTAGTCAAATTTCGGACAATTTTTGCAAGCATGATTTTTTGTTTTATATTTTTTACAGCATTTCTTCTTTTTGGAGCAATAGCATATACTACAATTATGTATTATTTGTCCTTCAGGAGAATGATTTTGTGTTTCTTTCATTATTTAGAATTATTCTAAACAAAGGTAGAAATTACTTTTAAAAGTCAAGAAAAATTATAAAAAAAAATGCCCTGAAAAGGGCATTAATTTATATAAAGAGTTCTAGTGCTTAAACCAAACCTTGATCGATCATAGAATCTGCAACTTTAACAAATCCTGCGATATTTGCACCTTTTACGTAATCGATAGTTCCATCTGCTTCTTTTCCATATTGAACACAAGCAGTGTGAATGGAAACCATTATTCCGTGAAGTTTTGAATCAACTTCTTCTGCTGTCCAAGATAGACGCAATGAATTTTGTGACATTTCTAAACCAGAAGTTGCAACACCTCCAGCATTGGATGCTTTTCCCGGAGCAAATTGAACTTTAGCAGCTTGAAATGCTGTAATTGCTTCAGGTGTTGAGGGCATATTTGCTCCTTCAGCTACACATTTTACACCATTTGCAATAAGTGCTTTTGCTTCAGCTTCATTTAATTCATTTTGAGTTGCACATGGTAAAGCAATATCAACTTTTACTTCCCAAGGTCTTTTTCCAGCTACAAATTTTGCAGATGGATATTTAGTAGCATACTCAGAAATTCTACCTCGCTTCACATTTTTTAATTCCATTACAAAAGCTAATTTATCAGCCGTAATTCCTTCAGAATCGTAAATGTATCCTTCAGAATCTGAAAGTGTAACTACTTTAGCTCCTAATTGCGTTGCTTTTTCAGTTGCGTATTGTGCAACATTTCCTGAACCAGAAACAGCGACAATTTTTCCTTTAAAAGAGTCATTTTTTGTAGCTAACATCTCTTTAGCAAAATAAACTGTTCCATATCCTGTAGCTTCTGGACGAATTAAAGATCCTCCCCAGTTTCTTCCTTTACCAGTTAAAACTCCAGTAAACTCATTTCGTATTCTTTTATATTGACCAAACATGTAACCAATTTCTCTTCCGCCAACACCAATATCTCCAGCTGGAACATCCGTGTCAGGACCGATGTGTCTGCATAATTCTGTCATAAAAGATTGACAAAATTTCATTACTTCATTATCAGACTTTCCTTTTGGGTCAAAGTCAGAACCACCTTTTCCTCCGCCCATTGGTAAAGTTGTAAGTGAGTTCTTAAATGTTTGTTCAAAACCTAAGAATTTTAAAATTGAAAGATTCACAGAAGGGTGGAAGCGAAGACCTCCTTTATATGGACCGATAGCAGAATTAAATTCTACTCGATAACCTCTGTTTACTTGAATCTCACCTTTGTCGTCTAACCAAGGAACTCTGAACAAAATAGTTCTTTCTGGTTCTACAATTCTATCAAGAATTTTGAAAGATTTGTATTTTGGGTGTTCTTCCATAAATGGAATTACAGCTTCTGCTACTTCTTGTACTGCTTGAAGAAATTCAGTTTCGTGTGAATTTTTTGATCGAACACTGTTCATGAATTGCTCGATTTCTGTATGATAATTTTTAGACATAGATATATTTTTTTTAAAATTAATCGTCGCAAATGTAGATAAGATTTTTGATTCTCAATTCACTAAATTTGAATATTTTATTAGTGTCAAATTTACACTTTGAATGTAGTTTATTTTTATTTACAAGTAAGATTCAAGTAGATCTATTTTTTTAAATCTTTGATTTAATTAAATTTGACTCAAATTATTAGTTTAAAAATTACATTTTTGAATCATAGAAGTGAATTTATGGGGTAGAATGATGGACATCTAATTTTTTATAAATTTATTTTCATTAAATTTGACTTGTATTTTATAATTAGGCAACCTCTATCAAAATATGTCGTTTATAAAAAGTTACAAAAAATAAAAATCAACTTATGAAAAATTGGATACATTCAATTTCACTTTTATTCTTGTCTTTAAATTCATTTGAAATTTATAGTCAAGTAACACTTTGTTTAGGAGCAGATGCAACTATTTGTCCTGGTCAAGGTTTTACGATTAATGATTGTGCAAATGTTGGCGGCTCAATGGGTGGCGGTGGAGGTGCCGCATATAATACAAGCACTATACCTTTTGCTCCAGATCCATTGACAGCTGGAGCCCAAGTTACTTTGACAGATGATGCTTTATCAGGTGTTTTAGATATCGGCTTTTCTTTTTGTTATTATGGAAATACATACACACAATTTAATATAGGTTCTAATAATTTCATTTCTTTTCCTCCAAATGCTAATGCAACATGGGTCACAACACCAATTCCTAATACAGGTGCTGTTCCTCAGAATGCTATTATGGCGCCATGGCAAGATATTCATCCTGGTTTAGGTGGTACTGTATCGTATCAATTATATGGTGTAGCTCCATTTAGAAGAATGTCTGTTTCTTGGAATAATATTCCGATGTTTAGTTGTACAGGACAGTTGTATTCGAGTCAAGTTATAATATATGAGACAACAAATGTTATTGAAACACACATTGTAAATAAATCAGTTTGTGCCGGATGGAATAGCGGAAATGCTGTTCATGGTTTGCATAATATTGGAGGTACAGCCGCAATTGTTGTCAATAATAGAAATAATACACAATGGACAGCAACAAATGAAGGCACACGCTTTATGCCTGGAGCTCTTGGAATCGAATGGGCAAGTACTAATGGGGCAAATTATCCTTATAACAATGGTGTGTTAACGATACCTGCTGTTCAGGTTTTGCAAGGAACAACCGGATATTTTTTACGCAATACGTGTGGTGGTGGTACATCTATTTCAGATACATCATGGATTACACAAGCAAGTCCGTCTGTTTCACTTGTTGCACAAACTGATATATGCTCTCAAGGAATTGGAAGTGTTACCGCAAATCCCGGGGCGGGCTCTCCTGGACCCTTTACTTATACATGGTCTCCATCTCCTGCAATTCCTTTGGCAAATCCAGCAGTTAATATTAATTTATTTGGAGGGTCATATACGCTAACTCAAGTTGATGGCAACAATTGCACCTCCACTTCTTCAGCTGTTGTTGGTGATAACCCAGCAGTTTTTTCTTCAACTTCGACTTTAGTATCTTGTCCAGGTGGTTCTGATGGAACTGCGACAGCCATTTCTTCTCCTCAAAGCGCAGCAACAACTTATTTATGGGGAGACGGAGAAACTACACAAACAATCACTGGTCTAACTGTTGGAACCTATACTTGTTTTATTCAAGCTGCTTCTGGCTGCTCACAAAATCTTGTTATAAATGTAACACAGGTACCTTATTTAAATCTTGTGATATCAAATCAACAAGATATAACTTGTAATTCTGCTAATAATGGTATTGCTACTATTTCTGTTACTCAAGGTACAACTCCTTATACTTATAGTTGGAATACATCATCTACACTATCCAATACTGCAAATAATCTTGTTCCAGGAACAAATACATTAACAGTTACAGACGCGAATGGGTGCATAAATGATATTTCTGTACTAATTAATGAACCACAGCCCTTAGCTATTACTTTTGTTACCCCAGATTCGATGATTTGTTCAGAGTCATCAATTGATTTAAGTGTAGTTGGATCCGGAGGTTCGACAGCTTACACATTCACTTGGACAGAAAATGGTATTCCTATTGGAAATGGCTCAACGATTAATGTTGATCCGATAAATACTGGAAACGTATATTGCGTAGTATTAACCGAACTCTGCGGTTCGCCAATACCGCCTCAAGAATGTTTAACTATTACCTTTCCAACTCCGATTACTCCAATTACAACGCCTGATGATTCTAAAAAATGTTTACCAGGTGATTTTCTATTTTCAAATACTTCTATAAATGGTTCAGAAATTGCAACTATGGATTATTCTTTTTCTAATGGTTTCGTATTCAGCACAACTGATTTAAATCCTTTGTCTGCGATCTTTCCATATGCTGGTGTTTACGGTGTTGATTTAACGGCAACCTCTATTTATGGCTGTATTTATACCTCACAAATTCCAAATGTTATTGAAGTTACCTCTCTTCCAATTGCAGGTTTCACAATTTCAAAAAATCCTGCTACATGGTTTGAAACAACTATTCAGACAAATGATGTTTCTTTCGGTAATATTTCAAGTTATGTTTGGTCTAGTGACGGCGCTTCCAATATTACAAGTAATGGTAATAATGCATTTATATCTTACCCAGAGGGAATTACTGGTAACTATGAAATAATGTTAAAAGTAACAGATAGTGAGGGATGCATTGATTCTGCAATACTGACAATGGAAATTGTTCCTGATATTATTTTTTACACTCCAAATTCATTCACACCTGATGATGATGAACACAATCAATCTTGGATTTTTTATATTGAGGGGATTGATTTTGCAAATTTCTCCTTACAAATATATAATCGTTGGGGTGAAGTAATATGGGAAACAAATGATGCAAAAGCTTCATGGGATGGCTATTATAATGGATCAATAATACAAGCAGGGCCGTATGTTTGGAAAGCTTCTTATAAAGCCCTAGATAATGACGACAAGATACAAAGAACAGGATTAATTAATGTGATTCGTTAAAAATGAAATTACTTGTTTGTTTATTTATAATCAGTTTGTTTTCATGTAGCATTATAGAAGATGCTTCAACAACTATTTTAAGTCCGACCAACAATTCTCCCTCCAAAATCGACTTGACAAATGAGGAAGTTATTTCAGGTTTAAAAGAAGCTCTGAATGTTGGAATAAAGAATGCAGTTAATTTAAGTTCAGTAACTGATGGATTTCTTAAGAATGATGTTATTCGCTTACCTTTTCCTCCAGATGCGATTAGAGTTCGTGAAAAAGCAATGAATTTTGGTCTTTCTAAACAAGTTACAACCTTCGAGGAAACATTAAATCGTGCTGCAGAAGAAGCTACAAAAAAGGCACTACCGATTTTTGTTGATGCAATAAAAAATATGTCTGTTTCAGATGGCTTCTCAATTTTAAAAGGAGGAGATGGAGCAGCTACTAAATTTTTAAAAAGCCAAACTTCAAATCAGTTAGTTATAGCATTTGCTCCTGTGGTAAAAGAAGCGACTACTAAAGTACAACTTACTGCATATTGGAATCCAATAATTACAAGATATAATTCTGCAATGACATTATCCGGTGGTCAAAAATTAGATCCAGATTTAGATGCTTATATTACCCAAAAAGCAATAGATGGTTTGTTTTATTTGGTAGAAACTGAAGAAAATAAAATTCGTAAAGACCCTTTAGCGCGTGTTTCAGAAATTCTTGTAAAAGTATTTGAAAGTTTGTTTTAGTAGTATGAAATATTACTCTGAAACTGAATTGGTTTTAAATTCCAAAAAACAAGTCTATCATCTTGGATTATCCGCAAATAACTTAGCTCATAAAATAATTCTTGTTGGAGATCAAGATCGTGTCCAATTGGTCTCAGAATTCTTTGAAAAGATTGAACATAAGTCACAGCATAGAGAATTTGTCTGTCACACTGGAATATATAAAGGAAAACGAATTTCTGCTATATCAACTGGTATTGGAACTGATAATATTGACATTACTATTAATGAATTGGATGCACTAGTCAATATTGATTTAGAGAATAGAATAGAGAATGAAGAAAAAATTAGTTTAGAGATAATTCGTATTGGAACGTGTGGGATTTTACAAGAAAATATTCCAGTACATTCTTATATTTTATCTAGTCATGCTTGTGGTTTTGATAATGTAGCACATTTTTATAAAATAAACTTCAGTGCTTTTGAACTTGACTTAGCACAAAAAATTAATAATTTTTTAGATTTTCCAAAGTCTATTCAAACTTATTTTTCAAGTGCAAACGAAGATTTAGTTAGTCGTTTAAGTTCAAAAGATACACATATTGGAATTACGGTAACAAGTTCTGGGTTTTATGGTCCACAAGGCAGAACTTTAAGGATTCCAACCCATACCCAAGATATTCATTTATTGCTTGCTAAATTTATCGAGAAAGACCTGAAAATTTTAAATTTTGAAATGGAAAGTTCAGCTCTTTTTGCTTTAGGGAAAGAACTTGGTCACAGATGCGCAACAATTTGTTTTGGGATTGCAAATAGACCAAATCTTAAATTTTCTTCTGATTCAACAAATGAAATGAAAAATTTAATAGCGTATACGCTTGATAGATTATAAACTGATTTTAATTCTTTACGAGCTTATCGATAGCAATGTGTAAATTGATTCCTCTCAGTTCATTTCCTTGGGCAACAATTTTTCCTGTACCATCAACTAAAAAAGCTGAGGGGATTGAGCTAACGCCATAAAGAGTGGCAGCTTTACCTTCTTTATCAATACCATGATTTTTCCATGAAAGAAAATCATTTTTTATAGCTTCCTTCCATGCTTTTTCATCACGATCTAGTGAAACACTAAATACCTCAAAACCTTTTGCATTTATAAAAGTTTGTTTTTTATACTTTTTATAAGCTTCGACAACTTTTGGGTTTTCCTGCCTGCAAGGTCCACACCACGAAGCCCAAAAATCTATTAAGACAATTTTTCCTTTCAAATTTGAAAGTTTAATTTTTTTACCACTAGGGGAAAGTAATTCTATTTCTGGGGCACTTATTACTGAGTTAACACCAGCTTTTTTTTTCATGGTTAGAGCAAAGCAAGCATAGGCTACAACTAAAATAAAACTTAAAATTATTTTATATTTCATTAGTTAATTCTTCTTATGTCAGCACCGATATTATTAAGTCTCAATTCGATATCTTGGTATCCACGATCAATTTGTTCAATATTATGTATAGTACTTTTTCCCGGTGCAGATAGAGCAGCAATTAAGAGAGAAACTCCTGCTCGAATATCTGGAGATGTCATACTGATTGCTTTTAAATCATGTTCTCTTCCCAAGCCTATAACTGTCGCCCGATGTGGGTCACAGAGAATAATTTGAGCTCCCATATCAATTAACTTATCTACAAAAAATAAGCGGGATTCAAACATTTTTTGATGAATCAAAACGGATCCTTTTGCTTGCGTTGCAATAACTAATATAATCGAAAGTAAATCTGGTGTGAACCCCGGCCATGGTGCATCATAAATAGTTAGAATTGAGCCGTCGATAAAAGTATCAATTTCATAACTATCTTGAGCTGGAACAAAAATATCATCTCCACGTCGTTCTAGTTTTATTCCGAGTCTCTTAAATACATTTGGAATTATCCCTAGGTTCTCATAACTAACATCTTTGATTGTAATTTCAGATTTTGTCATTGCTGCAAGTCCGATAAAACTTCCAATTTCAATCATATCTGGAAGTATACGATGGTAACAACCTTTTAAAGATTTAACGCCTTCAATATGTAATAAATTCGAACCAATTCCGGTTATATTTGCTCCCATTGAATTCAACATGCGGCACATTTGTTGAATATAAGGTTCACAAGCAGCGTTATAAAAGGTTGTTTTTCCTTCTGCAAGAACAGAAGCCATTAAAATATTTGCAGTTCCTGTAACTGAAGCTTCATCTAAATGAATATATGCACCTTTTAACTTTTTAGCTTCTACAGAATAAAAATGTTCTCCTGCATCGTAATTAAATTTCGCTCCAAGAAGTGCAAAACCTTCAAAATGAGTATCTAAACGGCGTCTTCCAATTTTATCTCCGCCGGGTTTTGGAATAAAACCTCTTCCAAAGCGAGCTAATAAAGGACCAACAATCATTATTGAACCACGAAGAGAAGCAGCACGTATTTTAAAATCTTCTGTTTCAAGGTAGTTTAAATCGATTTCTTTTGCTTGAAAGCTATACGTTCCTTTTTCAATTTTCTCAATTTTTACACCCATAATTTGTAAGAGTGCAATTAATTTATTTACATCGACAATATCAGGAATATTAGATATTGTGACTTTTTCTTCCGTTAATAGAGGAGCACACAATACCTGTAACGCCTCGTTTTTAGCACCTTGAGGAATTAATTCTCCTTTAAGTGGTTTTCCACCATAAATCTCAAATGAGGCCATTTTATTGCTTTTTGAATTTCTTTTTCTGTTTAAAATTGTTATTGGGTTTCGTAAATTTCTTATTCAGCCCCATTTCACGTAAAATTGTACTTGTATTTACCAAATCATCCGGGTTTTCCAAAATTAAGTCGCCTTTTGATAATTCTTTTAAATTTTCAGCAATAACATTGTTTTCTACAGCATCGTTGTTATGAGAGAGATACTGTTTTTTCATGAAATTTGCCATTGAAGTCTTTAAATATTCTTTTTCTTTTGGATCAGTTGTTTCCCTTGAAGCTTCTAAAATTGCTTGTGTATATTTCCCGTAATGTCCATATTTAATAGAACTTGAAGGGTAATCCATAATGGATGGCTTTTCATTTAAAGCTTCAGGTTTTGGAATTTCATAAGGAGAATCAACATCGAGCATAAAATCAGACATAACGAATAAGTGTGTCCATAACTTATGCCTGTAGTCATCAACATCTCTTAAATGAGGATTTAGTTGTCCCATAACTTCTATTATCGCTTGAGCTGCTCTGTTTCTTTCAATGCGATCCTCAAGTTCCATTGCGTGAGAGATCATATTTTGAACATTTCGACCATATTCAGGCAGAATTAGTTTTCCGCGAGTGGTATTGTATTCCATTTCTTCCATAATTAATTTTCTAATTTTTGTGCGAGTGCGTTATCATAAACATTTTTTGCTTCGCTAATAAATCCAAAATGTTCCTCGTCAATTTGAAGCTTTCCTTTGGTAACATGGCCTAAAAGCGTAATGTTTACCATTGTTTTTATCATGTATTCTAGAAAAGATTCAGCTTTTTCTTCACTTACAGTTACAACTACTCTTCCTTGTCCTTCTCCGAATAAAAAGGCATCTTCACGAATTTCAGAGTCGCTAACAATATCAAAACCAAGTTCTCTAGGAATAGACATTTCAATCAAAGTTACATATAATCCTCCATCTGCAACATCGTGAACAGCATTTACCATGTTTTCTTCGATTAAACCTTTTACGGCCTCTTGCATTTGAAATTCTTTTTCAAGATCAAAATAAGGAGCTGGCGATGCTTTTACACCCAAGTATGTTGCGAGGTATTCTGAAGACGAGATATCGTTTTTATATTCACCAATTAAAAAAATTAAATCTCCTTTTTGTTTGAAATCTAAGGTCATTACCTTGTCTTTATCGGGAACAATTCCAATCATTCCAATAGTTGGAGTTGGGAAAACTGGAATTTCAACACCATTCTTAGATGTTTGATTATAGAAAGAAACATTTCCACCCGTTACTGGTGTCTTAAATTTTAGACAAGCAGCAGACATCCCTTTAATTGCTCCTACAAACTGCCAATAGGATTCAGGATTATAAGGATTTCCAAAATTTAAACAGTTGGTAATAGCACTCGGAATTCCGCCAGCACATACAATATTTCTAGCTGCTTCTGACACGGCAATCATAGTTCCTATTTCTGGATCTGCATTTACAAAGCGCGAATTACAATCAACTGTCATTGCTAAAGCTTTATTCGTCCCTTTTATATTTACTACTCCTGCATCTGAAGGGCGATTAGTCGTCATATTCCGTGTGCCAACCATTGAGTCATATTGTTCGTAAATCCATCTTTTAGATGCGATATTTGGTAAACCAAGCATTGCAAAACCAACTTCTTTTAAATTACTTGGCATTTCGATACTATCAATATTAAATTTCTTGAACTCTGAATAGTATGCAGGTTCAGAATATTCTCTTTTGTATTGTGGTGCTCCACCACCTAAAACAAGTGATTCGGCAGGAACATCACCAACTAATTTATCATTTGTGAAATAGCGAACTCTACCTGTATCTGTAACAAAGCCAATTTCCTCGGCATGTAAATCCCATTTTGTAAATATATCTTTTACGATTTTTTCTTTACCTTTTTGAACAACAACAAGCATTCGTTCTTGAGATTCTGAAAGTAAAATCTCATAGGGAAGCATATTTTCTTGTCTTGTTGGCACCTTATCTAAAAAAATATCCATTCCAACGTTTCCTGCGGCACTCATTTCGCAAGTTGAACAAGTAATTCCAGCTGCTCCCATATCTTGCATTCCAACAATAGCATCTGTTTCTGCTAATTCCATTGTAGCTTCAAGGAGTAATTTTTCCATAAAAGGGTCACCAACTTGTACAGAAGGCAAATCGTTTGCGGAATCTTCTGTTATGTCCTTTGATGCAAATGCTGCACCTGCGATTCCATCTTTTCCAGTAGCAGATCCAACAATAAAAACTGGGTTTCCGGGACCTTTTGCAGTTGCAGAAATCATTTTTTTACTGTCAATAATTCCCGCTGAAAAAGCATTAACTAATGGATTTGTATTATATGAATCATCAAAAAAGACCTCGCCACCAACGATTGGAATTCCGAATGCATTTCCATAATCTCCAATTCCTTTAACAACTCCTTTGACCAACCATTTTGTTCTGGCATTTTCAATATTTCCAAAACGCAAAGAATTTAATTGAGCAATTGGTCGCGCTCCCATGGTAAAAATATCTCGATTGATACCGCCAACTCCAGTTGCAGCTCCTTGGTATGGTTCTAAAGCACTTGGGTGGTTGTGTGATTCAATTTTAAAAACGCAGCCTAAACCATCACCTATATCTACCAAGCCAGCATTTTCTTCTCCAGCTTTAACAAGCATATGTGGACCATCTTTTGGAAGTGTTTTGAGCCAAAGAATCGAATTCTTGTAAGAACAATGCTCCGACCACATTACAGAATAAACAGCAGTCTCAGTAAAGTTAGGCATTCTTCCTAATACTTCTTTTATAAGTTCAAATTCATCCGCTCTGAGGCCTAAATCTATTGCTTGTTCTAAGCTTGCTTCTTTTTGCAAATTACTTTCCATGATCCAATTTTTCTTTGCAAAAATAGGTAAATTATATAGAATTTAGTTTTAAAAATAGCAAGAATAAGAGGTATTTTTATAGAAAATACAATCGAATAAGAAAAGCAGTTAAATTCTCCATTTTTTTATTAATTTTGACTCCTAAATTGATCTTTATGAATTACGATATAATTGTTGTTGGTAGTGGACCCGGTGGATATGTAACTGCTATTCGGGCTTCTCAGTTGGGTTTTAAAACTGCGATTGTAGAGCGTGAATCTTTAGGTGGAATTTGCTTAAATTGGGGCTGTATCCCAACAAAAGCATTATTAAAATCCGCTAATGTTTTTGAATATATTTCTCATGCATCCGATTATGGAATAACAGTAAATTCTTCTGCTGTAGATTTTAGCGGAATGATTAAAAGAAGTCGTGATGTTGCAGATGGAATGAGCAATGGTATTCAATTTTTAATGAAAAAAAATAAAATTGATGTTCTCAAAGGAAATGGTGTGCTTAAAGCAGGAAGAAAAGTTGCTGTGACAGATGAGAGCGGTAAGACAATTGAGTATACTGCGGATAAAGGATTGATTATTGCAACTGGATCTCGCTCAAGAGAATTACCAAATTTACTTCAAGATGGAGAAAAAATAATTGGTTATCGACAAGCAATGACTTTGAAGACTCAGCCAAAAAAACTTCTTATTGTTGGTTCTGGAGCAATTGGTGTTGAATTCGCTTATTTTTACAATGCTATTGGAACTGAAGTTACTGTTGTTGAGTATTTACCTAATATCGTTCCTGTAGAAGATGAAGATATTTCAAAGCAATTAGAGAAGTCCTTTAAAAAAGCGGGAATTAATATAATGACGAATGCTTCAGTCGAATCGGTTGACACAAAAGGTAAAAATTGCGTTGTAACCATAAAAACTGAAAAAGGCGAGGAGAAAATAGAATGTGATGTTGTCCTTTCCGCTGTCGGAATTCAAGCAAATATTGAAAATATTGGTTTAGAAGAACTTGGAATAATAGTTGACAAGGGTCGAATTCTTGTAAACGATTATTACCAAACAAATTTACCAGGTTATTATGCAATTGGAGATATTGTTCCGGGGCCTGCATTGGCGCATGTTGCTTCAGCAGAGGGGATTATTTGTGTGGAGAAATTAGCTGGACATCATCCTGAGCCATTAAATTATGGAAATATTCCAGGCTGTACATATTGTTCTCCGGAAATTGCATCTGTTGGAATGACAGAGAAAGCAGCAAAAGAAGCAGGTTATGATGTGAAAATTGGAAAGTTTCCATTTTCTGCATCAGGAAAAGCAAGTGCTGCAGGTGCAAAAGACGGTTTTGTGAAATTGATTTTCGATGCGAAGTACGGCGAACTTTTAGGTGGACATATGATTGGTGCAAATGTTACAGAAATGGTTGCTGAATTAGTTGCTGTTCGTAAATTAGAAATTACAGGTGAAGCATTAATTAAGACTGTTCATCCACACCCAACAATGTCAGAAGCGATTATGGAGGCAGCTGCTCAAGCTTACGGAGAAGTTATTCATTTGTAAACCTATTAGGAGCTAGTTTTTTTTCGGAGATAACTTTTAAGTTATCAACCCTGAATTTGCATGCCCATTCGTTTTAACAATCTAAGATGAGAGAAAATACCGCTGAAAAAAGTTGTTACACTTGGCTCTATTCCATTTTTTTTAAGTGTTTCGAATAAAATAACATTAAGTTTTGGATAATGATAATGACTTATATTTGGGAAAAGATGATGTGCAATATGATTATTGACTCCACCGAAAATAAAGTTGCCAATATGACTGAATGGGTAAAAATTATTTGAGCTTTTAATTTGATTCATAACCCAGGAAGTATTAATCAAGCCATTTTCATCCGCTTTTGGATAATTAGATCCTTCAACATGGTGAGTGATGAAAAACGTTAATAAAGTATAGAGAGATTGTACTATATGCATGGCAATTCCAGCTATTACTAATGTTCCAATTGACTGATGCCCAAAATAAAACGGTAAAACAAAGAGATAAGTTATGTAAAAACCTTTAAGGAAAAAGAATGTAAAATAATACCTTAATCTTTCTCTGTTATCTATGTGATTAGATTTACTAAGAACGATAAAATCTTTGATAAAAACCCAATAAAAAGAATAGGTTGCATATGCTAAAGGCGCATATATATGTTGAAATTTATGGTACCATTTTAACTTACTTGTAGGTAATACTCTTATCAATCCTGTAATTGCAAGGTCTGTGTCAAAATGCTCCACATTCGGTGCATAATGGTGAGAATTTAAGTGTCTTTCTTTCCATGCTTCAGGATGTGCGCCAACAAGGGTATAGATAAACTCAAATCCAATATTGTCCCAAAATGGCTTTTTAAAAATAGCATTATGGGAGAAATCATGTGCAAAATTAAAACAAAGCAAAACAGCAATAAAACCAAATGCAATAAAATCAAGTATGAAAAGAACAGGATTCTCTAAAATATAAAGTAAGCAATAAGTACTTATAGTCAAAAGACCATAAAAAATCGACTTGAAAATAAAATATTTATCAGCATCTTTTTTTTCTATTATAAGATTATCGTTTATTTCCTTTTGGATTTCAACAAATAATGCCAGATCTTTTTCTACATAAAGATGTTTAGCTTTCATATACTAATGTTTTAGGGTTTTGCTGATGCCCCATTTTATAAAGGAAACGATAATAAGACTTATATGCTTCAATGTAAGGCATGTTCATATAGTTAATGTTATGTTTTTTTGCAGTTTCTTTAAATATCGGTAAAATATTCAGATAATGTACATGACTTATATTTGGCAAAAGATGATGCAAGGAATGCGCATTAAATCCACCAAGTGTCCAATTTAAAAAAACGCTCTCTGCGTTATAGTCAACAGAAGTAACCATTTGTAATTTTGGCCAGCTCATATTTAGTTTATTGTTTTCATCTGGAACTGGATGTTCTACGTAATCAGAAAGATGCGAAACCCCTAAAACACTTGTAAAGATTATAGAAACCATAAAATGATTTAAAATAAAAACAAGTAAAACATGTGTAAATCCAAAAGGTAAAAATACCAGGGGAATAACAAACATATATCCGAGGTAAATTAATTTAAAGAGTATTAATTGAAATACTTCTAAGGGTGGAATTTTAATTTTAATTGTACGACTTGTATAATTAAATAACATTAGAGTTTCCCTTATAAAAAACCAATTGATTGAATACAATAAACTTAACAATGGAGCATACAAATATTGAAATTGATGATGCCATTTTAGAGGTTGAGAAGCAGTCATTCTTAATAAAGGATTGTTTAACACATCAATATCACTCCCTTCAACATTTGTATACAAATGATGCGATTCATTATGATTTTTACCCCAGACATATGCGTTATTTCCTTGCAGATTAAAACTTAAAGAAAACAAAAAACGATTCCAAAATTTACTCTTTACTGCTACACCATGAGCTGCATCATGAGATATATTAAAAGCAGTAAGCAGAACAGACAATCCCATTAAAAGATAATACACATAAAATTCTACTACAGAAGAACTTTTGATCATAAGGGTGTAAAATAATAGGTCAAAACTGAAGTACATAATAATTTTGAAAAACATTATATTGTTTCCTGTTTTTTGAATACCCTTTTTAGAAAAATACTCGTCGATTTTTTCATTAAGCTCTTTGTAAAAACTGGAACCCTCGTCTTTGCTAAATTTTAATTTGTTCATTTTTGTTTTTTTATGTTATACCAACAAAATCTATCATGAGATAAATTAGTAAGGCCTGAAGTAAAATAAAAGTATCTACTAATACATTCAGGTTTCAAGTATCGAATATAATACTAAATTTTAACAAAAGGCAAGGTAACACTTCTATCTTTTTGTTTTACCTGAATATAATACATTCCTTGCTTAAAATCTTGAAGATTGATTTCAATATTTGTAATCGTTTCTTGTGTGTTTACACTTCGTTTCTCTAAAATACTTCCATTGAGATTATAGATAATAAATTCAGTTGTTTCATCAAATGTTAAAGCGTTTTCAATAGTCAAAGTAATCGATGAAGATGCAGGATTTGGAAATAAACTCACAAAGCGCTCATTTTCAACATCAATTTCTTGTTCTACAGAAGCAGTACATGAAATAAATTGAGTTCCAGGAGATCCTCCAGGGCAACCCACAAACCAAGAAAGACCACTGTTTTGATCTAAGTAACCATTATAGAAATTGTATTCATTTGTGAAGTTAAGCGCTGAGGGGATAGCCGACCAAGGAGAAAGAGTGTCATAAGTAAAACTATTTATTAAGGTTCCGGTATTGTTATAAATTCGAATACCATCATCTGAGGAAAGACCAAAATTAAATTGCCCAATAAAATTATATACTAGAGGATGCTGTTGCGAGAACAATGCAAGGTTGTTAGAAATGACGATAAATGAATCAGGAGCAATACTTATAGATGGAAAAATGTATTCATTGTTGTTTTTTGAATCTTTAAAAACGTATGAATTCAGGTTGATTGTAGCTGTTGTATTATTGTACAATTCAATCCAATCTCCTGCATTATTGCTAGGACTACTATTATTGTAATTAAATTCACTAATAATGATAGGCTCTTCGCAAGGCGAATAGGCTTCTCCAGGCGAACCTCCAATACAACCGCAAAACCACGATAGTGAATCTAGAGGAAGTATCGTGATGTGCTTATTTTCTAGGGTTCTGCCCCAGCCATCAGCACATTTTGGATAAGGAGATTCATCCGTATAAACTGCAGAAACTCGAATGTTTTCAAAAGGATTGTACAGTTTAACAGAATCCCATTTGTTGCTCCAAACGAAGCACGTTCCTCCAACAAAATTAGTTACTTGTGGGTACATTTGACTAAAAAGATTTGTGTCTTCACAAACGACTAAATATGCTCCAGGATTAAGAATAGTTTGATCTTGAAATGTAAACTTATCCCAGTAGTTTTTTGATTTTATTGACCAAGCTGTTAAATCAATTGGAGCAGTTCCAAAGTTGTGTAATTCTATCCAATTTCCTCCATCAACTGTTGGGTCTGGATTGTAATTTATTTCAGAAATTGTAATTTTTTCTTGTTTTGGAGAACCTGAAAAATGGGCTCTAAATAGATCGTTGTTTTCTATATTAATTGTTATGCTGGCATCAGTGTAATTAAAGAGTGAAAGTGTTAAGTTTTCGTCCCAATGTTGAAAGGTGTATCCGGGATTGGCAACTGCTGTAATTTTGACGGGATTCCCATTGAAATATACGCCTGTCCAAGGGAGGTTTTCAGGTACGATTGTGGAGATTTTTATATATCCTGCTCCAACTGGAAAAACATCCAATGTTACATCAACTTTGTTCACCAAATTATATTCACTAACTATTTGATCTCTCACAAAATTATTTCTATTGGCAAACTGATCTAAATGAATGTTGTGTATATTGTTGTAGTTGTCCATGCTACTGTTTCCTGTCCAAAGCAGCAATGATCTTGGATAATCAGCTAATAACTCGTTATGCATGCTATCAACTATTGCTTGGTAATGATCAGCTTGAAATGTTGTGTTCATTAAATCTGCATACCGATTTATGAAGTAGTTTTTGAATTCTGGATTTTGAATAAGACCATTGTAAATATCCCAAAAGGCTGTTCCCTGACTTTGTCCTTCGAACCAATCAAACATATTTGATGTATAATTTGTCCAGCCACCAAGTCCCCATTCTAAGTCCTGAAGAAAAAATCGCCATTTATTGTCAAAGGTTCTAGTTCTGGCCATTTTCATATTATTGTATATCCAATCGGCATTGCCAAACCAATTTTCTCCAGCCATATAATCTGTAAAATTGTAAAGATCTAAGCGTTTATTACATTCAGAAAAATAATTTGGTAGATAAGGATTTGTGTTTGCAATGTAATCGCGCATAGAATAAAAAGAAGTGTCTGAGCCTTTTACAGTTCGAATAACTCCTGCGCCATAAAAATAACTTACTGATAGTAAATCAACACTGTCTCTGTCATTTCCATAGTTATTTTCGAAATAGCCCTCATTTGCCTTTTCTCGGATCTCATATACTCCAAAATATTCGCCATTTAGAAAAACTACTGCAGGTGTGTAAGCTTGTGAATTTACATTTGTTTTGCTCATCATTCGATTAAACGTTGCGTCTCTTTGTGGGTATTGATTCCAGAAATTACTTCCATTTCGGATATACAAAGCGTAGTAATCAGTAATATATGGTTTGTTTGGGATAATAGGATAATGAATAGGTTCTCCTTCTCCAAAGATTGTATTTGCTGGCTCAATGGTAACACTGTGTTGTGGATTTGAACGACTGCCACCGGCTCCACCGTCAGGTTTTACAGATGATCGTGATTCAAATTTTTTGATTCCATCTTTATCAAAATATTCTACAATACAAGGTTTTTTCCAATCTGTCCACCAATTGTCAAAAATACCATTATCACCGTATAAATCTGCTGAATCAATTGTCAATAATAAGATTGGAAGTTCAAAATCCTCAGAAAATAAAAAAGTTTCACCTGCAATGATACTCGGTAACAAATTTGCACTTCCAGATGAAAAACAGGTGACTTTTAAAACAGTATTTATATTGATGCTAATTGGTCCAGTTACAAGTGGTGAATTAATTGTTGGATTTGATCCGTTTGTTGTATATCGTAAAATTCCATTTGAAATAGAATTATTTATAACCGAAACAGAAATCGGGCCTTGAAAAACACCTCCAACATTTTCAATTGTTGGTTGTACTTCATATCCATTGTATGCTAAAGCATCATTATTTGATGCATTTGGTGTAGGCATTGGAAATGTAGAAATAGTATTGCTTCCATTTGGAAACTTTCCACAAGACATATTTGGTTCTAAATCTGAAACTACTAATGAATCTATTAAGACTCCTGCAGGATTTGATAAGTAGAGTGTTTCTCCAGCTGTGCTAATTGAAAAATTTGCTTCTAAATTCGTTCCGAAAGATGTTTCGAAATAGGGGTGAACAGTATTATTGTAGAATATAGTTCCTTGATTAAATCCAAAGCTCAAATAAGGTTTACAAGTCAGGTCGGACGAGTTTGCATTTACGTTATGTAATTCTATTGCCAAAACATTTGTACCTATTAAGAGTGCAGATTGAAGCACATTAATATCAATGTCAAAAGAGGAAATTGCCCCTCCTTGTGGAAGTGTTGCTTCATGGTCTGTTGAAAATTCATTCCACAAAGGCGGTGAGCCCATAAGTCCAGCTCGAGCTATTTCAACTCCATTAATATAAGCAACAAACCCATCATCATAATCAATGTCTAAAAGTGCTTCACTAATTGCTGTTATATTTGTGCATTGAAATGTAATAAGTGAGTAAATTGTTGTTATTGGTGCAGTTAATACTGTAGCGTCATCTCCATCTCCAAATCCGATACTTGCGGCACCAGTTAACCAGGAGCTGCTGTTAAATGAGTTGCTTTTCCAATTAGGAATTTCTGCAGTGGGTATTTTGTATTTCCAGGTGTTTTCTGCAAAAACGGCTGTTTCATAATGATTAACTAGATTAATAGCATTATTTCCAGTGGCAAATACTGTTAAAAAATTTAGCGCTCCAATTGAAGTAGTAGGAAAAACCCATTTCATTAGATTGCTTGGATCATCGCTTAGTCCATACCCTGAAATATTTGCAGAGGAAGAACTTGCATTGTAAATCTCAATCCAATCTGGGCTATCTCCGTTCGGTAATAAAATAGTATTTCCATTTGAATTACTCGCCTCATTGATTTTAAATTGCCCAAAACTTGACAATGGAAAGAGTAAAAAAAGTAAAGTATATTTGGACATATTTAGATTATATTCTCCCAAATTTATACAAAAAACGCAACAATTTGATGAATTTTCAAAGTGTTTCATTAATAAAATTCAAATAACTACCTTTACAATCAGTTTGAGAATGTATGGCACAGAAATTTATAACAAGGGCAGAAGATTATTCGAAATGGTATAATGAATTGGTGAATCGCGCTGATTTAGCAGAGCACTCTGATGTTCGTGGTTGCATGGTTATTAAACCATATGGTTACGCAATTTGGGAGAAAATGCGAGATATTCTCGATGCTAAATTTAAGGAAACGGGACACCAGAATGCTTATTTCCCACTATTTATCCCAAAATCTTACTTGAGTAAAGAAGCGAGTCATGTGGATGGTTTTGCAAAAGAATGTGCTGTTGTAACTCATTACCGTTTAAAAAATGCTGAGGATGGAAGCGGATTAATTGTCGATCCAACTGCTAAATTAGAGGAAGAACTAATTGTTCGACCAACTTCTGAAACGATTATCTGGAATTCCTATAAAAAATGGATTCAGTCATACCGAGATTTACCAATATTAATAAATCAATGGGCAAATGTTGTTCGTTGGGAAATGAGAACACGTTTGTTTTTACGAACAACGGAATTTTTATGGCAAGAGGGACATACTGCACATGCGACTAGCAAAGAGGCAATTTCTGAAGCTGAACAAATGTTAGATGTCTACGAAGATTTTGCTCAAAATTACATGTCAATGCCTGTAATTAAAGGACGTAAAACTGAAAGTGAACGTTTTGCTGGAGCTGAAGATACTTTGTGTATTGAAGCAATGATGCAAGACGGTAAAGCATTGCAAGCGGGCACATCTCATTTCTTAGGTCAAAATTTTGCAAAAGCATTCGAAGTAAAATTTGCCGATAAAGAAGGAAAATTAGAGTATGTTTGGGCAACATCTTGGGGAGTGTCAACGCGCTTAATGGGTGCTTTGATTATGACGCATTCGGATGATGAAGGTTTGGTTTTACCTCCTGCTTTAGCGCCAATTCAAGTAGTTGCTATTCCAATTTACAGAACAGAGGAAGAACTGAGTGCTATTTCAGAAAAAATGAAGGAATTGGCATTGAAATTAAAGTCCAAAAATATTTCTTTCAAATTTGATGATGACGATCAACGACGTCCAGGATGGAAATTTGCAGAGTATGAATCGAAAGGTGTGCCTATTCGTCTTGCTATGGGACCTAGAGATTTAGAAAATGGAAAAATTGAGATTGCAAGACGCGATACAAAAGCAAAGGAAATTATTGATTTTGATGGTTTAGATTCTTATATCGAAAAATTACTTTCAGAAATCCAACTAAATTTATTTCATCGTGCAAGTGAATTTCGAAGTTTAAACACCAAAAAGATTGATTCTTATGCTGAGTTTAAAATAGAAATTGAAAAAGGTGGTTTCTTCTTAGCACATTGGGATGGAACTGCTGAAACTGAAGCCAAAATTAAAGAGGAAACTCAAGCAACAATTAGATGTATAGCGCTAGATCAAGAAGCTGAGGAAGGTCTATGTATGTTTTCTGGTAAACCATCTGTTGGTCGAGTTATTTTCGCAAAAGCTTATTAATTGTCAGTTTTTAAATTCAAGGAATTTACGATAATCCAAAAAGTGAGTCCGCTTAAAGTTGGAACAGATAGCATGCTTTTAGGCTCTTTCATTTCCAGCGATTCAAAACTCCAAGGTTTAGATTTAGGAGCTGGTACTGGTGTTTTATCCTTAATGCTAGCTCAGAAAAATCAAAAGTTACAAATTGATGCAGTAGAAATTGATGCTAATGTTGCTAAAGAGTGTGATCTTAATTTTCAGAATTCGAAATGGAGAAAAAATATAAAGAGTATTTCAGCTGATTATCTTCAATTTGAATTCAATAAAAAATACGATTTAATTTTTTCTAATCCTCCTTATCATTTTGAAAACATATTAAGTCCGGATAATGGAGTAAATATCTCTAAGCATTCTATGCTATCCGATTTCATTCATTTTTTTCAACTTGTTAACCAACTTTTGACAGAAAATGGTGATTTTTGGATTATTCTGCCGTTTTCGTCTTTAGATCAACTAACTAAATTAGCGAATGAGCAAGGGCTTTTTTTGAAAGAGTATATCTGTATTCATTCAAAACCTTCCAAAAAAAATATTCGTATAGTTTTAAATTTTTCAAGTCAAAAACAAGATGCTATTCGAGAGAGAGAATTTGTTATTCGAAATGAAAATAATAGTTATTCTGATGACTACATTACTTTAACAAAAGACTTTCATTCTAAGGATTTGTGTTAATAGAAAGAGCATTTTATTTCTTCTTCTTCCAATCTCCTAAATTTGTACTCAATCCAATAGAATGATTTTGGCCTGCCTTGGAGTAGTATAAAAATCCGTATTCCAATTTTATTTTCTTAAAATTTAGAGCAATTCCAGTTGAGAAACCTGCCATTCCCGGTCGATCTAGTAATTTTAATTGTTGTCTACGGTGATAATCAAATCCAAATCTAAATTCAATATTTTTACTTGCTAATAGTTCAATTTGTAAATTTAGGTGATGAGCAATTTTAGTTAAGAAAGATGCTGTTTTTACGGGAATTGAATCTCCAGTTAATGCATCATACGTTGGCTTTAAATTTGGATCTTCATAAACAATATTCCATTTATTTAATTGCTGTCCTAAAATTGAAAATCGAAATGGTGCATACTTTAATTTATAGGAAATTCCTGCTTGAACGTTGATAGGTAAAATACTTTTAGAACTTGTTGTATAATCTTTAAAAGTAAAACCAATATTTTTAACTGAAAATCCTGCAGAAAACAACTCATTTGGATGTTTAATAAACGCTCCAAATCCAAAAGTCATACCATAGGCTGAGTATGTTTCTAAATTAGATCCTAAAAAAGTGAGAGAGCTCCCAATGCTAATTAATTTGTTTACAGTTCTGCCAAAGCTCATCCCAATTGAATAATCGTTCGCTGTAAATGTTCCCAATCGATTTCCAGTTTCATCGTACGACTCAAAGTCCCCGTAACTAATATATTTTATCGTTGGTGCAAAAACTCCATATTTTGTGTTGAAAGCATAATTTAGCATTCCTATTGAAATTCCATTTGGAAGAATACTTTGATTTATTTGGAGCATTCTCACAGATTTTGAATTTAGTAATGCTGGATTTTCTGCTGCCATTGACAAATCATTGTCCTGAGTTGCAATTAAATTTCCTCCTAAAGCATTGCTTCGAGCAGAGTAATTTGTATTTAAAAAAGCTAAGGCATTTGTTCCGACATAGTTTTGTGAGAAAAAGAATACAGGATATAAAATAATTAGAAAAGCAAGAAATTTCATAGTTAAGAAACGTTGCAAAAATGCAAAAATTGTTACTAAAATACTTATTGTTTTGAATTTATTGTTACTTTCAGCTAAGTTTCACGTTTTGTAAATAAAATAAACTATGGAGAAATCTACTATTAAAAAGCTTTTGCTTATAGGAAATCATGCTTTATCGATTAATAAAAGAATCAAAAAAATAGATGATTTAGCTTTAATAAAGCAAACATTAATTTATAAAACTGGCGATCCATTTTTAGATAACTTTGATAATTTTGTTCAGATTGATACTATTAAACACTCGTATAAAAGTGCTTATAATTTCGACGATTTAACACATTTTTTAAAGTTAAAATTTAAGGAGAATGCTATATTAGGCTCCCCAGCACTTGTTATCGGAAATCCATCTGAATTACTTTTCCAGTCTGCTCTTACAGCCTTATTAGAGAATGAAAATAAAGCAGTAAAATCATCTATAATTATTTTTTTATATCCTATTGGCATGGTAGGTCATGATACCCGAAAAGAATTGTCAAGTTTGATTCATCTCTTAAAAAAGAATGCTGTTCAAACACTATTAATTAGAAATTCAGAGACAGAAATCGAAGCTGTTCATAAAATTATTTTAAATGATTTCTCAATGCATTCAATTTATGAATTAGAAAATCACATTGAAGGTTTAGAACACTTAATCGGCAAACCTAAGGAAGTCCTATTTTAGAATGAATAAAAGATTGCAGGATGTTTTGTTTACAGAAATACTAAATCGTTACAATCGATATTTTATTTCATTAATTCGACTGAAATTTCAAGATTTAGAGGAAGTAAAAGATGTTTATCAAAATTTCTCTATTTTTCTTTATGATAAGATCGGTAAGCTTTATCCTCTTTCTCCAGATTTATTTGATACAAAATCATGGTTGAGGACTATGGTATCAAATTTTTGTATTTCTGAGCTAAGAAAAAAAAATGCCGTACGCCAACCTCTCTTAATTCCTGAAGCTAAAACAGAATTTATTCGCACTAATTATTCTGATAATCTAGATGATACATCGGGTTTATATGATTTCAATAAAAAAAAATCGGTAGACGATGGAATTGCTATATTATTTAAGCTTTTAACCAAACGGGAGGTGTTAATTCTTAAAATGAAGTATTATTATAATAAACCCTCTGGATTCATAAGTTCAAAAATGAATGAAACGCACGTTGATGTTTTAATTAGCAGAATCAAGGAAAAAATTAAGAGAAAATCTGGAGTAAAAGATATAAATCAGTTTATCAAAAGCTTTAATATTAAGATTTAAAATTCCATATATCGTTCTTTTTTCTCAGGATAGATGTCTGATATAGTTACCATAATTCCTGTTTCTTCCACATTTCCAAAATCTGAATTTATGGCAGTTCCAAATGTTTTCATACTGGGAGAAAGCCCCATATAGATATTAATTAATGGTGGTATAAATTCTCCTCGTTCTCGTAAATAAGAATTTAATACTTTTATTCCCTCTTTGAAATCTAAGTTTTGTAAAAAATCTGAATAATCGATTTTGTTTTCATTGTGTAAAAGAGGGTGGAAGGGCCGCATTAATTCTTCCCTGTCAGGAAAATAGTAATCCAAGAAATACAAGAGGAAATCCCTGCATTCAATATTGTAATTTGGATACATTGTTACTTTGCCAAACAAATACTTTATTTCTGGATTTAATTTTACAATTGCGCCTAATCCATCCCAGATATTATCTAAAGCAAAAAGTCCCTTTCGAGGATTGATATTTGGTTGAAAATTTGGCTGTACCCAGCTTCTTCCGAGTTCAATAGTTTTTGCAAGATAATTTTCTGTAAATTCAGTATTAAAATTAAAATAATGAGCTGTAGATAAATGAATTTTTCCATCTTCATCAATAGCATCAGCACATTTTATGAAGCGATAACCTCCAATAATTTCTTCATCTTCAGGTGACCAAACAATTAATTGTTGATAGCAATTTTTGTGGGTGTCAAAGTCATCAATATCAACTTGTTCTCCAGTTCCTCCTCCGGATGCTCGAAAAGTAATTTCTCGTAATCTACCAATTTCTAAAAGCGTATTTGGTGCAGAAAAATGGTTAAGAATATAAATTTCATTGTTTCCTTTTCTAGTATTTCTAACAAATAAATCTTTTGTCAATTCTGATTTTAGTAGAGCTCGAGAAATTGGTTCTATAAGTGTTTTCAAACTTTATCTTTTAAGGCGTAAAGTGTTTCTCTAATTTTTAATGTAGTTTCAGTGTCAGAAAGTTCAGGATATTGTTTGCAAACATTTATGGGCTCACCAACGATAAATCTAAAGGTCCTGTTTTTTTGCTTATACAACTCATTCGCTAAATAAAACATTTCAATATTTGATTTAATTCCGATAAATTGCCTAAAATTTGCAAGTCGGTAAAAGAATTTAGATAATTTCCCATCAATAAAAATGGGTATTATTTCTCTATTTAATTCTCTTGCGTACTGAACAAAAGTTCTTTTCCATTCTAAATCCTCAACATTTCCCTTAATCTTTCTACTTACTTTTCCTGCAGGAAAGATACAAAGGGCGTGGTCAGCGCTAAATGCTGCATTAATTTGTTCCCGAACTGAGGTTTTATTTTTCCCAAATTTATTAACACCAACAAACATATTTTTTAAAAACGGGATATTTAGTAAAAGGTCATTAACAATAAATTTAAGGTCTCTTCGGTAATCTTTTAATCCAGAAATTAAAGCAACAGCATCCATTCCTCCTAAAGGATGATTCATTGCAATAATGACCGGACCATTTTTTGGGATATTATCGATTCCTTGAATATCTACTTTTACGTTAAGATTGTCTAATAATTTTGAGCAGAATTCTTGATTTTGAAGATTTTTATTTTCTTGAAAAAATTTATTTAATTCTTTTTCATGCAAAATTCTTCTAAAGTAGCGTATAACAAAAAAGGGGAGCAATTTTGCTAATCGAGGATTTTTACTCTTGATTAATTCTTTAATATCTAAAACAGTTAACTCTTTCATGATTTCGAAATTAAGTTTATTATTTTATTACCAAAGATTATTCTATGTTTTTTATTAAAATTATTGTGTTAGTAAGCAAATGGAAGTTTTAAGCCATCATAAGCTACAAATACATTTTTTGGTAATTCTTTTTGAATATCCTCTTGTTTTCCGAATAAATGAGAAATATGTGTTAGATAAGCTTTCTTTGGATTTATTTCCTCAATCACGCGAAGTGCTTCCTCTAAATTAAAATGAGATACATGACTATTTCTATGCAAAGCATTTATAATTAAGGTTTTAGTTCCTTTTACTTTGTTGATTTCTTCTTCTGAAATTGTTTTTGCATCTGTGATGTAGGTGAAATCTCCAAATCGAAATCCGAGAACTGGAAGTTTATGGTGAAAAACTTGAATTGGAATTAAGGTAAGATCTTTTTTAAGTTTAAAGGGAGTTAAATCTATCTGATTTATTTCAATTTTTGGTATTCCGGGATAACTACATTCTTCAAAAACATAATGAAATTCACGCCGAAGTGCTTCTTCTACTTGTGAAGTGGCATAAACCTCCATTTTTCGTTTTTCACGGTAATTAAATCCACGCACATCATCCAAGCCTGCAAGATGGTCTTTGTGTTCATGTGTAAAAACAATGCCTCTTAATGTTTTCACTTTTTCGCGGAGCATCTGCTGCCTAAAATCTGGACCGGAGTCAATTACATAATTTTCTTCTTCTACAGAAATCATAATTGATGATCGCGTTCTGTTATCTTTTGGAGAATTTGATTGACAAACATTGCATTCACAAGCAATTACTGGAACGCCTTGTGATGTTCCAGAACCAAGAATTGTAACTACACCTTTTCTCATAGAACGAAGGTATAAATTTGGATTGAGAAACTTTAAATTTCGATCATTCTTTCAATTTGACCTTTACGAATAAATTGATTGATAATTGTTCGAATATCTTTGTTTTCCTTTTGTTCATCGATGTATTTTTTCCAATCTTTTGCTTCTTTTCCATGAAAATGAAAAGGTGCAAAACCATGACCTCGATAGGTGCCATTTTCAATTAAAACTAAACTTTTCTCTGAATTAGTTCGTCCTTTATCTACGATATAAAATGTTTTATTCTCCAAGGTTATTGTTGTCACAAAATCATTTACTCGTTGATTGTATTCGTTTGGATTTATTATATTTATACAAGCGCCATCACAAGTTTTAACAGAATACTGAAAGCAGCCACCTGAAGAATTGTATAGATCACACAATTTTTGGCATAATTTATATTTCTCTGTGATTTTCAGTAAATAGGAGGTCCCTTCTTTTTTGGAAGTAAAACTAGCGATTGGGTAGGCAGTTTCTTTAGCACTAGATTTTACCTTCAGACGAATATATCCATTAGAATCTAGCTCATCGAAAAGTCCAAATGGAAAGTGATTTTTTCGGAGTTTTCTATTAAAAATGGGTTGTTTTTCTTTAATTAATTCGGATTCACGAAGTAAGGCAATCAGTTCTGAACCACAAAGTTCAAATTTTACACTTGCAATATCTTGAATAAGTTTTAGACCTTTCACTGATTTTAGATTTCTTAAGTGCTGCTCAATTCTTGTCCGAATATGAATACTTTTTCCGACATAAATTAATTCGTTAAATTCATTATAGAAAAGATAAACCCCTGTTTTATTTGGAATAGCTTCAATCGTATCCAAATCTAAATTTGGATGTAAGGATTTTGGATTTAATTCATCTTGAATAAATGACCTCAGTTTTTGCTCATCTTTTTTATAGATAATTTCAAATAATTTGCAAGTTGCAAGTGCATCTCCACCGGCTCTATGGCGACCAACAATTGAAATTCCTAAATCGCGTGTGATTTTCCCTAGACTATAAGATGCATGTCCTGGAAGTAGGTTTCTCGAACTACGAACTGTACACAAATGGGGTAAGCGAAAGTCGTAGCCCAAGCGTTTAAACTCACTTCTAAACATTCCGTAGTCAAAAGATACATTGTGAGCTACAAAAACACAATTATTGGTGAATTCAAGAATTTGTTTTGCTACTTCGAAGAATTTTGGAGCATCAGCAACCATTTGATCTGTTATTCCAGTAAGTCGTACAATAAATTCCGGGATTTCCATTTCTGGATTAAGCAAGGTTGTGAATTCTTCAATGATTTTAGTGCCATCAAATTTATACATCGCCAATTCTGTGATCTTTGAATTTTGTGGACTTCCTCCTGTTGTTTCGACGTCTACAATTACAAACATTCACTCACTTTTAATAGGTTTCTTAAGAATTTAAAAGCTATTCGTTCTCTAATTTGTTCTACCAGGATAAACTTCCAATGCCTTTTCTAAACAAATTACCGCGTTTTTCAAATCTTCTTGGTTGAGAACATAGGCTATTCTTGCTTCTTGTAATCCTGCTCCTTTTGTTGCGTAGAAACCATTTGCAGGAGCCATCATTACAGTTTGCCCTTTGTATGAAAAATCTTCTAGTAACCATTGGCAAAATTTTTCAGCATCATCAACAGGAAATTTTGCAACACAATAAAAAGCGCCACTTGGATTTGGACAAAAAACTCCTGGAATAGAATTTAATCCTTGAATCATAATATTTCTTCGTTGAACGTATTCACGAACAACATTATCAAAATATGACTGGGGAGTCTTCAAAGCAGCTTCTGCTGCAATTTGATCGATTGTTGGTGGTGAAAGTCGCGCCTGTCCAAATTTTAAGGCAGCAGCCATCACTTCTTTATTTTTAGAAATTAGCGCGCCAATTCTAGCGCCACACATAGAATATCGCTTAGAAACTGAGTCAATCATAATCACATTGTTCTCAATCCCTTCTAAATTCATTACGGAGAAAGGAACAGCACCATCATAGCAGAATTCACGATAAACTTCATCAGCGAATAAGAATAAGTCGTGTTTTTTTACTAGATCCCTCAACTGTTCTAGTTCCTCTTTTGAATAGAGATATCCAGTTGGATTTCCGGGGTTACAAATTACAATGCCTTTTGTCTTTGAGGTGATTTTCTTTTCAATTTCAGTAATCGGTGGAAGCGCGAATCCTGATTCAATTGTTGCTGTTACAGGAACTACATTTATTCCAGCAGTTACAGCAAAGCCATTATAATTTGCATAAAAAGGTTCGGGTATAATTACCTCATCTCCGGGATTACAAGTTGTCATAAATCCAAAAATCAATGCTTCTGATCCACCTGTTGTGATAATTATATCTTCTGGGGAAACCCGAATTCCATTTTTAATATAATAAGCAGATAAAGCATTCCTATAACTTTCAAAGCCGGCAGAGTGACTGTATTCAATTACTTTTCTATCTAAATTTTTTACTGCGTTTAAAGCTACTTCTGGAGTTTCAATGTCTGGTTGACCAATATTCAGGTGGTATACAGTTGTTCCTTGTGTTTTTGCTTTTTCAGCATACGGAACAAGTTTCCTAATTGGAGAAGCAGGCATTAAAATCGCCTTTTCAGATAGTATTGGCATAAACTTAATTTAAGATGTCAAATTTAACAATTCTTAAGCGCTTTAGTTCTTTTTTTTAATGCGATTTAAAATTGATCCATTTAGTTTCGAAAGTCTTGGGTTAAGGAACAACCAAGTATAGTTTGCAGTAAACGAACCAATAACTGAACCTGCTAAAATATCTTCAACAAAATGCTGTGACAAATAAACGCGAGTAAAGGCAAAAATAATAGCGCAAACCAATAAAGAAATTTGCAGCCAAATTTTTGAGCTCCAATAATATGCTAAGATTGTAAATAACACAAAGCAAGAGGTAGCATGACCAGAAGGGAAACTATTATAAAAATGATAGGTGAATCCTTCAATTTTATGAAATGACAAATCATTTTGAAAAAAAAACATTGGCCTATTTACATTCTCATAAATAATATGCTTAAGAAACTGAACTAGTCCTGAAGAAATTAGAAAAGAAACGAACATTAAAATTGCTATGCGAATTTCAATAAAGAGGAATAAGAGTGAAATCAAAATAAGAAATAATCCATCGCCAACATTTGTAGCGATTGGTGCAAAGGCATCAAGAAATGGAGAATGAAAACTATTAATTATTTTGTGAAGCTCAAGTTTGTTAGTAAAGAAAACAAGCACAAATACTAAAATCCAAATAATGCGAAGTCCTGAAGTATAATAAAATCCTGTTTTGCTTTTCATTTGTTACAAAGATATTATTTAGATTTTGTTTCGTTTATCATAAAAGTAAACAAAACTGCATCGTAGGAAAAATGAGCGGCAATACAAAACCAAAGTCCAAATTGAAAATACGCTAGCGAAATTAATAAAATAAAAGGTAGAACTATAAGGCCGTAAACAGAAAAACGCCAGTTAAATGGATTCAAATAACCATGCAAAGCAACAAATAAGATAGCGGTAATCCACCAACCCAAGTAATGTTGAACTCCAGCTCTAAATAATAATTCTTCGCCAACTCCTGCACAAAGTGAAAGAAAAATACCTTGGTAAATTTTGAGATTTAATTCCCCGATAATCTTGTCGATTTTTGTCGGTATTTTATCAAAAAAAGGAGCTTGCATGAAAAGATATGCGATAAAAGCATAGATAATTCCAAATTGTAAACCAAGTCCAATTGGTAAGATTTTAATATTTTCAATTTGAATAAACTCCAAAAAGGAAAGTCCCTCTTTGAAAGTTCGAAAAAGAAATGCCGGTAGCGGAAAAAGCAACAACGTAATCCATCCAAAAAGTAAAATTCTTTGCTTCATCTTTGTTTAAAATAATTTTTTTTGCCTTTTTATTTTGAATTGTTACAACTTTATTAATATATTAGCAAAAAATACAAACGCCTATAGTCCAAATTTACTTTTAAATTGTTGAAGTTAACAACACAAAATGTAAATTATGGTATATTCTCAAATGAGCGATTGTGATTTAATCCAATTGTATTTATCCGGAAACGAAAAACCCTTTGAGGTTTTGTTAATGCGTCACAAAGATCGTTTGTTTCGTTTTATCAATTCTAAAGTAAAAGATGCAGCACTTGCTAACGATTTGTTTCAAGACACCTTTGTTAAAATAATTAATACCATGAAATTGGGAAATTATAACGAAGAGGGGAAATTTCTACCTTGGGCTCAGCGTATTGCTCATAATTTGGTGATTGATTATTTTAGAAAAAAGAACAAGGTTCGAATTATTTCAGAATGCAATTCATTTGATGAGGAATATTCTATTTTTTATAAAATTGCGAGCGATGAGAAAAATTATCTGCAAACACAGTCCTATAATGAATTAGAAACGCAAATGGTTAATTTGATATCTCATTTACCGAATCCTCAAAAGGAAATGATTGAAATGCGTATTTTTCAAGACATGTCATTCAAAGAAATTGCAGAATTAGAAGACATTAGCATCAACACTGCTTTGGGAAGAATGCGTTATGCGCTTATAAATATGAGAAAGTTGATTGAAAAGCATAATATGGTTACTGAAATTAATTAAATTCTTTTATGAAATTAGTTTTTGCAACACAAAATGAGAACAAAGCGCACGAAATCCAATCGCTTTTACCTGAATATTTTAAAATCATTTCACTCAAAGATATTCGGTGCTTTGATGAGATACCAGAAACGGCCGAAACATTAGAGGGAAACTCACTTTTAAAGGCCTCCTTTATTTCAGAAACGTATAATTTAAATTGTTTTGCAGACGATACCGGACTTGAAATAGAAGCCTTAGATAATCGACCTGGTGTACATTCAGCTCTCTATGCAGGTCCGGATAAAAGTGCAGCTGCAAATATCGATAAAGTACTTTCAGAATTAGAAGGGAAAACCAATCGAAATGCGCAATTTAGAACTATTATTACCTTAATCTTAAATAGTTCAACTTTTACATTTGAAGGAATTGTCCGCGGTGAAATTATATCCAAGAAAAGAGGTGAAAATGGTTTTGGTTATGATCCTATTTTTGTTCCTGAAGGAGAAATACGAACATTCGCAGAAATGAGCTTAGAAGAGAAAAATAAGCACAGTCATCGGGCAAGGGCTTTTCAAAAAATGATTGATTTTTTAAATGAGCTTAAGATTTAATTTCGATAGAAACATTTCTTACGTCGCCATTTATTGGAGGTGAAAGTTTTGTAATAAGCACTTTATAATTGGCGTCTTGCTTAATTTCAGATTTTAATCTTTTGACAATGCGCATTCCAACATGCTCAATTAATTTCGAACGAATCGCCATTTCTTCAGCTACGATTTTGTGAACTTGAACATAATCAATTGTATCTTTAAGCGTATCATTTTCTGCGGCAGCTGAAAAATCAGTATCAATTCTTACATCAACTTCGTATTTACCGCCAATTTTCGCTTCTTCATCAAGACAGCCATGAAAGGCATATAGTTGAATTCCGGAAACGTTTATTTTATGCTTCATTTACTATTTTTCGTATTTCAATTAGTCCTATTTCTATTCTACTTATGACTTCCTCTTTACCCAAAAAATCTGAAATATCAAACATTCCAGGTCCTGCTGCAACTCCTGTAACACACAAGCGAAAAGGCTGAAGTACAGCGCCAATTCCTATTTGTTTAGCTTCTAAAAATGCTTTAAAAGTTACTTCGATATTTTCAGCAGTAAATTCTGTTATTGTTTTTATTTCAGCTAACCAGTCAGAAATTAATTCAAATGTCTCTGATTTCCATTTTTTGAGAATCGTTTCTTTATCATAATTTATTGGTCGCGTAATTAAATAAGCTCCATCACTTAGCATATCTTGAACAAATGTTGCTCGTTCTTTCATTAAATTCGCAATTTGAATTGATTTTTCATTTGGGAGTGATCCATTTGTAAGTTTTCCTATGGCAATTGCTAAATCTTCATTGCTTTGAGCTCGTAGGTAATTTTGTTGAAACCATTTTGTTTTATCAGGATCAAATTTTGCTCCCGCTTTTGCAACACGCTCTAATGAAAATGCTTCTGTCAATTCTTCCAGAGAGAAAATCTCTTGGGTCGTTCCTGGGTTCCAACCTAAAAATGCAAGCATGTTGATAAATGCCTCAGGGAAATATCCTTTTTCGCGGTAACCAGAATACAATTCGCCTTCTGATGTTGTCCAATCAGTTGGAAAAACTGGAAATCCTAGTCGATCACCATCGCGTTTAGAAAGTTTTCCGTTTCCATCTGGTCTGAGTAGTAAAGGTAAATGAGCAAACTCTGGACATTCCCAACCAAAAGCTTCATACAACATTACATGAAGAGGAGCGGAGGGCAACCATTCTTCACCACGAATAACGTGACTGATATTCATCGCATGGTCATCTACAATATTTGCTAAATGATACGTAGGCATTCCGTCGCTTTTGAAAAGTACTTTATCGTCTAAATTATTGGTGTTAACGACAACCCAACCTCTAATTATATCATGCAAGCGAATATCTTGATTCCGTGGCATTTTCATCCGAATAACGTATGGAACACCAGCTTCTAATAACTTGCTTACTTCAGATTGCGGAAGAGTTAAGGAGTTTTTTAAACTCGTTCTAGTAATACTATTGTATTGCCAATTTGCCATTCCCATTTGTTTTGCTTGGTCACGCATACTGTCTAATTCCTCAGCGCTGTCAAATGCATAATATGCTTTTTCATTTGAAATTAATTGTTCTGCAAAGGGCTTATAGGATTCTTTTCGTTCAGATTGAACATATGGACCAAATTCCCCTCCAATTCCGGGGCCTTCTGTGGGCATTATTCCACACCATTTTAGAGCATCTAGAATATAATCTTGTGCTCCTGGAACAAACCTGGCTTGATCTGTATCTTCAATACGAATAATGAATGTTCCATTGTGTTTTTTAGCGAAAAGATAATTGTATAAAGCGGTTCGAACACCGCCCATGTGTAAAGGTCCTGTAGGTGAGGGGGCAAAACGAACGCGAACTGGTTTATTAGACATTTGAATAAATTTTTTGGCAAAGATACATCATTTTCATGCATTATTTGAGTCCAAAATAGGATAAGAATATCCTAGATTATGGAATGCAATACAAGGTATCATAATAGGGAGAAAACCCTGCCCAAATTCCTAAAGCACCACCAGAAATAGTTGAAATAATATTAATTGGGCTTCCGAAAGGGTTCCCATTAGAAGATAACTGCGCCCTTTTTTTTTGAAAAAAAGTAAAAGTGTTTAAATCCATTTTAGAAAACTTTATAACTACACTATCGCCCATTCTGAAGAACCTTCTATATTCTTCTAAATGTGTTTCATCTTTTCTTTTTAAAGGATTGTCATATGAAAAGTCAAAGCTTAGACCATTGAAAAAGCGGTCATCAAAATAGGCATCATTGGTTTTTCTAAAAATAGTATCTAAATCTTGGTTATTACTATTTTTATTAATTCTTTTTACTTCCCATTTATATGCATCGTATTGGGTTGAATTATCAGAAATTCGCGCCCATGATTTCCCATACATTGGATTACTAATTTCAGGTTTCCAGTAAAGATTATCTAAAGACGAAGGCAATGGTATAAAGGTTGTTGATTTGTATATTTTAGAGTTATACTCAATTATTAGTTCATAGGACGAATTTACCGTTGCTATTAATTCTAAGTTTGAGTAAACTTTGATTGGAAGTAAGACTACTTCATTGAATTTAATTTCTAACATTTCAGCAAGTTTTTTTTGAGAGGCTAGGGGTAAATCACCAATATTCATAGGTGCTAAATTAAAAGTATCAACACCATGAACAACCTTTACATCAGCATTAGTAATAAAATTATTCAGGTAGCTTGAAAGATTTGTTTCTGAGTAAATATTTGCTGATTGAGACAAAAGTACAAGAGGATTTCCATTTGTTTCAATCGTACCGTCAACAACTAATTGAGAAGCAAAACCTGGAATATCAATTTTTACTTCTTTCGAACAGGATAAAAACAAGCTAAAAGATATAAAAAGAATAATAATTCTTACACTCATGTCCTCAAAGATACGACTTAAATAAAATACCTTAAGTTATTTCGGACCGAACTGAGCAATTATTAATTGAGCTAATTCCTCTCCAATTCTGTCTTGAGCTTCATTTGTCGCAGCACCAATATGAGGCGTGCAAGCAATTTTAGGATGAGAAATTAATTCTTTCTTAGGATTTGGTTCATTTTCATAAACGTCTAATGCAATTCCAGCGACAGTTCCATTGTTTAATGCTTCAATTAAATCTATTTCATCAATTACTCCTCCTCTGGCGGCATTTACAATTCTAACACCTTTTTTCATCAATGCGAATTCAGAAGAACGAATAACGGCGCTTCCATCCGCTTGTTTTGGCACGTGTATAGAGATGTAGTCTAAATTCTCTAAAACACTTTTCAAGTCTGTTGTAGGAGTGATTTCAATATCTATTTTATTATTTAATCCAAGCGGTAAGCTAATATTTACCGGAGTTGAATACTGATCAATTGCAATAACATCCATTCCAGCCCCTAAAGCATAAGAAGCTAAACTTTGACCAATACGACCAAAACCAATAATACCCAAAGTTTTTCCTCTTAATTCAACACCTTTAGCATAATTTTTCTTCAAAGTTGAAAAATCGCCACTTTCCATGTTCTTAAAAGAATCATGGAGAAAACGAGAAAGCGAAAATAAGTGTCCCATCACTAATTCTGCAACGGATTGAGACGAAGAAGCCGGCGTATTAATAACCGTTATTCCTTTTCCCCTTGCGTAAGCCACATCAATATTATCCATTCCAACACCACCTCGACCAATTAGCTTTAAGTTTGGACATTGGTCAATTACTTCCTTACGAACTGTTGTTGCAGAGCGAACTAAAACCATTTCAATTCCTTGCTCATTAACAGCAGATGCTAGATTTTCTTGTTCTACTTTATCTGTTATGACAGTAAATCCAGCGCTTTCTAATTGTTCTTTTCCAACTGAGGAAATTCCATCATTTGCTAATATTTTCATTGACTACTTTTATTAATCTATTTATTTTTGAGAGAATTCTTTCATTGTATTTACTAAAACCTGCACGCTTTCAATTGGTAAGGCATTGTAAATTGAAGCGCGGTATCCACCTACAGAACGATGTCCAGGGAGTCCAACAATTCCTGCAGCTTTCCACATTTGATCAAATTCCGAAGCTCTTGACTCATCTGTTAATAAAAAGGTTATATTCATATTTGAACGATCTTCAACTTCCACAGCACCTTTAAATGATGGATTTGAATCAATTTCATCGTACAATAATTTTGCTTTTGCACTATTTCTTTTTTCCATTTCTGAAACTCCGCCATTTGCAATTAAATTACGCAAGTTTAGCATTGAAACAAAGACAGAAAAAACTGGCGGTGTATTTAACATTGATTCCTTTTCAATTTGCTGTTTTAGGTCCAAGTAAGTTGGCATGAAGGGAGAAGAAGATTTTCCTAGAATTTCATCTTTTACAATGTATAAAGTTGCTCCAGCTGGACCAAGGTTTTTTTGAGCTCCAGCATAGATAATATCAAAATCAGCAACATTAATTACACGCGAAAAAATATCGGATGACATATCACAACAAAGAGGTAAATCTGTTTTAGGAAATTCTTTAAACTGTGTTCCAAAAATAGTATTGTTAGATGTAAAATGAATATAGTCAACATCCGTAGGAACAGTATAATTTTTTGGTAAATAGGTAAAATTTTTGTCTTCAGAAGAAGCAAACACATTTACATCAACGCCTACTTTTTTAGCTTCTTTTATTGCTGCTGAGGCCCAAGTTCCTGTGTTGATATATCCAGCTTTCTTCTTATCTCGCATCAGATTTAATGCAACAATTGTAAAACCAAGAGAAGCTCCACCTTGAAGAAAAGCAACCGAATAACCTTTAGGAACATTCAAAGCTTCTTTCACTAAAGCAATAGCTTCATCCATAACCGCAACAAAGTCTTTGTGTCTATGGGAAACTTCGAGAATGGATAAACCATTAAAATCTATTACAGCAGCAGCTGCTTGTTGAAATACTTCTTGAGGTAAAATGCAAGGGCCTGCTCCAAAATTATGTTTCATAAGTGATTACTATTTGTGTGTACAAAATTCTTGATTAATAATAAAATAGCTTTACAAATGTTTATTACTTGCTTAAAATGTTCAAAAAAAAAAGCTGTCGGTTAGACAGCTTTAAAATTATTTCTCAGTTTTCTTAGCTACAGCTTTTTTTGCTGGCTTTTCTGCTTTTGCAGGTTTCTCAGCTATTACTTCTGCAGGCTTAGCAACTTTTTTTACTTTCGCTACCACAATTGGTTTAGCATCTTCTTTTCTTTTGCGCGTATTTCCGTAAGAACCCATAGTTCTTTTCCCTTTTGCAGTTTTTTTATCTCCTCTTCCCATAATTAAGTATATTTTTATTCAATTTAATTTCAGTTGCAAAGTTATAAATCTTTTTTTAATAATTGCTTATTAAATTCGTTTTCAAGTGCCTGTCCACTCCTAAGAATTTTTTTGCACCATTCAATTTTTAGGTCCGTTTGTTCCTCTTGAGTTAATTTCCATTTTATGTCGCTATCAACCAATCTTTTTCTGAGTGTATTTAATAAAATTGCAACAGAAACAGAAATATTAAAGCTTTCTGTAAATCCAAACATCGGGATTTTAACTTGGTAATCGGCAACTTGAAGAACAGATTCAGATAATCCTTCCTGTTCTGTACCAAAAAAAATCGCTAAGGGTTGTTCTAAAGGAAGATCATTGATTGTAAAAGCTTCGGTGTGAGGAGTCGTTGCAACAATTTTATATCCTTGATTTTTTAATAGATTCATACAATCCTCTGACGGATTCTCACTTCCATAGTTATGAACATCAATCCATCTTCCTGCACCAAGTGCTATATCGCGGTTTATTGCAAATTCATTGTTTTTTTCAATGACATGTAATTCTTGAATTCCAAAACAGTCACAGGTTCTGAGAACTGCAGAAGCATTGTGTTCTTGAAAAATATTTTCGATGCCTAAAGTAATGTGTTTTGTCCTTTCGGAAGCAACGCGATCAAATAGTTCAATTTTATGTTCAGATATAATGTCGTAAAATCCTTCAAGAACTTTTTGTTGATTCATCCTACAGTTTTTTAGACATTAAATAATGTTGAATTTCGCCGAAAAGTTTGTAGGAAGGTTCCTGTAATTGGTAAGAAAGTTTTTCGTAGAAAGGAATAGCCGATTCTCTAGCGTGTAAAATTATTTCATTCACTTTATGATTACTGCAATATTTTTCCATTTCTAACATAAGCAATTTTCCGTATCCTGATCCTTGTACATTCTTTTCCACCGCCATAAATCGAATCTGTCGTTTTTCACCTTCACATTGATCTAATCTTCCAATAGCAAAGAGATTAATACCTTTGTATAAGGCAAAATGTTGTTCACTTGCATCTCCCTCATTTCTTTCGCTTCCAATTGGCTGATTCCAAGGTTGTCGAAGAACACGATACCTAAGGTCATAATATTCGACCCATTCTTTATCTGTTTTCGGACTTCTTATTTCTATTCCCATTCAAAAGCGATTGATGTTACACGTTTTGTTTCTTTATCAGCAATTTGCTCAGAGCGAACTAATTTTTTAGCATTTTCATCTTCAAAAACTTCTTTCAAATTTTTAATTTTTGTGCAGGGAATGTGTAAGTTATGCATTGCATTTAAAAGATTAGTTGAAGTAAAATACTTCACTTTTTCTTGAATTATTTCCGCTAATTTTTTTCTATTTTCTACACGATTTTGATTCGTGGAAAAGTCTTTTTCGTCTGGTAAGTTTCCGCAACTTAAAAAGCTACAAAATTTCTCAAAGTGACTTTCTGAACCAATTGCAAAGGTGATTAAATGTCCTTCTGATGTTGTAAAAATTTCACCGTATGGCGCAATATTTGGATGGCAACTTCCTAAACGCTTTGGAATTTTATTTTCCATTAAGTAGTTTGATGCTTGATTCATTAAACTAGAAATTGCAGCATCGTAGAGAGAAACAGAAACAGTGCATCCAACTTGTGTTTTTTCTCGCTCTAAAAGTGCAATGAGTAATCCTTCTTTAAGATGGTGAGCCGCCAAAACATCTATGAAAGCAACTGGCATTTTAACAGGACCACTTTCCTCTGTTCCATTCATGGACATAAAACCGGTTTCTGCCTGCAAGATCAAGTCGTACGCAACACGATCACTGTCATTCCCAAAACCAGATATTTTTCCTATAATTAAACGAGAATTATTTTTACGCAGGATTTCTTCTGTGATATTTAATTTTTTTTCATCACCTTTTTTAAAATTCATAATGACTATATCAGATGAATTGGTCATTTCTATCAATTTTGTATGATCTGCATTAACGCTAATGTCAAGGTTTATATATTTTTTTTTATAATTAACAGCAGAAAAATAGGCTGAAATAGGACTATCTTTTTCTTCACTTGGTAATTTCCATGTTCTCGTAACATCTCCCAATCTTTTATTTTCAATTTTTGTCACCTCAGCTCCTAATTCAGCAAAAAATGTTGCTACTGAAGGTCCGGCTAAAACTGTAGAAAGATCAATTATTTTAAGATTGCTAAAAAGTGACGACTTCATTTTTTTATTTTTGGAGAATTGCTAGAAATAACTTCAATAGTTACAGTTGCTAATCCCTCACGCACAAAATTAAGTTTTTTTGCTGCATTTAATGTTACGTCAATTGCTCTTCGGTTACTTTGAGACATACGATCATTTATCCTTAATAATATTAAAGAGTCGTTTTTTAAATTGGTAACTTTTACGATTGTGCCAAATGACAAGGATTTATGAGCCGCAGTTAGACTATCATTACTGAAAGTTTCACCGGACGAGGTTCTTCGGCCATTAAACGAATTTGCATAATAACTTGCAGAGCCTTTTTCTAATTCATTTATAATAAAGCCACATGCTAATCCTGAAATTATGAGCAAATATAAATACCAAAAGTTGTCTTTTATCATGCTCTAAGTTACGAAGAACTGAGCATACAAAAAAATCATCTCATTTCAGCGTTACAACTTTCATCAAATTCATTAAATTTGTGGCACACAAAATTGTAATATTTAGAAGAAGATGGTTTTTGATTTAGAAATGATTAAAAAGGTATACGAAAAGTATCCAGAACGTATTGAAGCAGCTAGAAAAGTAATAGGAAGGCCCCTTACTTTATCTGAAAAAATATTATATGCTCATCTTTGGGATAAAAATGCAAGCGTTTCTCATGAAAGAGGAAAGTCGTATGTTGATTTCGCGCCTGACCGAGTAGCTATGCAAGATGCTACAGCTCAAATGGCACTTTTACAATTTATGCAAGCTGGCAAGAAAAAGGTTGCTGTTCCTTCTACCGTTCATGCAGATCATTTAATTCAGGCGAAAGTTGGAGCTACAAAGGACTTACAAGAATCGTTAAATCAAAACAATGAGGTTTTTAATTTTCTTTCTACTATTTCAAATAAATATGGAATTGGATTTTGGAAGCCAGGAGCAGGGATTATACATCAAGTTGTTTTGGAAAATTATGCTTTTCCCGGAGGAATGATGATAGGAACAGATTCTCATACAGTAAATGCTGGTGGTTTGGGAATGCTTGCAATTGGAGTGGGTGGTGCAGATGCTGTTGATGTCATGGCAGGAATGGCTTGGGAATTAAAGTTTCCAAAATTAATTGGGGTAAAATTGACAGGAAAATTAAACGGGTGGACATCAGCGAAAGATGTAATTTTAAAAGTTGCTGATATATTAACTGTAAAAGGTGGGACAGGAGCAATCGTTGAATATTTTGGTCCTGGCGCTCTTTCATTATCTTGTACAGGAAAAGGCACTATTTGCAATATGGGAGCAGAAATAGGAGCAACAACTTCTACTTTTGGTTATGACGATTCCATGCGACGGTATTTAAGTGCAACTGGAAGGGCAGAAGTCGTTGTAGCAGCAGATTTAATTGCAGAACATTTAACAGGTGATCCTGAGGTTTATGAAAATCCAGAGAAGTATTTCGATCAACTCATAGAACTTAACTTAAGTGAGTTAGAACCTCATATAAACGGCCCATTTACTCCGGACAGAGGAACTCCAGTTTCAAAAATGCGGGCAGAAGCTGAAGTAAATAATTGGCCGATGAAAGTGGAATGGGGATTAATTGGTTCTTGCACCAACTCATCTTATGAAGATATGGCGCGTGCTGCATCAATAGTTGAACAAGCGGTTGCGCATGGAATTACTCCAAAAGCTGAATTCGGAATAAATCCTGGATCTGAGCAAGTACGTTATACTATCGAAAGAGATGGAATTATTGCTACTTTTGAGAAAATGGGGACCAAGATTTTCACAAATGCTTGCGGTCCTTGTATCGGACAATGGGATCGTGCAGGAGCAGAGAAGCAAGAAAAGAATACGATAATTCATTCCTTTAATCGAAATTTTTCGAAACGTGCTGACGGAAATCCAAATACGCATGCATTTGTTACTTCCCCTGAAATGGTTGCAGCTATTGCAATTTCTGGAGATTTGGGCTTTAATCCATTAAAAGATACCTTGACATCTGCGAATGGTGAGCAAATAAAGCTTACTCCTCCAAAAGGTGACGAACTTCCGAATAAGGGTTTTGATGTTGAAGACAACGGTTTTCAAGCACCTGCTGAAGATGGTAGCGGAATCCTTATTTCAGTCGATCCGACCTCATCTCGTCTGCAATTATTGGAAAATTTCCCGATTTGGAACGGAGAAAACATCTTAGGAATGAAATTACTTATTAAAGCAAAAGGAAAATGTACTACTGATCATATTTCAATGGCTGGACCTTGGTTGCGTTACCGTGGACATTTAGATAATATTTCAAACAATATGCTCATTGGTGCTGAAAATGCATTTAATGGTAAAGCTAATTCAGTAAAAAATCTTTTGACTGGTGAATATGGTGAAGTTCCAGCAGTACAACGAGCTTATAAAGCTGCAGGAATTCCTACTATTGTTGTTGGAGATCACAATTACGGTGAAGGATCTTCACGTGAACATGCAGCAATGGAACCAAGGCATTTAGGAGTTTGTGCTATCATCGTTAAATCTTTCGCGCGAATTCACGAAACAAATTTAAAGAAGCAAGGGATGTTGGGCTTGACTTTTAACATTGAAAATGATTACGATAAAATCTGTGAAGATGATATCTTGAGTTTTACTGATTTAGCATCTTTTTCTCCAGGGAAACAAATAAATCTTGAAATAAAACACAAAGATGGGTCGATAGAAAATATCTTTTTAAATCATACTTATAATGCTTCTCAGATTGAATGGTTTAAAGCTGGATCTGCATTGAATTTAATTAAACTCTCACAAAAGTAAGATGTTTAAATATTTAATATTTTTTTTATTCTTGTTTACTAAATTTACACTCTCATCTCAAATTTCATTTACTTCGAATCAATTAATTGAGCCTTATCTTGGATTTCCAAATTTAGGACGTCTTTCTGCTCAAATAATTGACACTAATATACTCGAAAAAAAAGACCAAGAGTTTTCTGGAATTGGACCTTCAGGATTTCGTTATTCTTACATGCTCAGTGATGCTTTTAGTATAGGAATTGACTTAATGTATAATACATTAAATGAGAAATATAGAACCTCACAAGATGTCTATATGAATAATGCATGGACTACAATTAACAAAAATATGCTTGTTTCAACTCAGCGTTTACGAATTCACGTAAGAATGAATTTTCACTTTTCAGCATTTAGTGATATGTCTGATTCATACTTAGGGGTAGGTTTTGGAACAAATAATAAGTGGAAAAAAACTAGTGAAAATGGAAATGTTATTGAAAAAATATCAGGTAGTGAAGCAGTTATTCTTCCATTTTCATTGCGATTATGTTATGGTTATCGTTATTTTTTTAACTATAATTGGGGTATTCACGGTGAAGTAGGTTTGGGTGGGCCACTTCTTTCATTGGGCTTGTCCTATAAGATCTAATTGACTTCAATAGCTCCAATATCTGGAGGATTATTTCTTGGATTTCCGAATATATCAGAAACCACACTAGAATTTATTCCTTGCTCATTGTGAATTGCGCTGTTTGGAAATAAAAAATCAAATTCATTTGTGTTTGTAAAATTAGGGTTGCCATTCCATATAATATTTTGATAAAAACTGTCGGTTTGAATTTCTTCAGATTGGATCAGACAATGATTGAAATCAAAGTTTATTGTTACACCCTGCATTTGTATTGTATCAATTGCCATTTCTGTGGGTAAAGTACCGGAAATAATACAATTCTGAAAAACACCTTCGTTTATAGAACCAACATTTGTAGTCCCACTAGAATAATCGTTATAAAAATTACTAATTCCAATTGCTGCGGCTGTTGATGGTCCATAACCTAATAGATTACAATGATTGAAATTAAAATCTCCTCCTTCTAATACTAAAAGTGCATGTGTTCCATTTTTTGCTATGATACAGTTTTCAGCTTTAACTTTCGCGCCTGAATAAATAAAAATCCCGTATCTCGCTTGGTTTTTAATAATCGTATTAGTCACGGTTAATGTATAATCCGTAAACGATGGATCTTTTGAATACAAGTGAATTCCAGATGTGCCATTTTTTATTATTGCATAATTGATTGTAGACGGTCGTGCTTTCTCAAAATATATCCCGTAATACTGGCCGCTTACGTCTTGGTAATCTTGTTCTAAACGGTCTCCTTGAAATACAACTTCATTTCCAATGGTCCCTTGAATATTCAAAGTTGATTTATATACATATAATAAAGCATTTTTATGAAGGTAAATTTGAGTTCCTGCTTGAATTTCTAAAGTTTTAGCTGAGTCAATTGCGGCATAGCCATAAATAACGTGAGGTTTATCAGAAGGCCAAATTCCTTCATTTAAATCCTTATAATGAAAATAAGCATCCTGTCCCCACACAGCCAATTTTACATATTGATCTATGCCATTTGTTCTAAAACGTATGGAGTCTTCAATAATTAATTCACAAATTTTATTCACAACAAGCGTAACCTCCACAAAAACAAATAAACTATCTTTTCCTTCCAATTCGATGTCTTGAATCTTAGTACTCATTATTCCATCGACATTCATCCTGAATGGAGAAGCGTCTCCTCCCATAAGTTCAATATCCGTAATATTTACTGTCTTGTTTTCTTTGTTATAAATTTTAAATTGTTTTGTAGTAGAACCAATACTTGTGAAAACAGTATCGAATACTAAAGTGTCAATTGAAAAACTGAGATTCTTTTTAGATAAAAAATTTTTCTTTTTACAGCTTGTTGAGAGGATTACAAGACCAAAGCTTAAAATAAAAAAAAGGTAGAGTTGTTTTTTTAGCATGCTTAAATAAGAACGGACAAAATTATCGTTTATTGGCTTTAAATTTTTGATAAAAGTTATTTAATTGCCTGAAAACGATTATTTAAAATCACTCTTGTAGGTAATAATAAATATTTCCTCATTCTCTTTTTTAAAGAATTTTTCAGAACGTGCGTAGGCCTCTAAGTAATTTATTTTGTTTAGTTTTCTCAGTGTGGATCTATTAGATGTTAATTGATTTTTCATTTCATCTCTTTGAATTTCTAGTTTATTTAGCTTTTGTTTTTGAGAAATAATAGAGAAAATATCAAGATCATCCAAAAAGAGCACATAGATTAAAAAAATAAAAATGGTTAATCCGTATTTATTCTTTAAATATTTTGGAATTTTGATCATAAAACAATTTTAAGAATAAAAAAAGAAAACTTGATATTGTTGAATTTAAGTTTTGAAGATTCTATTGTTAAATTAATCTGTTTTACAACTATTAAATTTTTCCTCATATAATGAAACAAATTCTTGGTCGCCTTCGAACCAAATTGAAGCTTTGTCCAATATTTTGCAAGCATTACTATTGCCACCGTCTCTTTTAGAAAGAATCTGAGCGCTCAAAATAACACCTAATTTTAATGCTTTTATATCTGGTTCAGTGAATTCTTCAATGTTATTTAATTTCAATAGATTTGGTATTGCTGTTGCAAAAATTATATTAGCTCCCTTTGGATCCTTTATATGATATCTTATCGCTGCCTCAAGTAAGTTGCATGAAACGCTATTTTTTGTAATGGATTTATATTGTTCAATTGCTTCTTTTATTTCTTCATTTGTCTGTGCATTTTTAGCTGCATCTTTAGAAATAGAGAAAATAGGATAACCTTCTTGACTATCTAAATTAAATGTAATTCCATTATCTAAAATTTCCATTTGAAAATTAGTCAACCACATTTTGTGTATTGGCATATTAAATATTCCGTTTTGATCCATTTCAATAGCTTCAGCAGTAGATATTATAGCTTGATCGTAAGGATCAGTAATTAGTGGATCTTGTAATTCTTTTCTATACATTCCATAATAGCCTTTAGCTAGAAAAATTAATGGTGTAGGATCTCCAGCATACTTAGGTTTAACCTTAAAGTCTTCCGCTCTCTTAACCAGTTTAAAAAAGTTACTATCTGCATGAATTTGTGTTAATTCATCTAAGTTATTAGTTACTGTAATATAGTTGTCTTGATCGTATGTTGCTTCATCCTCCTCATCAGCTCCTTTATTATTTTTATAAGTATATCCTATTGAAATTGAAACATTAAAGCTGCCAACTTTTTTAAATTTTATCTGGATTGTTTTAGATGTTTTAGTCCCTGAAATTATTTCCCAATCTTTACCTTGTGTTCCAGATATTTCCCATAAAGTACTATTAGGTAACTCTTTTGTCCCAAGTGAATTAAATTTTGAATCTAATTTAACAACATTTAAATTTTCTTTGGAATCATCAAGAACCACTATATTTTTTGAAGCACTAAAGGTAATGCTAGGTAGTTCTTTTTGATTTGGTTTTTGAGCAAAAGAAAAACTGTTAATTAAAATAAATCCAATTAACGAAAAAAGTGATTTAATTAATATCCTTTTTATTTTCATAATATAGTTTTTGATTAAAAATCAATTAATGTGCCGAATTTACAAAATTTATTGATGACTTTTAATTAGTAAGCGCAAAATATCCTGAGCTGCCTTTGAAATCTTAGTTCCTGGTCCAAAAATACCAAAAACCCCAGCGTCATTTAAAAAGTCATAATCTTGTTTTGGAATAACGCCTCCAACTACAACCATAATATCAGACCTGCCAATTTTCTTTAATTCAGCTATAACTGAAGGAACTAATGTTTTATGACCTGCAGCTAAAGAGGAAACTCCAAGAATATGAACATCATTTTCTACAGCTTGTTTAGCTGCTTCAGCGGGTGTTTGAAAAAGTGGACCTATATCAACATCAAATCCAATATCAGCAAATGAGGTGGCAATTACTTTTGCTCCTCTATCATGTCCATCTTGTCCCATTTTTGCAATCATAATTCTTGGTCGCCGCCCTTCTAAATTGCTAAATTCTTCAACAAGTGCCATTGCATTTTTAAAATCATCATCTTTCATAGCTTCTTTTGAGTAAATTCCACTTATTGTTCGAATTGTTGCAGTGTAGCGACCATAAACATTTTCAAGTGCGAGTGATATTTCACCGAGTGTACATCTTTCTTGCGCGCAACGTACAGCAATTTCAAGTAAATTACCTTTTGTGGTTTTAGCACAATTTTCCAATTCGTTAAGCAAGCTAAGAACTTTTTTATTATTTCTTGTTTCTTTTAATTTTTTTAAACGAATTAATTGTGCTTTAGTCACTTTTTCATTGTCTACCTCAAGTATTTTTATAGTTGTTTCTTCCGAATTTAAATACCCGTTTACACCAACAATTATTTCTTTTCCTGAGTCTATTCTTCCTTGTTTAATAGCTGCAGCTTCTTCAATCCTCATTTTCGGAACACCTGTCTCAATTGCTTTTGCCATTCCTCCCAATTCTTCAATTTCCTGAATTAAGTTCCATGCTTCTTTTGCTAAATCATCTGTTAAGGTCTCACAGTAATAACTTCCCGCTACAGGATCAATAAAACTCATTATGCCAGTTTCTTTTTGAAGAAATAGTTGCGTGTTTCGTGCGATTCTTGCTGAATAATCTGTTGGTAGTGCAATTGCTTCGTCTAGTGCATTTGTATGTAATGATTGTGTTCCTCCTAAAGCAGCAGACAATGCTTCAATAAATGTTCTTGCTATATTATTATAAGGATCTTGTTCTGTTAATGACCAACCAGAGGTTTGACAGTGTGCTCTAAGAGCAAGAGATTTTTCATTTTTTGGTTCAAATTTTTTGACAAGTTTCGCCCAAAGCAATCTCCCCGCTCGTAGTTTTGCGATTTCCAAATTATGGTTCATTCCAATTCCCCAAAAGAAACTTAGGCGAGGGGCAAATTCATCTATCTTTAATCCTGCCTCTAATCCTGCTCGAATGTACTCTAATCCATCTGCCAATGTATATGCTAATTCAATTGCCGCAGTTGCCCCAGCTTCGTGCATGTGATAACCAGATATTGAAATACAATTAAATTTTGGCATTTTTCGACTTGTAAACTCAAAAATGTCTGCAATTATTCGCATGGATGGTGTAGGTGGGTAGATGTAAGTATTCCGAACCATAAATTCTTTTAGAATATCATTTTGGATAGTTCCAGAAAGTTGTTCCATTGAAACTCCTTGTTCCATAGCTGCTGCGATATAAAAAGCCATAATGGGAAGTACGGCACCATTCATGGTCATTGAAACTGACATTTGGTCTAAAGGAATTTTATCAAATAAGATTTTCATGTCTTCAATCGAATCTATTGCTACACCTGCTTTACCTACATCGCCAAGTACTCTTTCATGATCGGAATCATACCCTCGATGTGTTGCTAAATCAAATGCAACCGATAAACCTTTTTGACCAGCCGCTAGGTTTTTTCGATAAAATTCATTTGATTCTTCTGCAGTAGAAAACCCTGCATATTGTCTGATTGTCCATGGTTTTGTAAGATACATCGACGCATACGGACCGCCAATAAATGGCGCAAAGCCAGAACGATAAGCTAGGTGTTTTATCTTCTTTAAATTATCTCTACTAAAAGATGGACGAATAGTAATTTCTTCAACGCTTTTAACTAAACTAATTTCTGGTTTAGCAATTTTAAATTCTTTAAATGGAATTGTATTAAATTTTATTCGCTTCATTTTTTCTGAAATTCTTGTTCGAGAATTAAGTAAGGTATTCCCATGTATTCTTTGGTGTCAGTCCATTCTGCTGAACATGAATTTTCGGAGAGTAAAGTATTTATTCCAATGTATTCTTTTTGATTTGTTTTAAGAGCTTCAATTCGCATGCTACGTTTGAGGGAAATATCACTTGAAATTTTATTGATTTTTTCATTGCTTCTTAGGACACTAAATTTTTCTAATTCAGTAAAATAAACCCAAGATTTTTCAGAGATTTTCTCGCATAAACCTTCTATTACATGACTCCCGTTTAAAGGTTCATAAACAGAATTAAAATTAGCTTCTTCTTTAAGTATTATGGGGATATTTAAAGCCATTCTTTGATGAAGATTTGAAGGTTTTTGATTTGAAAAATTATCGCAGGGATGAACAATAATACCAGTAACTCCAGCATTAAGCGCTGCCATTGCTTCACTTGTCTGTCTCAATAGATTAGAATCTATATCTTTTAATGATTTATTTGTCCATCCGATATTGGCAGTAATAGTAGGTTCAAAATTTATGATTCCATACGAATATGAAATTTGTTGAATTAACCATTTTAAGGCCTTGATTTTTGCTATTTCAATGAAATAATTTTGTCCAATTCCAACATTAAAATGTATCAAGTGAATAAAGTCATGAATTGAATTTCCTTTTTCAAGTTCTGTTGAAAGTAATTCATGAAAAGTAGAAAGCATAATTCCAATTTGCTGATAGCAATTTGCTCCAATTTGCTCTATTTCAAAGCCGTTTATTTCAAAACAAGGTGTTATTACTGAATGGCTTTCAAGAATTTCAATAAAATCAATAAAATTAATTGCTAGCGGATCTATTTTTAAGAAAAAGAATTGAAGTTTCTTTGAATCTATAAATTCTAGAAAAGATGCTAATTGTTCAGGTGTTTGAAAAGCAATATGTGAAAAAATATACTGAAATTCAATGGTGTTAAATAAAATTCCCCAGTCGATATTTGTTTTTTTTTCAATTTTAAATTCAATAAAGTCTGCACCTTGCATCAAGACTTTTAATATCGTTTTATTTGCTTCCTTTTCGTTGAAAACAGTACAAGAATAACCATTTAAGAAGCTATTTTTATCTGTTGTATTTGTAATGAAGGATTTAGAGCAAGTTTGGGTAACATCAAATAGAATTTCTTCGATTTCATCGTTGAAAACTATTCGAGAATGATTTTCTTTTAGTTCCTTTTTTATCTGATTTCTCCAAGTTGACAAATTAACTTGAACAAAATCGATTTTTTCGTCCCTCATTCTACGATTTTAGATTGCACCTTCAAAGATACTAATAAGGAATATATAATTTTCGCTCGAAAATTTATTTTATTTGTAAAATAAATTCATTTATCCTTTTTGTTTAGTCTAATTTGCTTAATTTTCAAGCAAAAATAAAACATGAATTCAGTTCTAAAAAAGTCTCTACTATTAACTTTTTTAAGTTTATTTTTTTGCGTTACTTCAAAAGCTCAAGGATATCAGTCAATGGGTGCAAGGTCAATGTCTCTTGCTAATGCAAGTGTTGCTATTGAGGATGTATGGGCTTTTCATCATAATCCAGCTGCCTTAGCTGAAATAAAAAAGCTTGGTTTTGGTGTTTCTTACGAAAATAGATTCTTGCTTAAGGAATTGCAATCACAAGGTTTAACAGCTGTTATTCCTCTTAAAAGTGGAGTTTTATCGGTGGGCGCTCAGAGTTTTGGTTATACTGAGTTTAGGACATATCGATCGGGATTAGGGTACTCATTAAAGCTAAGTGATTTTTTAGCCCTTGGGGTTCAATTGAATCACCATCTAGTTAGAATTAATTCATTCTATGGTTCTAATCAAACATTAACTGGTGAAATTGGCTTACTTGCAAAAGTCAATGAGAATCTGAAAATTGGTGTCAGTGTTTTTAATATTTCACGCAATAAGTTGTCGGAATTTAAAGAGGATAGATATACTACTTTACTAAGAATTGGCACAGGATATAAATTGTCTAAAAAACTATTGCTTTTATGTGAAGCGGAAAAAAATGTGGATTTCCCCCTTTGTTTTAAAGCAGGAATTGAATACCAGCCAATAGCTGATTTTTATTTCCGTGGTGGTTTTGCAACAGAACCGATTGAATATTCTTTTGGTGTGGGTTATTGCTATAAGAAGAACTATAAACTAGACATTGGTTCTGCTTATCATCAGATTCTTGGTTGGTCTCCACATTTTTCTTTTACTGTTCAAATGAACTAGTATGCGGATTATTCTTTGCCTTCTTTTTTTATTTTTCTACTCGCATTTTTTTGGGCAAGAGCGCAGTGAAGTAATTCAGCAAAGAATAGAATTTATTTCTGAACAATTGCAGTCGGAAGATTTAGACCTTACAAATTTCATTGAGCAACTTAATTTTTATTATGATAATCCAATTAATATAAATGCTACAACTGGTGAGGATTTAGATGAATTAAATTTATTATCGTCCGTTCAAATTAATGATCTTTTATTACACCGTAAAGCCTTTGGTAAGTTTATGACTATTTATGAATTGCAAAGTTTAAAATATTGGGATTTAATTACAATCCAACTTGTTCTTCCATTTATTCGAGTCGATGACCGTTTGGATAATTTAAATATTACATGGAAAGAAGCTTTGAAAGAGGGGACTTATGAGCTTTACTTGCGTTATCAGCCAACGATAGAAGAAAAATCAGGTTATGCTTCAGTTTCAGATTCTATCAAACAAGTAAGTAACAACTACTATTTTGGAAATTCTGATCGTTACTATTCTAGATTTCGCTACACATACAAAACAAATATCAGTGTAGGATTTACAGCAGAGAAAGACGCTGGAGAATCTTTTTTTAGTGGTGCACAAAAAAATGGTTTTGATTTTTATTCTGCACATTTATTTTACAAAGGTGGAAAGTATTTAAAATCCTTTGTTATTGGGGATTATCAAATTCAAATTGGGCAGGGATTAAATCTTTGGTCGAGTTATGCTTTTGGGAAAACATCTGACATTGCAACAATGAAAAAAAATGCAATTCCTATAAGACCATACGCTTCTGTTGATGAGTCTAGATTTCTAAGAGGCGCTGCAGTTGACTTAGCCTATAAAAATATCTCTCTGCTCTTATTTGCGTCTGCAAAGAAAGTGGATGCTTCAAGTGTTGCAGATTCAAGTTTTGATGACCTTGAATTTATTAGTACAATTGATTTGTCTGGATTGCATCGAACAAATCGAGAGATTTCAAAAAGAAATGGTTTAACAGAATTTATTTCTGGTGCGAATTTAAGGTACGTCAAAAATTCTTTTCGAATTGGTACTTCTTTTGTATATCAGGGTTATGATAAGCCATTTGTAAAGCCATTACAAGTATACAATCAATTTGATTTTAGAGGTCAGAATAATTTTTCATTTTCTGGTGACTACAATTATGTATATCGAAATATAAATCTATTTGGAGAAGTTTCGCATAATTTTTTCGGTTCAGATCAAGAAAGAAAAGGACTAGCGATGTTACACGGTGCTCTAATTTCACTTGATTCACGTGCAAGTATAGGTTTACTTTATAGAAATTATAGTTATGATTATCAGACATTTTACAATGCAGGTTTTTCTGAAGGGAGCAATACGCAAAATGAAAAAGGATTGTATACTGGCCTGAAGATAAAATTAAATTCTGTTTGGTCTTTAAATGCCTATGCTGATGTTTTTCAATTTCCTTGGATGAAGTATTTGGTCGATGCGCCATCAAAAGGTCATGAATTTCTAATACAACCAAGCTACAAGCCGAATAAGATTTTTGAGGTTTATGCTAGATTTCGTCAGCAGTTACGCCAAAAGAATAGCCGTGAATTAAATAATACCGTTACTGAGATTGAAGATGTTCTTCAGCGGAACTATCGTTTAAACCTTTCCTATACGATTAATGAATTTTTTACTTTAAAATCACGTGTGGAGTATATTACAATTCAACGAGAGAGCAGTACTTTTGAAAAAGGAATGTTAATTTCTCAAGATTTTATTTACCGTCCCAAAAACGCCCCTTTTGATTTAGCCCTTCGCTATGCATTATTTGATACAGATAGTTATGACACACGCTTGTATTCATTTGAAAGCAACGCTTTATACGCTTTTTCAGTGCCAGCATATTATTATCAGGGGTCTCGTGCATATTTTCTTATTCGGTATTCTTTTTTAAATCACTTTGATTTATGGATTCGCTACGGCGTTTTTATCTACAACAACCGAACTACGATTTCCTCAGGATCTGAAGAAATAATCGGAAACCGTAAAAGTGATTTCATCATTCAACTGAGGTGGAAACTATAAAATACTTAAGGTTTTAAAAAAAATAGCTTGTAATAATTGTAATTTCTTGTAATTTTTTAAAGTAATCTGCGTTTATAATTTTATGAGCTGATTTTTGCTCATTCTCTCTCCATGTCAAACTAGAAAAAAAAGAAAAAATGCAAGTAAACTTATTGTATCACCAAAGCAAAATTCTTCTGGATGATGAGTTTTGTATGATTGAAAAAGCAAAGTTGGATAAGCGAAATTTTGCACCCCTGTATGAAAAGTATCATTCAGCTATTTTTAGATACATCGTTAAACGTGTAGATGAAAAAGAAACAGCGTACGATATTACCTCCATTGTTTTTATGAAAGCACTGACGAATCTTCAGAAATTTGAATTTCGCGGTGTTCCATTTTCTTCTTGGTTATTTCGTATTGCAAAAAGTGAGTTGTATCAATCTTTCAGAGATACAAAGGCACGGAGAACAGTAAACATAGATACCGTTTTTAGTGCTCAAATTATGGAAGAATTTGTTGAGGATTATACTGACGAACATCGAGCTCAACTCATGAGTGCTTTGCACTTGCTCAAGCCAAATCAATTACAATTAATCGATCTGCGTTATTTTGAAAAACAATCTTTTCGTGAAATTGGAAATGTTCTTGGAATTTCAGAAAACAATGCAAAAGTAAAAACATTCAGAACCCTACTTAAGCTAAAAACTGTTTTCTTAAACATGAAAAAATAATTCATCTTTTTTAAAAGCCCTTTTGTAGGGCTTTTTTTTTGATTGACATTTAGGGATTATTTTACTTAAGCAAAGTCAATCTCACATTTCTTTTTTACTTTTGTTCATGTACCCATTACTTCGAAGCACATTATTTTTATTTGACGCTGAAAAAGTTCATTATTTTACCACCTTTTTGCTTAAGTTTCTATTAAAGTTTGGTTTTACACGTATAATTTTCAAAAAATTATTTGTTCTTGAAGATCCAAAATTAGAAAGAACTGTGTTTGGATTAAAATTCAAAAACCCTGTAGGAATGGCAGCTGGCTTTGATAAAAATGCTGAAATGTTTAATGATTTAGCATACTGTGGATTTGGATTTATAGAAGTCGGCACTTTAACTCCTCTTGGTCAATCTGGTAATCCCAAGCCACGACTTTTTCGCATAAAAAAAGATAAGGGAATTTTAAATCGTTTGGGTTTTAATAACAAAGGAGTAGCATCAGCAATACCACGTTTAAAATTACGGAAACATCCAAATTTAATTATTGGAGGTAATATTGGAAAAAATAAAATCACCCCGAATGAGGATGCTACAAATGATTATGTTTTAGCTTTTGAGCAGCTTTTTTCTTATGTCGATTATTTTGTTGTGAATGTTTCTTCGCCAAACACTGCTAATTTGAGAGATTTACAAGAAAAAGAACCACTAACAGCTTTGTTGTCTGAATTAAAGAATAGAAATTCGCTCAAAGAAAATCCTAAACCAATTCTTCTAAAGATTGCTCCTGATTTAACAAATTTGCAATTAGATGATATAATAGAAATTGTTCGCTTCACAAAAATTGATGGTGTAATTGCAACAAATACAACAATAGGAAGAGATGATTTAAAAACTGATTCAAAACTTTTAATACAATATGGTGCTGGCGGAATTTCAGGAAAACCTTTAGCAAAGAGATCGACAGAAGTTATTCGCTATTTGTATGATAATTCAAAGGGAGAATTTCCGATAATTGGAGTTGGTGGAATTCATTCTGCAGATGATGCCCTTGAAAAATTAGCTGCTGGAGCAAGTTTAATTCAATTGTATACGGGTTTCATTTATGAGGGACCTGGTATTGTTCGAAAAATTAATGAGGCAATTTTAAAGCAAGAAGCATGAGTGCGATAAAAATTATTGAATGTCCGCGTGATGCAATGCAAGGATTGGAATCATTTGTTCCAACTGAATTGAAAGTTGCGTACATCAATCTTTTATTAAAATGTGGATTCGACACACTTGATTTTGGAAGTTTTGTTTCTCCAAAAGCAATTCCGCAAATGAGAGATACAGCAATGGTTTTAGATAAGCTTGAACGAGTGTCTTCAACGAAATTGTTAGCAATTATCGCAAACGAAAGAGGGGCAGAGGATGCTTTATGTTTTCCGGAAATAGCTTGTTTGGGATTCCCTTTTTCTGTTTCTGAAATATTCCAGCAGCGGAATGCAAATTCGAGTATTGAAGAAGCACTTTTGCGCCTTGAAAAAATCCAATCAAAAGTTACAGCTAAAAAAAAAGATTTAATTGTTTATTTATCGATGGGATTTGGAAATCCTTATGGAGAAGTTTGGAATACAGATTTAGTGGTTTCTTGGTCGCGAAAATTAGTTGAGGATTTAGGAATTCATACCTTGGCTCTATCAGATACTATAGGATGTGCAAAATCAGAAGATGTTAGCGCTTTATTTAACGTTTTATCCAATGAATTCCCTTCAATTGAGATAGGAGCACATTTTCATACACGGCCAGATACAAGTTCAAATCTAATATCTGCAGCTTACACTGCTGGTTGCCGAAGATTTGATACAGCTATTCGAGGATTTGGTGGTTGTCCAATGGCGAAAGACGATTTAACAGGTAATTTACCAACAGAAGATTTAGTAAGCTGGTTAAACGATTCTGGAATTAATCACCCAATTCAAACTGCAAATTTTAATACCGCTTTTGATTTTTCTTCAAGAATTTTTGAAACTTTGAATAAATAATACACTTATTAAAGCATAAACTAAAAAGATGAAAAAAAACAAGGTTTTAATTCCAATAGTAATCATCATAATAGCTGCTCTTGTGACTGGGTATTTTTTCACTAAGAAACCAACAAAAAAGAAAGTTGATAAGCCAAAAGAAAAAACTGAAATTCAATTAATTGAAACCGATTTTAATGCAAATACTTTCTCAGGAACTACTGAGATTGAATTATTAAAAGAATTAGGTGTTTGTGATTCAACAGCTCCAAATGATAAAAATTTAGATCGACCTTCTTGTTCCCCTAGATTTTTTAGATTTTTTAATTATAAAAAAAATGCACCGTTACGTAATAACTTTATATTGCTGTTACGATCTGGGGTAAATGGTTTTCCTGCTAGGCGCTTACTTATTTTTGAGAGAGAAAATGGAAAATTGGTTAAAACAAATGGATTTATTGGATACATTATTGAGAAAAGAGCAGCAAAAAATACACTTTATGATGACATTGTAATTCGATTTTACGAAAAGTACTATGAGCAAAAATATTTTTACAACTGTTTATTTACCTGGAAAGATCAACGATACGAGTTTGTTAAATGTGAAGCTATCAACGATATTGCAATAAAACCAGAAGTAGTAGATTCGGTTTCAATTGAGATTAATAAAATTTTAATTGAGAAACAGCTTATTTTTTAAGGTTTACCAAGATTAAAATTTCTCAAATGCCCCCAAACCAAATAATGCGAAATCGTATTTTGCGGGGTCAATAGAATCAAATTTACGAAGTTCTTCTATAAGCTCTTCATTTGTTTTCCAATCATTCTGAGTTCTTTTAAGAATTCCTAATTTTCTGGCAATAGTTCCTGTATGCACATCTAGTGGAATGTAAAGTTCTGACGAAGAAATACTTTTCCAAATTCCAAAATCCACGCCTTTTTTTGAGTCACGAACCATCCACCGTAAATACATAATTAGACGTTTGCATGCAGAATTAGCATTGGGATTTGAAATATGCTTCTCAGAACGCGGTAAATGTGAAGTTTCCAAAAATAGCTGCCGGAAATTAGAAATATAATTTTTTAAGGAATTATCATGAAAATTCCCGCAAAAAGCTAACTCAAGATCTCCAGTTTTGTAAATGGTGTGTAAGGAGTGAAAAAAGAATTCTAAATCAGAAGAATTAAAGGTGCGATGTACAAATTTAACTTGACTATTTTTTTTATAGTTCATTATAAAATCATAGGGTGAATTCCCCATTATTTCACATATTTTATTTCCATTAGAAATTATACTTTTTCGATTCCCCCAGGCGATTGTAGCAACTAAAAAACCGATTATTTCAATATCTTCTTTCTGAGAAAATTTATGTGGAATTTGAATGGGGTCGTATTCTAAAAATGCAGGATTCTCGTATTGCTCTGCCTTAAAGTCAAGAAAATCCTTTAATTCAATTAATTCCATGTGGTAAAAATAGAACAATGTGAATTAATGGATATCTCAAACTGATTTATTTATTCAACTTAATTATAGAAATAGTAACTTTATGTCATACTATTACTGCTGATCTAATGACCAATTATTTATTTGTTTTATTTCTATTATTTAGCTTTCAGTTTTTTTCTCAAACTAAGAAGGAAAAAATAGAACAGAATATCATTACCCTGCACAAGAAAAAATTTGATTGGCTTATTTCAAAACAATATGATTCTTTAGCAGCTTTATTTAATGACAATATTGAGTACATTCATTCGAATGGATGGATTGAAAACAAAACTGAAATTATTGCTGATTTAAAGAGCGGAAAATTAAATTACAAGCGAGTAGAGGTAAGCGAAGCAAAAGTTTGTCTAAGTAAAAATGTTGCAATTCTAACTGGAAAAGGTGTATTTTTTGTTACAATGGATAATAAAGACCTTGAAATCAAATTACTCTATTCTGAAGTTTACATAAAGGAAAAAGGAAAATGGCTTTTGACTCATCGCCATGCAAATAAATTGTAGTGATTTTTAAATAAAATTACCGTCTTGCATTGATAAAGTACGATCAGCCATTTTTGCTAAGTCTTCATTATGTGTTACTATTACAAAAGTTTGCTTGAATTCATCACGTAATTCAAAGAATAATTCGTGGAGTTCCTTTGCGTTCTTTGTATCTAGATTTCCAGATGGTTCATCTGCAAATATTACTTTTGGTTTATTTATCAATGCGCGACAAACTGCAACACGTTGTTGCTCTCCGCCTGATAATTCTGATGGCTTATGATCTTTTCTTGTTTCGATTCCTAACCTAAGCATTAATTCAAGTGCAAGTTTATCGGATTCTGCTTTTGATTTTCCTCCAATCATTGCAGGCAAAGAAATATTTTCAATAGCAGAAAATTCTGGAAGTAACTGATGAAATTGAAAAATAAAACCCAAATTTTGATTTCGGAAATGCGCTAGTTTTTTTGCACTCAGTTGAAAAGGGTTAATTCCATCAATTTCTAAAATTCCATTGTCAGGATTATCTAAAGTTCCAAGTATTTGAAGAAGAGTAGTTTTACCCGCTCCAGATGAACCTACAATTGATACAATTTCAGCATTATCAACCATAACGTCGACGCCTCTTAAAATGGAAAGCTCACCAAACGACTTAACGATACCGCTTGCCTTTAAAATCATGGTTTCAGATTTAAATGATGTCCCATTTTATCTCTTTTAGTTCGAAGATAACTTTCATTATGTACATTGCTCTGAATTTCAAGTGGAATATTTTCAACGATCTCTAGTCCGTAGCCAATTAATCCGGTTCTCTTTTTAGGATTATTAGACAATAAGCGCATTTTAGAAACTCCTAATTCTCTTAGCATTTGAGCACCAAGTCCATAATCTCTTCCATCTGGCTTAAATCCGAGTTGAATATTTGCATCAAAAGTATCAAAACCATCCTCTTGTAATTTGTAAGCTTTTAATTTATTTATCAATCCGATTCCACGTCCTTCTTGGTTCATATAAATGATTACACCTTTCCCTTCTTTTTCAATCATTTCCATTGCTTTGTGTAATTGATCTCCACAATCGCAGCGACAAGATCCAAAGATATCACCAGTTAAACAGGAAGAATGAACACGAACTAAGATAGATTCATCATTATTCCAGGTTCCTTTTACTAGCGCTAAATGGTCTTTGTCACTATTTTTATCCTTAAAAGCATGAAGTTCAAAATTCCCAAAAACAGTTGGCATATGAACATCAAGTACTTTTTCAATCAGTGTTTCATTTGCAATTCTATATTTTATAAGATCTTCAATTGAAATAATTTTTAAATTGAATTTTTTAGCTATTTCTATTAATTCCGGTAAACGTGCCATTGATCCATCTTCATTCAAGATTTCCACTATGATTCCCGCTTCTTCAAAACCCGCTAAACGCGATAAATCAACAGCAGCTTCTGTGTGACCAGCTCTTCTTAAAACACCACCTTTTTTAGCTCTCAAAGGAAAAATATGACCTGGTTTCCCTAGTTCTTCTGGACGGATTTCTGGGTCAATCATGGCTAAAACCGTTTTTGAGCGGTCGCTCGCAGATATTCCAGTTGTACATCCATGGCCGATTAAATCAATGCTTACAGTGAAAGGTGTTTCATATGCCGCAGAATTATTTCTAACCATCATCTCTAAACCTAATTGATCGCAGCGTTCTTCGCTAATTGGAGCACAGATTAAGCCTCGTCCGTGAGTAGCCATAAAATTAATTAGTTTTGGACTTGCATTTCTAGCTGCAGTAAGGAAATCCCCCTCGTTTTCTCTGTCTTCATCATCTACTACGATAATTACATTTCCTTTTTGAATTTCTTCAATTGCTTCCTCTATCGTATTTAAAACTGATGTCATTTTCTTAATTATAAGCGCAAAGTTAGTTTATTATTTAGTTTGTTTTTTTATTAGTTTTTCGAAGGAATTTGCTTTAAGACTTCCAAATAGAATTTCCAGAATTTTTGAACGGAAGAAATTTGCACTTTTTCATCCGGCGAATGTGCAGCACGGATATTTGGTCCAAATGAAATCATATCAACTTCTGGAAGATGCTTTCCAAGAATACCGCACTCTAATCCAGCGTGACAAGCCTTAACTTTTGGATCTTCATTGAACATTTTTTTGTAGAGATTTTCCATACACTTTAAAATATCAGAATTTGGATTTGGTTTCCATCCCGGATAATCTCCACCTTGTATAACTTCACAGCCACTATTCTCAAATGCACAGCGAATAGTCATTGCTATTTCAGCTTTTGTGGATTCTACACTACTTCTTTGTAAAGATTGTGAAGTAAAAGTTCCATTTTGAATGATAACTCTTGCCAAGCTTGAAGAAACTTCAACCAAACCCTCAATATCTGGGCTCATGCGATAAACACCATTGTGTATAGAGCATAACAGATTGATAATTTTTTTAAAGTCACTTGAATTCAATACTTTTTGAGCAGCGTTAATTTCTGAACTTTGTATATTTATAGCTGGCTCAATAGCTTTGTATTCTTCCAAGATTATTTTTATTTGCTTATCGAGAAGCTCATAAAAAATAGCGCAATCAGAATCTTTCACAACAAGATGTGCTTTTGCTTCACGAGGAATAGCATTTCGAAGACTTCCACCATCAAAAGCTACAAGTTGAATTGAAATCATATTGTTTATTTCCCAGAGAATTCGAGCAAGTATTTTATTTGCATTTCCTCGCCCTTTATCGATATCCATTCCAGAGTGACCTCCAAGTAAGCCAAGAATAGAAATTTCAATAGTTTTAGAATTTACATTTGGATTTTCTTCAGAATAGGAATATGTTGTATTTGTATCTATTCCGCCTGCACAACCAATTGAAAGCTCATCATCATCTTCAGTATCAAAATTCAGTAGAATTTCGCCATTAAAATAAGAAGGATCTAGTTTAATCGCACCTGTCATTCCTGTTTCTTCATCAATGGTGAAAAGTGCTTCAATAGCCGGGTGTGAAATTTCATTGGAAGATAAAACCGCCATAATTGCAGCTACTCCAATTCCGTTATCTGAACCTAGCGTTGTTCCATTTGCCCGAACCCAATCACCTTCAACTAGCATCTCAATTCCTTGCGTATCAAAATCAAAAACAGTATCAGAATTTTTTTGATGAACCATGTCCAAATGCCCTTGCAAAATAATTGTTTTCTGCTCCTCCATTCCTTTGGATGCTGGTTTTTTGATGATGATGTTTCCAATTGCATCTTGCCTCGTTTCTAGACCAATATTTTTTCCGAAATCGATCATAAATTGACAAATTCTTTCTTCTTTTTTTGAAGGGCGAGGAATAGCATTTAAATCAGCGAAATGATTCCAAAGTAGCTTTGGTTCTAATGAGCGAATAGACATAATTTTAAGTTTTAAGGGAATTTAGGATATTGTAAAAAATTTGGATCGCGTTTTTCTAAAAAAGCATTTTTTCCTTCTTGCGCTTCATCTGTTAAATAATAGAGTAGGGTGGCATCTCCTGCTAATTCCATTAAGCCGTGTTGACCGTCAAGTTCTGCATTCATAGCACGTTTTATCATACGAATTGCAAGTGGACTTCTTTTCATAATTGTTTGACACCAACTAACAACTGTATCTTCCAATTCAGCAAGTGGAACAACTTTATTTACCATTCCCATTTTTTCTGCTTCTTCAGCAGTATATTGCTCGCACAAAAACCAAATTTCGCGAGCTTTTTTCTGTCCAACATGACGTGCTAAATAGGATGATCCAAATCCGCCATCAAAACTTCCGACTTTAGGACCTGTTTGACCAAAGCGAGCATTATCTGAAGCAATTGTCAAATCACATACAACATGTAATACATGTCCGCCGCCAATTGCGTAACCATTTACCATTGCAATAACAGGTTTTGGTAATGAACGAATTGCTTTGTGTAAATCTAAAATATTTAGTCTTGGAACGCCGTTTTCTGAAATATAGCCTCCAATTCCTTTAACATTTTGATCGCCTCCAGAACAAAAAGCTTTGTCTCCCTCACCTGTAAAAACAACAACATTTATATCGGGGCGTTCACGACAGATATTAATTGCATCCAACATTTCAAAATTTGTTTCTGGACGAAAAGCATTGTAAACATGAGGGCGATTGATAGTTATTTTTGCTATTCCTTCAAAGAATTCGAATTTAATATCTTCGTAGGATTTAATATTTTGCCAATTTCGATTAGTCATGGATGAAAATTTCTACAAAAATAATAACAAAGAGGTGAAGTCGATGCAACTATAACACGAAATTAAGTCAAGAGTTCGCTATTGCCGACTTAATTTTCCTTCTTTCCAATCTTTAATAAGTTTTGCCCAAGAATAGGGGTTTAATAAATTATTAACTGGTAATTGCCCATTTGTATACAATTGAGTAGCTCGTTGATTAGCTACATTTCCAAATGCCAATGAAGCATCTGTATCTAAACGGGCAGCGACAAAGGCCAAAGATTCTCCGGAAAGTTCTTTTTGAGCACGACGAATGGCGTCATCATACGGCCGCATATTAACAAAATAATTTTCAAACTCATCTTTCGATGGCCACGGGTAAACAGTCACCTCTGGTAGGTTTAATGTATCTTTTTGGAGCATGTGAATAATGCTGTATCTATTTTCTGTAAGTGAATCTGGAACAACGAATACGGATGTTTTATATGCAAAATTTGAAAAATAAATAGTGTCGCCAGGAAAGGAAACCATCGTAAAAAATCCATAATAGTCAGCAATAACACCTTTTCGAATTGATATGTTAAAAACAGTAACATACGACATTGGGTTTAAGTCTTCTTCAGAAACAACAACTCCCGATAATTGAAGCATTTTACTCGTGTCTATATCAAATCTTTGCGCAATGAAAGAAAATGAATTTAACAGAAGAAAAAGAAACAAAAGTTTTTTCATGCTTTATAAAACTACCACAAGGTTAATAAATTAATTCTATAGGTTTTTGAAATAACGAATAATTAACATTTTTATGCGTTTCTAATCATCTATTTATGGGAATTTATGCTTATTTTTGCATGAATTTATTATTATGAGTTCTACACATCAATCGGATTTAAAATTAATTGCAGAGGGCCTAACATACGATGATGTTTTGCTTTTACCGGCATATTCTGAAGTTTTACCTCGTGATGTTCAATTAAAAAGCAAATTTTCTCGAAATATTGACGTTAATACACCAATTTGTTCTTCAGCAATGGATACCGTTACCGAATTTGAGTTGGCAATTGCAATTGCTCAACAAGGAGGAATTGGTGTAATTCACAAAAACATGACTATAGAGTCACAAGCTCAAAATGTTCGAAAAGTAAAACGATCAGAAAGCGGAATGATTTTGGATCCTATAACAATTTCTGAAAAAGCAATTGTTAATGATGCTTTATCCTTGATGCGAGAGCATGGAATTGGAGGTATTTTAGTTGTCGATTCAAATCGAATTCTTAAAGGAATAGTTACAAATCGAGATTTAAGATTTGAAAAGAATTTAGAGCGCCCAATATCTGAAGTAATGACTTCAGAAAATCTTATTACGACATCTGCAGGAACAACTTCAGCAAGTGCTGAGGAAATCCTACAAGCATCAAGAATTGAAAAATTACCTGTCGTTGATTCCAACAATCGATTAATCGGTTTAATAACCTACCGCGATATTATCAAAGTTAAAGAACATCCACTTTCATGCAAGGATTCCCTCGGGAGATTAAGAGTTGCAGCAGCAGTTGGTGTTACATCAGATACACTTGATCGCGTAAAAGCATTAGTAGAAGCCGGCGTTGACGCTGTAGTAATAGATACAGCTCACGGTCATACAAAAGGAGTTGCCGAAAAATTAAAAGAAGTTAAAGCGCTTTATCCTAACTTAGATGTTGTAGTAGGAAATATTGCTACTGCAGATGCTGCAAAATTTTTAGTAGCAGCTGGAGCAGATGCCGTTAAAGTGGGAATTGGTCCTGGTTCAATTTGTACAACACGAGTTATTGCAGGTGTTGGTGTTCCACAATTAACTGCAATTAACGACGTAGCAAAAGCAATTGAAGGATCTGGTGTTCCAGTCATAGCTGACGGAGGTGTTCGTTATACTGGTGATATTGTAAAAGCAATTGCAGCTGGGGCAGATTCAGTAATGCTAGGTTCTATGTTTGCGGGAGTAACAGAATCTCCGGGAGAAACAATTATTTTTGAAGGTAGAAAATTCAAAGCCTACAGAGGCATGGGATCTATTGAAGCGATGCAAAAAGGCTCTAAAGATCGTTATTTTCAGGATGCTGAAGACGATGTAAAAAAATTAGTTCCAGAAGGAATTTCTGGTCGTGTACCATTCAAGGGAAATTTGGAGGAAGTAATGTACCAAATTATTGGAGGATTAAGAGCTGGAATGGGGTATTGTGGTGCTTCAACAATTGAAAATCTACACTACGCCGAATTCATGCGTATTACTTCAGCAGGAGTCAGAGAATCTCATCCACATGACGTAACAATTACTCGTGAAGCTCCAAACTATAGTATTAAATAAATTTATAAAAATAATGAAAAAAATATTTTTTAGTCTGTGTATTTTGTCGTTTTCACAGTTTGGATTTAGTCAAAAAGACCAAGTTGTAATGGATATACATGGTGAAAAAGTAACAAAAAGTGAATTTTTACAGATTTACCTTAAAAACAACAATGATCCTAAATTTGACAAAGTTTCTTTGGATGATTACTTAGAATTATTTAAAAAGTTTAAATTAAAAGTTGTCGAAGCCGAAGCTTTGGGTTATGACACTATTCCAAAATTAAAGAAAGAATTAGAAGGATACAGAAAACAATTAGCAAATCCCTATTTAATTGACTCAGCATCTAATAATTCACTTGTTTTAGAGGCTTATGAACGCTTTAAAACTGAAGTTCGAGCATCTCACATCCTTTTACGACTTGATCCCAATGCACTTCCAAAAGATACTTTAGATGCTTACAATAGAATAATGGCATTGAAAAAACGGATTGAAAAAGGTGAAGATTTTGCATCTGTCGCCAAAATGAAAAATGGCTCTGAAGACCCATCAGCAGTTAATAATGGTGGAGATTTAGGATATTTTACAGCCTTTCAAATGGTTTATAGTTTTGAAGAGATGGCGTATAAAACTCCAATTGGTTCAATTTCCGATCCTTTTAGAACGCGATTTGGCTACCATATTTTAAAGGTTACAGATAAGCGTCCTTCAAGAGGCACAATTAAAGTTGCTCATATAATGATTGCTGCTGGAAAAGATATCGCAAAAGAAACGAGTGAAGCAGCTGAAAAAAAGATCAATGAATTGTATGAAAAATTACAAAAAGGTGAAAAATGGGAGGATTTGGTAACTCTTCATTCAGATGATGCTAATTCAGTTAAGAAAGCTGGAGAATTGCCTGCATTTGGTTCAGGAACTACGCAAAGAATGGTTCCTGCTTTTGAAGAAGTAGCTTTTTCTTTAAAAAAAGATGGTGATTTTAGCAAGCCCATCAAAACTGATTACGGCTTCCATATAATCAAGCGTCTTGAACTAAAAGATGTACAATCTTTTGAAACAGTTAAAAAGGAATTACAAGCTAAAGTAAACAAAGATGAGCGATCAAAGAAAACGCAAGACTCTTTTGTTTTGAAATTAAAGAAATCATACAATTATACATTTAATGGTAACCAAAACTTAAAATGGTTTGTTCAGAACATTGACTCTACCTATTATTTAGGAAAATGGAACGCAGAAAAATTGAATACAAATAAGGTGCTTTTTAAGATAGGGAGCAAAACTTTTAAGCAAAATGATTTCGCGAAATATCTTAAGCAAAATTATAGAGGAGTGAGAAGAGAGGAAGCTGCTAAACTAATTGATAGTCAATATAAAAATTATGAAAAAGCAGCAATATTAGAGTTTGAAGAATCTAAGTTGTCGGCTAAATATCCTGAGTACAAGGCACTGGTTAAAGAATATCATGATGGGATAATTCTTTATGAAATCATGTCAGATAAAGTATGGAATAAAGCTGTTAAAGATACAACTGGTTTAAAGAAATTTTTTGAGCAAAATCGCACAAAATATACTTGGTCTGATCGAATTGATGCAACTGTATACGAATGTTTGAACAATGAAATAGCAGAAACAGTTTTTAAAATGATAAAAAATGATACGATTAATTCAAAACACGTAATAGATATTATAAATAAAGATAGTGAGTTAAATCTTAAAGTGAAGATGAATAAATTTGAAATAAATCAAGTATCTTATTTAAAAAATCGTTCTTTTGCTTTGGGTGTAAATCCTACATTTGAATTTGAAGGAAAATATTATGCTCTTAAAGTTAGTGAAATTATAAAACCGATTAACAAAGAATTTTCTGAAGCAAAAGGAACTGTAACATCCGATTATCAAAATTTTTTAGAAAAATCTTGGATGGAAGAATTAAATAAAAAATATCCTATTAAAATTTATTCAGAGGTGCTTTACAAAATTGGAGAAAACTAAAATATGAAAGGTGTTTCGATTTTCTTTCTTTTTAGCTCAAGTATTTTATTTTCGCAAGAAAAAGGAATAGTCGTTGATAAAATAGTTGCTCAAATTGGTAATCAAATTATTTTGATGTCTGATGTTGAGTCGCAAAAGCAACAAGCTACCCAATCCGGCTTAGACCCATTAAAAGTTAATTCTTGTGAGATTTTAGAGCAGTTAATGGCTAATGAACTCCTTTTGGATCAAGCACTATTAGATAGTATTTCTGTTTCTGATGAGCAAGTAGATGCTGAAATGGAGAACCGTTTGCGTTTATTGGAAGAGAAATTTGGAAGTAGAGAAAAACTAGAAACTTTTTATGGCGAAACAACAAGTAAAATTAAAGATAAATTCCGCATTCAAATTCGAAATAAAATCCTAACTCAAGAAATGGAACGAAAACTTGTTCAAGGTATTAGTGTAACACCAAAAGATGCAAGTACTTTTTTTAAATCAATACCTAAGGATAGTATTCCATTTATTAATATGAAATTAAGTTTTCAGCAAATAGTTTATTATCCAAAAATTACTAAGGATGATAAAAAACGTGCTTATGATATTTTGTCTGAAGTCCGAACTGCAATTGTTGATAATGGTAAAAGTTTTGAGACCCAAGCAAGAATTAATTCAGATGATCCAGGAAGCGCTTCAAAAGGAGGAAAAATTGAGGGGAGTGCAGGCATGATGGTACCTCAATTTGAATCTACTGTATTTCAACTAAAGGTTGGTGAAATAAGTGAAATTATTGAATCACCTTATGGTTATCATATAATAAAATTAATATCTAGAAAAGGACAAGATTACACTTGCTTACATATTTTAAAAATCCCGGAATATAGTCCAGATGCTATTAATGATGCAGCTAATAGAATGGATACCTGTTACCAACTTTTAAAAGAAAATAAGATTACTTGGAACGATGCTGTTCTTCGTTTTTCAAACGATGAATCAACAAAACAAAATCAAGGAATTATTACAAATCCAATAACAGGAGATCAAACATGGGATATGGAAGATTTAAATCAAGTAGACCAACAAATTTATGTCTTAACCGAAGCAATGGAAAAAGGAGATTATACTAAGCCAAATCTCCATATTGACATATATGAACGAAAACAAGGATTTAGAATCGTTCGTTTGTCTGAACGATATCCACCACATATTGCTAATTTACAAGATGATTACTCACTAATTAAAAGGGCCGCAGAAAATGATAAAAAGCAAAAAATAATTCAAAAATGGATTAAATCAAAAATTGGAAATTCATACATTCGAATTGATGATGAATATAAAAATTGTAATTTTTCAAATAATTGGATTTTAAAATAAGAAAATATGTCAGATAAAGAAGGAGTAGATCAACTTGTTTTACATTACAAAGAATTAAAAGAGGAAATTCACAAAGTAATAATTGGACAAGATGAAGTTGTTGATCAAGTTTTAATTTCTATTTTTTCTCGAGCCCATTGTTTATTAGTTGGAGTACCAGGCCTAGCAAAAACATTGTTGGTAAATACTATTGCTGAAACTTTAGGTTTGTCATTCAATCGTATTCAATTTACCCCTGATTTAATGCCCTCAGATATTGTTGGATCGGAAATTTTAGATGAATCTAAGCAGTTTAAATTTATAAAAGGACCACTTTTTTCCAATGTTATTTTGGCAGATGAAATAAATCGTACTCCTCCAAAGACACAGTCTGCATTATTAGAAGCAATGCAAGAAAGAAGGGTTACAACTGCTGGAAAAACATTTGATTTGCCAGCTCCATTTTTTGTCCTTGCTACACAAAATCCTATTGAGCAGGAGGGAACCTATCCTCTTCCTGAAGCACAATTAGACCGTTTTATGTTTAATGTTTGGGTAGATTACCCATCTTATATTGAGGAATTGGCTATAGTTAAGTCAACTACTTCAGACAATAAAGTTACCTTAAAAAAAGTTCTTTCAGGAGAACAAATCATAGATTACCAAGATTTAATTCGTAGGATTCCAGTTGCTGACAACGTTTTAGAATACGCAGTTCAATTAGTGGCAAAAACTCGAATAGGAAATCCAAACGCACCTAAAATCACCACTGATTTTATAACTTGGGGGGCAGGTCCAAGAGCATCTCAATATTTAATTATTGGAGCAAAATGCCATGCTGCTCTTCGTGGTCGTTATTCTCCGGATATTGATGATGTTAAAACAGTTGCTAAAGCAATTTTACGCCATCGTTTGGTTCGAAATTATAGGGCAGAAGCTGAAGGATATTCTATGGATCAGATTATTGAAGAATTACTATAAACTATTCTCAAAATATTTTTTCAACAAAATCTGTATTTGTTGAAAACTCAGCCCTTAGAATTTTTTCTATCTACACATTCTACGTAATTTTAATAAAAATTGAAGCGAATGTTTGATGACGATGACGATGATTTTTTAGAAAATAAGCTGAACGAAGACCTAGAAAAATTTGAGTCGCACCTTAAAGGAAATGTAATTGGTTTTCTAGATAGCGATAGGTTAGAAGCAGTTATAGATCATTACATAGTAAATAGCCAATATTCTAAAGCGCTTTCTGCAGCTGAATTAGGTGTTTATCATTTTCAATACAACTCTCTTTTTCATTTGCGAAAAGCCCAAGCAATGGCTGGAATGGGCTTGTTAAAGGATTCGATTGAATTACTAAATAGTATAGAAAAAGCAAATGATTCTAATACAGAAATATTCTTAACAAAAGCAGCATTATTTAGTCAGTTAAGGGATCCCAAAAATGCAATAAAATATTACAGATTAGCTATGGAAATTTGTGATCCAGAGGACAGAGATGAGATTTACATGGACATTGCTCTTGAATATCAAAATATGTCTCAATTTAAAGATGCAATTGAAATTCTTATTGAAGCAATAAAAATTAACAATCAAAATGAAGGCGCCTTGTATGAGATTGCATACTGCTATGACCAATTGGGTGATTATACAACTGCTATAAAATGTTATTCTGATTTCATAGATGAAAATCCGTATTCATTTACAGCTTGGTACAATCTTGGAAATGCCTTTTATAAATTAGAAAATTTTGAAAAAGCAATTTGGGCCTTTGAATATTCAATTTTAATTAATTCTGAATTTGGTCCAGCATATTTTAATATAGCTAATGCTTATTTATCTGAAGAAAAATACCACAAAGCAATTGAGTTCTTCCACGAATCATTAAAATTAGATGGAGATGACGCTTCAACACTTTGTTATTTGGGTGAGGCACATGAACAGTTGAATGAGTTAGATCTCGCAAAACATTTTTACAGACGAAGTATTGAACTTGCACCCTTGCATTCAGAAGCTTGGTTGGGTTTAGGAATTATCGAGGATCTACTCGGAAATACAAAAGAAGGCATAGTGATGATTCACAAAGCATTGGAATATGACAAGAATAATGCGGGAATTCACCATGTTTTAGCTGGGGCTTATGAAAAGCTAGAAGAATTTGATTTGGTAAATCACCATTATGAAACATCTTTATCAATGGACGAAACGGATGAAGAATGTCTATCAGATTACATTGAATATCTAGCAGAGAACTCCCCAATTGAAGCCCTGAAAGTACTTCAAGAATTTATGTGTAAACATACATCTAATCCTATTGCATCAGTTCTTGAGGTAAATTTATATTGGATTTTAGGAGAAAAGGAACAGGCTATCATTTTATTTACTGCTTGTTTGAATGAGGATAGTGTTAAAGCAAAAACAATCTTTGAAATAAATCCAGAATTATTGGATGATCAAGATTTTTTGAATCTTTCTGCTGATTAGAGACAAGCAAATTTAATTTCATGCAAGATTTTTCACTTTATAAAAAGTCAAAAGATTTAATTGGTCATTCTGCAGCAATTTATTCTCTAGATTTTGATGGAATTTATCTATATTCTGCAGCAGGTGATAGATTTGTTACTCGTTGGGATTTAAAAACTGGGACACAAGATAGATTTGCGATTCAATTTAAAAATACACCATTCAGTACTGCTTTATTTTCTCAAAATACAAATTTAGCAGTTGGCTTGGAAAATGGAGATTTGCATTTCTTTAATCTTGCTGAAAGAAAAGAAGTTAAACTTTTTAAGCAACATAAATCAGGTGTTTTTTCAATTCTTGAAAATCCACTTAAAAATCAACTTTATACATCAGATGCAGAAGGAAATGTGGCAGTTTGGAATACTATAAGTTTTGAATTAGAACTCTTCTTGCCTTTTGCTTGTGGTAAAATTCGTAAAATGAGCTTAAATCATGATAAATCACAGCTAATTCTCGCCTGTAATGATGGAATAATTCGTATTTTAGAAACGGAATTCTTTAATCTTTTACATTCTTTTAAAGCACATTCTGCTGCTGTTACGTCCTTTACCTTTTTTCCGGGTGATGATACAAAATGTCTTTCTGGAGGAAAGGATGCTTATTTAAAAGCATGGGATTTAAATGATTACTACTGTTTTAAAGCGATTCCAATACATAATTTTAGTGTCTATGATTTGCTTTTTATTTCTGTTACTGAGTTTATTAGTTGTAGTAGAGATAAGACCATAAAAATATGGAATTCCGAAACTTTTTCTTTGTCTCAAAGAATTGAAGCTAAAAATGGCGGTCATCTCCATTCCGTTAATAAACTAATAAAAATTGGAGCTAAATCTTTTGCAAGTTGTAGTGACGACAAGCGAATAATGTTATTTGAAGGTTAGTCTCTTTTTTTCGTAATTTTGACTCAATAAACTCAATCAATGCGTCGCTTTTTTCTTATTTATCTCTTGCTACTAATTTGCTTTTCTTTTAAAGCACAGTTCCAATTTAATTTTAATGATTCAATAGAAGTTTATAGGACAAATTCTGCCTTAAAATATCCTTGGGCAGGCGGATTAAATTACGCTCAATTTTCAGAAATTGATTATGATTACGATGGAGATATGGATTTACTGGTTTTTGACAGAAGTAATGATCAAATGAGAGTTTTCGAACAAAAAATAGAGGGTGGTGTCTCATTCTATAAACTTGATCCGTTGGCTTATTTGGATTTTCCTGAGCAAATTCGATACAGAGTGTTTTCAATTGATTACAATGGTGACGGTAAAAATGATTTATTTACGTATGGAATTGGTGGAATAAAAGTTTTTAAAAATGTAGGAAGCCCTCAAATAGGTTTGCAATGGGAATTGGCAAAAGATCTTTTGTACTCTGATAATTGGGGTGCTAATTTAAATTTGTATGTCAGTTCATCGGATATTCCAGCAATAGTTGATGTAGATTTTGATGGAGACATTGATATTTTAACCTTTCATATAAGTGGTGAATATTTGCAGTACCATCAGAATCAAAGTCAAGAGTTATATGGGCATTCTGATTCTCTCATTTTTAAATTAAAAAATGAATGCTGGGGTGGATTCAGAGAAGATGTGAATACAAATTTTTTAATTTTAAATGATAATACACTCCCTTGTACTACTGGAAATGTTCCGAATCCTGGCATAAAGCCAAATACTAGTAGTGTTGACAAAGCACATTCTGGATCAACAGTTTTGGCGCTAGATTATGATGGTTCTGGAGTACAAGATTTAATTATTGGTGATGTTGCCTACTCAAACATGAATTTATTAATAAATGGAGGAACTGCGCCGAATACAAACTCTTTAATGATTTCTTCTGACCCTGCATTTCCCTCTAATTCAACGCCAATTGCAATTAATTTATTTCCTGCAGCATATTTTGTTGATGTTGATTTTGATGGTAAAAAAGATATATTGGTTGCTCCAAACGCAAAAAATATCTCTGAAAATGAAAAGAGTATCTGGAAATATAAAAATACTGGTACACAAACTAGTGCGAATTTTGTTTTTGAGACAAAAGCCTTCTTACAGCAAGATATGATTGAACATGGAACTGCTTCTGTCCCTTTTTTAGTAGATATCGACAATGATGGATTAAAAGATTTATTTGTTTCTAATTTCTATGCCTATAAACCCACATTAAACAAAGAAAGTAGAATGGCCTACTACAAAAATACCGGAACGTCTATTGATCCTAAATTTACATTGATAGACAGTGATTTTTTAAACCTTTCAACTTTAAATTATGGTTTTAAAATAAGTCCAAGCTTTGGTGATCTAGACAATGATGGAAAAATTGATGTTCTTCTTGGTTTAGAAAATGGAACATTGATTTTTTATAAAAACAACTCAATTTCTAGCTCTCTTATTTTTGCTCCACCAGTTTTAAATTATACTGATAATTTAGGTGCTGTAATTTCTGCAGGTCAATATGCAACTCCACAAATTTTTGATTTAGATAATGATGGAAAACTAGATTTAATTATTGGAAAAAAAACAGGAGAACTACTGTATTATAAGAATATTGGTTCTTTATCAACTCCACAATTTGAATTAACAAATCCTATGTTAGGAAACATTGATGTTTCAACCTTAACACCAGATGGTTATCCGACACCACATTTTTTTAGAGTTCAAGACACAACATATTTATTACTTGGTGCCTCAGATGGATTTATTCGTTTTTATGATGCGATTGATAACGCTCTTTCTATCGGAAATTCTTTTAATCTTCGAGATGCTGACTTTCTTTCTTTATCAAAAGCAATAGGAGGATACAGTTCTTGCGCAGTTACTGATCTTGATGGAGACAATAAACTAAACTTATTCGTTGGTCAAGATTTAGGGGGATTATTTCATTTAGAACACGATGAAAATAGTAATCTTGGAATTCACACTGAAATTATTCCTACTCAAAATATCGAATGTTTCCCTGTTCCAGCGAATAAAAGTCTAACAATTCGACTTGAATTAATGGGGGATAAATTGTTTATTTACAATGTGATAGGACAAAAGATTGATGAATTAATTCTAAATCAAGGAACAAATGAACTTGATCTTCAGAATTATTCAAATGGAATCTATTTCTTCCAATTTATAAATACTGGAATTACACGAAAAATAAGTGTGAAAGCAGATTAAAGAACGCTAAGTTCTAATAATTGAATTCCGTTTAGCTCTCCTCTTAAATGATCACCAATCGCAACTGGACCAACTCCTGAAGGAGTTCCTGTAAATATTAAATCACCTGTTTTTAGTGTTACAAATCCTGAAACATAAGCAATTATTTGATTGATGTTAAATATCATATCACTGCTTTTACCATGTTGAACAAGCATATCGTTTTGATAAAAATTAAAACTTGTAGAATCAAAATTTATGGTGCTTAAATCAATCCATTTTGAAGAAATAGGAGCACTATTATCAAAGGACTTTGCAATTTCCCAAGGTAAACCCTCTGTTTTACATTTTGTTTGTAAATCACGAGCTGTAAAGTCAATACCTAAGGTGATTTTCGAATAATATTTGTGAGCAAATTCTTCTCGGATATTTTTTCCCGCTTTATCAATCTTTACTACAATTTCACATTCAAAATGTAGGTCTTTCGTAAAATTAGGATAGTAAAATTTAGAGTCTGTTAAAAGCGCAACATCAGGTTTCATAAAAAATAGTGGAGAAGTAGGAAGTGGATTGTTTAATTCCTTTGCATGTTCCGCATAGTTTCTCCCGATACAAATTATTTTCATTTTGTATTGAATTTGGACTTTAGGTCATCCAATTTAGATTCCATTGATGTATTTTCTTTTGGAGTGTTTGCTTGTTTTATGCGCTCCATTTCTTTTCGAAGGCATAGTTTTGTATAGCGCGGAAAATCAGCTTCTAGCAGCCATCCATAATAACCAGGCTCAGATTTCATAACACTCTCAATCGTTTTTTCCTTATGTTTCCCAAAATTATAAATCGCCTCACCTTTTTCATTAATCGCTAAACGACCTGCAAAATCTAAGGATTTAAAAATCCCGGCTCTTGAAAAATCAGCTAAATAGGAAACATCATTCTTTAAATCCGGATAGCGTGCTATTTGAGCTAAAAAAACATCGAGTGTAGCTCGAGTATCATATAAAGCATCATGAGCATTCTCAATTGATTTCTGGCAATAAAACTGATAAGCTGCAGCAAGTGTTCGTTGTTCTTTTTTATGAAAGATATTTTGAACATCCACAAAATTTCGTTGAGATAAGTCAATTTCAAAATCAGCACGAAGAAATTCTTCAGCCAATAAAGGAATATCATATTTATTTGAGTTGTATCCTGCCAAGTCTGAATCTCCAATAAAATCCGCAATTTTTTGCGCTAATTGCTTAAAAGTTGGAGCATTTGCTACTTTTTCATTACTAATACCATGAATTGCAATGATTTCGTCTGCAATTATAATTTCTGGATTAATCAGTTCATTTAATTCTTCTTGTTCACCGTCAACCGTCAATTTAATAATTGCAATTTGTACAATTCTATCAGTTGTAATTTGAAGTCCAGTTGCCTCTACATCAAAAAAACAAAGCGGTTTTTTTAAAATTAAATTCATTTATAAGTAATTACAGTTAATGAAAAGATAGTAAAGGCTTGCTTAAACTTCACGATTTCCGTCAAAAGCTTCGAGGTAATCTGCAACTCTGCGTACGAATTGACCGCCGAGAGCACCATCTACAACTCTGTGATCGTAGGAATGAGATAAAAACATTTTGTGACGGATTCCAATAAAATCTCCTTCAGGTGTTTCAATGACTGCAGGAACCTTTCGGATTGCCCCAAGCGCTAAAATTGCAACTTGCGGTTGATTGATTATCGGAGTTCCCATTACATTTCCAAATGAACCAACATTTGTAATGGTATAGGTTCCGCCTTGCGTATCATCAGGTTTTAATTTATTATTCCGTGCATTATTCGCCAATTCATTAACAGCTTTCGTTAAACCCATTAAATTGAGACGGTCTGCATTTTTAATAACTGGAACGATCAAATTTCCCGAAGGCAAAGCAGTTGCCATTCCGATATTAATATCTTTTCGCTTAATGATTGTAGTTCCAGAAATAGAGACATTTACCATCGGAAAATCTTTTATTGCTTTAACAACGGCCTCAATTAAAATAGGAGTGAAGGTGATATTTTCACCTTCTTTATCCATAAATGATTTCTTGACTTTATTACGCCACTCGACAATTTTGGTCATATCAGCTTCAACATAGGAAGTTACATGCGGAGCAATATGCGCTGACATTACCATGTGATCAGCAATCATTTTGCGCATGCGATCCATTTCAATGAGTTCATCTCCCGGATTTGGAAGTACAATAGGTTCTTTAATATTTGTTAAGAAATGACCTCCTATATTTGAAGAGCTTGTAAGTGTTGGCTTAGTATTATTACTAATAATAGAAGTTCCACGATTAGCAATATAGCTCAATAAATCATTTTTTGTAACACGTGCATCTTGACCAGATCCTTGAATAGATTCCAATTCAGTTTGACTGATATTTTCTTTTTTAGAAATACTTCTAACAAGAGGCGAGAAGAATTTACCGCTTGAATTACTATTTATTGTAACCATTTCAGAAATAGTAGGCGGCGAAGTAATTTCTAATACAGGACTATTTTTTTCTTCAATGACTTCAATTTCTTTTACTGACTCAATATTTTCAGGACTTACTTCTTTCGTCGTTGAAATTTCGTCGGTTGAAAGAATTGCAATTACATCGCCAACTTGGGCAACTTGATCTTTTTCGAAAAATCGCTTACTCAATATTCCTGAAGCTTCAGATGGCAATTCATTATCAACTTTATCTGTTGCAACTTCAACTAAAGGTTCATCAATAGCGACTTTGTCTCCAATGTTTTTAAGCCAATTGGTAATTGTTGCTTCTGTCACACTTTCTCCCATTTTCGGAAGACGAACTTCAATTTCTGCCATAAGATTAATTTACTGTAAAATTCAGCATAGCAAAGTTAGCAAACATCCTTGATATGAGAAAATAAATAGGAATTATTCACCGAGTAATTTCCATTTACGAACGAGCACTTCAAAATCAAAAATAAAACTATATTGTTTCGCGTAAAGTAGATTTAACTCTTCTTTTTTATCAATTGAAAGTTCTTCAGAGATAGAAAATGGCTCTAAAATTCCAGGTTTTATTTTTGGGAGATTTGTTTTTGTCCCATCGCTTTGATTGAGGTAACCAACAAATGATTTTTTTCCACTCAAGATTCTAAAAAGGTTTGAAATAAACTTTGCTTTAAATTTTATAATTACCAATAGAATAGGGGAAAGTAAAAGTAAAATAATACTAAAAAAGAAATCAAATAAGCGTTTTGAACGAATGTTTTCAGCCTTACTTAAAGCAGAAAAATTTAGCGCATAAAAATCTCCTGAATTGTCAATTGAATTACTGCCAATCAAATAACTTGTATTAGGTTGCGCAATTTTAAATTCAATATCTTGACTTTCAATTTTTGTCATTCCATCAATAATATTTTTTGCACTTACATCTTTTGCACAATAAATAATTTCATTGATCGTGTGAACTTGAATAATTTCATTTAATTGAAGATTGCTTCCTGAGGCCTCCTCATAATTCTTAGTAATGTAAACACCGATAATGCTTTCAATTGTTGGATACGTCAATTCCAATATTTTTTTCACCCGTATAAATTCAGCTTGATCTCCAATAATTGCAAAGTGTTTTTTCGGAGTAGAAGGCAATCCAATCTTATGTGTTTTCAATAAATTTTGAGTTATCAATACCAGATAATGTTGAAGAACAAAAACAAGAGAAGCCGTCAAAATAAAAAGGCGAGAAAATTGCCAATCTTTAGGTAAAAGTGCATAAATCACAAGAATAAAAATACTTGCAAAAATTGTTGCTTTCCAAATAATATGATTTCGAATTCCCTTGTCGTAAACTCCAATTAACCAGGCAAAAAGAATAAAAACAAAAATGTATAAAGGGATTGAGATATAAAAAACATATTCAGGAAATTGAATAGCAGCATTCCTCCAATAATCAGCAAGAAAAAATAAAGCTGAATAAGTTAGTGCAGCATTTAGAAATGGAGTTGCTATTTTCTTGACAAAACGATTTATAAGTGAAAGTGAAGCCCGCATATAAATAGCAAGATTAATCGCGAAAGAAAACAAGTTTGCATTCTTGTTTGAAAAGTGTTTTTTCGCAAAGAGAATCATAGCTTTGTAAAAAACAAAGACATAATTCACAGAACTTTTTTTTGTGCTTTCACCCTTGTAATGTATAATTTTTGTCTCGGGGAAGTAATAATTTTTATAGCCTCCTAATTTAATGCGATAGGATAAGTCAATGTCCTCACCATACATGAAAAATTGCTCATCTAAGAGTCCTACTTTCTCTAAAGTTACCTTTCGGAGTAACATAAAAGCGCCACTCAAAACATCTACTTCATTTACTTCAAATTCACTTAAAAAACCTAAATGATACCTGCCAAATTTTTGAGATTTTGGAAAAAGATACGATAGGCCAAAAATTTTATAAAAAGCAACTGAGGGAGAGGGAAAACCACGCTTTGATTCAGGAAGAAAATTCCCTTTACCATCAAGCATTCTTAATCCTAGGCCACCACAATCAGTATTAGAATTCATAAATTCAATGCATTTATCAAATGTATCTTCTTCAATAACTGTATCTGGATTAAGTAAAAGAACATAAGGAGAATTCACCCTTTTAATCGCTTGGTTGTTTGCTTTTGAAAAACCAACATTCTCTTTATTTTCAATAAGTACAACACTCGAAAAGTTTTCTTTTAACATGTTAATAGAACCATCAACACTGTTATTATCTACAACAAAAATTTGAATATTTAAATTCTTGGAAGCCGCGAAAACAGAGTTTAAGCATTGTTCCAAAAAAAACACGACGTTATAGTTTACAATAACTACCGATAAATCATATTTTTGGGTGCTTTCACTCATTAACTTTTGATTGCAATACAAGAGATTTCAATTGATGAATCGAGCGGCAAACGAGCAACTTCTACTGTTTCTCTTGCTGGCGGAACAGAATCAAAATAAGTAGCATAAACAGCATTTACTTTTTGAAAGTCGCCCAAATCTTTTAAAAAAATTGAGCATTTTACAATATGCGTAAAGTCCATTTCTGCTGCATGCAAAAGTTTTTCAATGTTTGACATAACAAGATGAGTCGCACTTTCAATTGTTTCCATTTCTAAAAGTCCAGTTTTAGGATTAATTGGACATTGTCCACTAATAAAAAGCATTCCATTTGCTAGAATTGCTTGACTATAAGGTCCAATTGGAGCAGGAGCATTTGGTATTTGAAGTGCTTTTTTATTCATATTTACTTTTAGATAAATTCAATTTGTTTTTTACTTTTGCAAACATACTAAATTCAAAATAGGTGAAAGTTCTTGTCGTTGATTTTTATGACTCATTTACCTTTAATCTTGTTCATTATTTAGAAGCTCTAGATTGTAATGTTACAGTTATAAAACACGATATTTTAGAACTTAACACTTTAACGGAATTTCAAGCGGTTTTATTGTCACCAGGTCCTGGTTTACCAAATGAAAAAGTTAATTTATTTGAGATTCTATCCATCTGTGATTCAACTATTCCTGTTTTTGGAATCTGCTTGGGTTTACAAGGGATTGGAATGTATTTAGGTGGTCAATTAGTCAATCAAGAGATTGTAAAGCACGGAGTTCAAGAGGAAATAACTATTTTAAATAAAACAGGATTGTTTCGGGGTTTTCCTGATGAAATCAATGTTGGTTTATATCACAGTTGGAAGATAGAAGGAATTCATGAAGATTACATCACGGCTAAAAGTAAAAACGGAACCATTATGGCTCTTGAATCAAATAATCGAAAAATCTATGCTGTACAATTTCATCCAGAATCAATAATGACAGATATGGGGAAGGAAATTTTATTGAATTTCATAAATTTGCATAAATTATAAGATGATAAATAAAATTGAATTTTTCTAAATGAACAATAAGCCAAATTACTTGTATTAACAAACATATTCTTTACATGAAAATTATTTTATCATTCTTATTAATACTATTTTATTCACTTGCTTTTTCACAATCTGGAATTGTAAGAGGATTAATTACAAATGCATTAAACAACAAACCAATTGAGCAAGCTAAGGTTCAAGTTCTAGATCAGCAATTGGGTGCGATTTCAGATGAAAATGGTATTTATGAAATAAGTGGCATTAAACCTGGAGTTTATTCTTTTAAAGTTGTTGTTTCAGGGTTTAAAGCTTTTCAAATCAATGAAATAACAGTAACAAATGCTCGTTCTGTTTCTTTGGATTTTGCATTGGAAGAAATCGTTTTAGAGCAACAGGAGGTTGTCGTGAAAGCTAACCCTTTTATCAGGAAAATAGAATCTCCTGTATCTTTAAAAACGCTAAATTCAACAGAAATCGAACGTTTGCCAGGCGCAAATAGAGATGCAAGTAAGGTAATCGCCTCTCTTCCTGGAGTTGCTTCTCGTGCAACTTTCCGAAATGACATTATTATTCGTGGAGGTTCTCCAGGGGAAAATAAATTTTATTTAGACGGCATAGAAGTTCCAAACATTAATCACTTTGCAACACAAGGGTCGAGTGGGGGACCAGTTGGACTTTTAAACATAAATTTCATTCGAGAAGTTGATTTCTATTCTGGGGCCTTTCCTGCAAATCGTGCTAATAGTTTAAGTTCTGTTCTAGCATTCAAGCAAAAAGATGGAAATCCAGATGCGATTATTACAAATTTTGCTTTGGGATCAAGTGATGCAGCCCTTACTTTAGACGGGCCTCTAGGGAAGAAAGTAGATTTTATTTTTTCAGCAAGACGCTCTTATTTGCAATTTTTGTTTGCTGCATTGAAATTACCGATTCTTCCAACTTACAATGATTTTCAGTATAAAATCAATTATAAAATCAATCAAAAAAATAAGTTAACCTTTATTGGTCTCGGTGCTATAGATGTTTTTCGATTAAATGATAAAGTAAATGAAAATGTCACAGACACCGCCACGCTTGAGAAAAACAATTTTATTCTTGGAAATCTTCCTATACAAAATCAATGGAACTATACAATGGGTGTAAATTGGCTTCATTATTCTAAAAACTCTTATCAAACAGTTGTTTTAAGTAGAAATATGTTAAATAATAGTGCTTCAAGGTATAAATATCGAATAGAAACACCTGAGAATTTACTTTTTGATTACGCTTCCTTTGAAGCAGAGAACAAGTTTCGTTTTGAGCATAATTACACAAAAAATGGATGGCGATTAAACGCAGGTTTTGCTTATGAATATAGCAGGTATTATAATAAAACATATAACAATATTACAGTTCAGGGTTTGCCAGATACAGTAGAATTTAAATCGAATCTATTTTTAAGTAAAGTTGCTGTATTTGGACAATTAAGCAAAGGATTTATTAATGAGCGATTAAATTTATCAATTGGATTAAGAAGTGATGTGAACACCTATTCTAGAAGCATGATGAACCCATTAGAACAACTTTCTCCAAGTTTATCTATAAATTACCGCATAAATGAACAATGGGCTTTAAATGGCAATATAGCGCGCTACCATCAATTGCCTTCATACACGATACTTGGTTACAGAAATACTGCTGGTACTTTAGTTAACAAAGAAAATGACTTAGAATACATAAGTGCAGATCATTTTGTTCTAGGTACAGAATTTTTAAGTAAGAAAAATGCACGATTTACACTTGAAGGATTTTACAAGTCTTATGATAAATATCCTTTTTCGGTTAAAGATTCATTATGTTTAGCAAATATCGGTTCTGACTTTGGAATTGTTGGAAACGAAGAAGTTAAATCTATTTCAACAGGACGTAGCTATGGATTAGAATTTTTATACCAACAAAAATTATACAAAGGTTTCTATGCTGTTTTTGCTTATACATTTGTGAATTCAGAATTTAAGGATAAAGACAATGTTTATGTTCCAACAGCCTGGGATAGCAAACACATTGTTTCTTTAACCGGAGGTAAACGCTTTAAAAAAGGTTGGGAACTTGGATTGAGATGGCTTTATTCAGGAGGTTCGCCTTACACGCCCTATAGTGCTGCTTCAGGATTAAAACAGAATTGGGATATCAATGGACAAGGAATTTTAGATTATTCTCAATTAAATACCAAGCGTGAATCAAGTTTTCATCAGTTAAACCTTCGTGTCGACAAAAAAATATTTCTAGAAAAATTAACGATGAATTTTTATTTGGACATACAAAATGCCTATGGTTACAAAGCAATATTAGCACAAACAATGTTAGTGGAAACAGACGCAAATGGAACTCCAATTGAGGATCCTAATGACCCTAGTCGATATAAAACAAAATTAATAGAAAATGCAACTGGCATTTTACAGCCCACAATTGGAATTATCATTGAATTTGCTGCAAAAAAGAATAAAAAATAATTTTACTTTTTTATTCTTTCCAATCGTCATAACCACCAATCAGGTTATACACTTTTTTGAAACCCAATTTCTTGAAATCTGAACAGGCAGATGTACTTCTTCCTCCTGCAGCACAGTAAACTAAAATAGTTTTTTGTTTATCTAGCTTAGAAATAGTTTCCGAAAAAGATTTAGAGAAGTAATCGATATTAATAGCATTTTTAATGTGAGCTTCCGAAAATTCTACTGGAGTTCAAACATCAATAACTAGGGTATTCCCTTTAGTTATTAGTTCCTTAAATTCCTCTCGAGTAATTTTTTTTTGAGAGAATAAAGAAATAGGTAGAAATAGGAGGATAATTAGAGACTTCATAAATCTAGAAGCGAATAAATAAATATAACAATATTCAAAATGAGATAAAATAGTGCAGGAAAACTTGAACTTAGACTGTCTTTTACCCGAAGTCGTGTAAAGAAGGCAAAAAACATCAACAAGCTTAATCCTGCAGAAGAATAAATAAGTATAGTAGGATTGATAAGTCCAAATATTAATCCAATTGAACCACTTAATTGCGCAAAAGCAACAAATAGAGCGATGTTTGGTAATCCAAATCGCTTAAATTCTTTCTCCATTTTTGAAGAAAAAAAATAGCTTGTCCCATAAAGGAAAAAAGAAAAACTAGAAAGAAGGATACAAAATAACAATTTGTTTTCGGCTTATTAAGAACAATAAGATTGCAGCGCTATAAATACGCACAAGGATAAAAATATAAAGGAAGGAATTCTCTGCGTTAATGGATTTTTTAATTTAAAATGAAAATATTGAGCAGAAAGCATAAAAAATCCCATTAAAATAGCTGAATAAAAAACATAACAAGGTTGACACAGCCCAACTAATAATAAAGTTGCAAGCGCAATTTTTGCTGCTCCTACAGCGCTTCGGATAGTAATGCTTAGGCCAAATTGTTTGAATTCTTTCTCAACATTGTGAAAACGAAAAACCCAAACAAATAGAACTGAAATTGCAACAATAAGTTGTGCGAAAATTGTGAGGTTTCCTAAAGTCATTTTATTTAAATTATGTTTGACAAATATAAATATATAAATTTGATTAATATACTATAACATGTAAATGCAAAATAACAACAAATTAGGTCTTTTAGATTTTATTGTAATCCTATTGACACTTTATGTTCTTGGTGCATTACTAATTGATTCTTTTTGGCAATTGCCTAAAGAAACTACTATTCTTCTTAATTACTTTGATTATATAATTTGCTCATTTTTTTTTATTGAGTTTTTATTCCGATTCTGGATTGCAGAGAACAAGCTAATATTTATGAAATGGGGATGGATTGATTTATTATCAAGCATACCTATGGTTGATTTCTTCAGAGCAGGCAGAATACTTAGATTAATTAGAATTTTCAGAGTGGTTAGAGCTTTCAAATCAACCAAGCAACTTTTTAATCATTTTTTTTAAAACAAAGCTGAAGGAGCACTTACATCAGTTGTTTCTATATCAGTTCTATCGGTTATTTTTTCTGCAATAGCAATATTAGAGGTTGAATCATTAGTTCCTAATTCAAATATTAAAACTGCAGAAGATGCATTTTGGTGGTCTTACTCAACATTGCTAAACTCAAGTTATGGAGATGTATATCCGGTAACAATGGAGGGTAGAATTATTTCTATGATATTGATGTTTTTTGGTGTTGGATTACTTGGAACAATTACTGCGTATATTGCATCTATTTTTGTAAAAGATAAAACAAAGTAACTGAATTACTTCAGTAACTGAGCCTTATAAGTTTGAAATTTAAGTTTTGAGTCAATGTTTTTTTTAATCTCTTTTTTATATTTCGAAATTTTGTAAACACCTAAAGCAAAGTAAAGTAAATAACATCCAATTGCAATTCCCATTAAAACAGTTCCTGCAGACTTTATTACTTCTAAATCAGCCGTCGTCTCATTTGGTAAGTTTCCATTGAATAATTTAGGATGATTAAATGTAATCCATCCATTGTGAAATATAAAACCTAAAATAAATAAATAAATAAAGAATATTAATTACAGTATAAATGATTTTTTCCCCAAGATAACTAGCACGCAGACCAAATAGTGTTAAAACCACGGCAAGAGATATTTTCTTTTTGGATAAATCAGATACCATATTTTCAAAATATTTAATTACCGAATCAACATAGTTATAATGTTTTGACTTTATGAATTTGTAGTTTTTAGCATTTATTTCATCGAGTTTTTCTAGCTGAACTTTATATTCAGGCGATAAATTAGCCTTGCAAAAGTCAATTTTGTTATCTAATTCATAAAACAACTCGTTCCATTCAAAGTCTTCATAATTTGTGTGCTCCGCTTTTTCAACCAGATTAGCTAAGTTTCGAAATGTCTTCTGATCATCCTCTGAGAGTTGAAAGTTAATGACTTGATCAAGTATCAGTTCTTCCTCTTCAATATTATGTTTTTTTCGTTGAATTCCTCTTGAATTAGATGCTAATGATCGATATGCATCACGTCCTAGCTCACGACCGATTTGATTAATAAAAGCATTAACAATTCCCATTCTTTTTTTAGATTATTGAAAAATTCAATATTAATTATTTAGATAAAGGTAATATCTTAATTCTTATAAATAATGGAAAATAAAGAATAATTGGATTTTATCTTTTAGAAATTTTGTTATTGCTTATAGGTCGTTGAAGCTTGCATTTGAAGCGATTAATTTCTTTATTACGAATTTTTTGATGTTTTGTTTTACAATTCTCTACTCGTTCACGCCATAGTTTGTAAGAAGAAAATTTTAGTTCTTTTTTCATTAATTCCTTAACTTGATCCTCACGCAAATTAAATTGCATAAAAATAGCGTCAAAAGGAGTCCTGTCTTCCCACGACATTTCGATGATTCGATTGATATCTTTATCGCTTAAAATCATTTGATGGATGACATTCCTCCGTCTAAATGTAGAATTTGACCAGTCATCCATTTTGATGCATCAGAAATCAAAAAAGTAGTCATGTTTGCTAGGTCTTTAGGATCTCCAACTTTCTTTAAGGGATGACGCAATGCGCTAGCTTCTATTTTTTCAGGAGAACTTAATAAGCGACTTGCCATTGGAGTATTTGTAAGTGAAGGAGCAATACAATTTACACGAATTTTTGGTGCAAATTCTGCAGCAAGTGATCTAGTAAGTCCTTCAATTGCACCTTTGCTAGCTGCAACAGAAGCATGAAATGGCATTCCTGTTTGAACAGCTACTGTACTGTAAAGAATTATTGATGCAGAATCGGAGAGTGCTAGATTTTTTGAGTAAGATTGGATGCTTTTTATTGCGCCAAGCACATTTATTTGGAAATCTTCCAAAAAGTTTGTGCTTTTTAGTGATTGGAAAGATTTTAAATTAATTGTACCTGGAAAATATACTAATCCGTCTATTAAAGTATCAACGATAGGCATTGGGTCATCAGAAGAAATGTCATATTGATGGAAAAAATCAAATGGTGCATCAGGTTCAGTCCTTGAAATTGAAATTAACGTATGACCCTCTTTTTTAAGTTGTTTTGCAACTTCTTTTGCTACTGCAGACGAAGCGCCTATTAATAAAATTGTTTTCATTCACTAGAAACATTCAAAATACTAGAATGTTTATTCTCTTTCTATGTTTTCTTTTAATAAATCGTGTACAATAGTACCTAAGCTTAGATCGAAATAAAGACTAAACTCTTCTTCACTAGAAATAATTGGAATAATTTCATTTTTTGAGCACAATGAACTAAATTCTTGTTGCGAAATTTTTTTGTAGTATTTTTCAATCACTTTTGAATCTTCCCAAAAATCATCTTCAACCAAATAGATTGAAGGTTCAGGATTATTGGTGAAAAATTGTTCTTCATCAGAATTTTTTAACGCCCAAGCAATAAATAATGGAGTAGGTGTGATGGAAATAAATCCTCGATTGACAGTTTTCATTTTACTTCAGTTAAGTGATAGTGAGAATAGCTAAACCATTTTGCTATCTGTTGCTTTTTTTGAATAATGATGAATTTTACAGGGTCTGCTATTTTTGAAAAACGCACACAATTAATCCAATCACTTGAGTTTAGATTATTTTCAGATTCAATAATATGAATAGATTTAGTTGTAGTAATAAGCATAAAAAATGTTTTTGAGAATTTTACTTTCTGAAACAACTCAATACTTTTACAGTCTTTGCCATAACAATCTAAATAATTAAAAAATGCATTTTTCATAGCATTGGAATCTGCATAATTAATTTGCAAATGTTTGACAAGATTTTTTTTTGATTCTAAAAGTAAATTTGTTGCATTTTTATAAGGAAAACGTTGAATAAATGTCTTTTCTGGATTCAGATTTATTTTTGTAATTTCTAAGTTAACAGAATCTTGATTATAAAATTCAAAAATTGCTTTAAGTGTATCTTCTTTTAGAATTTCTTTTGGTTTTTCATTATTGATTTTGTTATTTTCAATTTTTTCTCTTTTTTGATTATTATTTGAGCTACATGCCTGTATAAAAATAATAGTAGACAAAGTTATTTGAGAAAAAATGCGCATAAATAAAGTAATTTAAAACAAAATTAAAGAAACAATTTCAATGAAATTTGATAAAAATCCTTTAAGTAATAACTATTTTAATTGTTTTACATTAAACAAATACAATTTTTCAATGAAATTAGTAAATTTGTGAAATAAATTATTTTTATGAAAAGCACTATTTTGTTATCTTTTATCTTGTTTGCTTTAATTTCATGCGGTGTTAAAGTGCCTTATACAAATGAATTGCGAGATGAGTTTAGTTTAGATTCAGATGAAAAAATGAGAAATGTTCAGTTTTCGACTTCTCATACTATTATATTAGATCAAGAGTTAATATTAGATAGTCAAAACACCACGCAAAATGGCGCACTAGTTTCTAGTTCTAATAGCAAGAGGGAATCAATTATAATTCCAGCGGGGACAAAGTGTGTTTTTGAGAATTTTGGTCCAAATGGCGAAATAATTGTCAGATTTGAGCTTGGCGAAGAAAAAGTTTTAATGTTTTCATCTAGAGTTGAAGGTGCTAAAAATCGGCGCTACTATTTTCAAGCTGATTGGTCTACTCCAGGTGGGGCTAGAATTCAGTATGGTGGCAATACCTTTAAAGTTGATTTAATTAGAGGTTTTGCACGAGCGACACATCTTGTTGTGGTTAAGAAAAATCTTAAAAAAAATAAACGTAAAGAACGTGTTATAAAGGGATTAAAAGTGTAATTCAGCACACTTTTAGAAAGTAATTAAATGAAACAAGAAGAACTAAGACAAATTGAATTCAATAGAGATGGATTTGATGATTCTGAATTACTTAAAATATACAAGAACTTACTGCTTCCAAGATTAATCGAGGAGAAAATGCTTATTCTTCTCCGACAAGGAAAAATCACGAAATGGTTTTCTGGATGGGGGCAAGAAGGTATTTCTGTTGGTTGTTCCTACGCAATGGAAAAAGAGGAGTACATTTTGCCGATGCATAGAAATCTAGGTGTTTTCACTACACGCGAAATTCCTTTAAATAGACTTTTTTCTCAGTTTCAAGGCAAACTTTCAGGTTTTACAAAAGGTCGAGATCGGTCCTTTCATTTTGGAACTCAAGAATATAAATTAGTAGGAATGATTTCCCATTTAGGACCTCAACTTGGAATTGCAGATGGTATAGCTCTTTCTAATAAAATAAAGAAGAATAAAAAGTCAACACTTGTTTTTACTGGAGATGGTGGAGCTTCTGAAGGCGATTTTCATGAATCGTTAAATGTCGCAGCGGTTTGGGATTTACCAGTTATTTTTTGTGTTGAAAATAATCAATGGGGCTTATCCACACCCTCCGAAGAACAATTTCGCTGTAAACAATTTATCGATAAGGGAATTGGATATGGAATGAATGCCATTCAAGTTGATGGCAATAACATTTTAGAAGTTATTCGAAATGTCCGAAAAATAAATGAGGAAATTCGTGAAAGCCCTAAACCATATTTATTGGAATTAATGACTTTTCGCATGAGAGGACATGAAGAATCTTCAGGCACGAAATATTATCCTGAAGGATTGCAAGATGAATGGGCTAAAAAAGATCCTGTTTTGAACTTTGAATTGTATTTACTTGAGCAAGGAATTCTCACAAAAGAGTCCATTGAAGAAATTAAAAAAACCTTTAAGAATGAAATTCAAGCAGGATTTGATACAGCAAATGCTGAAGACGCAATTATTCCTAATATAGAGGTTGAATTAGCAGATATTTATGCTTCATTCAAACAAGAAGTTCAAAAACCGAATGGACCTCTTGTTGAAAAACGATTTATTGATGCCATTCAAGATGCTTTAATTCAATCTATGGAGCGATATCCTGATTTGATTTTGATGGGGCAAGACATTGCAGAATATGGCGGCGCTTTTAAAGTTACTGAGGGTTTACTTGAGAAATTTGGAAAAGAAAGAGTTCGCAATACGCCACTTTGTGAATCTGCAATACTAGGTGCAAGTTTGGGTTTGTCAATTTCAGGAATGAAGGCAATGGTGGAAATGCAATTTGCAGATTTTGTAACCTGTGGATTCAATCAAATAATTAACAATTTAGCGAAAATTAATTGGCGCTGGGGCCAAAATGCTGACGTTGTTGTTAGAATGCCAACAGGTGCAGGAACGGCAGCTGGACCTTTTCATTCTCAAAGTAATGAAGCCTGGTTTTTTCATACGCCGGGATTAAAGATTTTATATCCTTCAAATCCTTATGATGCAAAAGGCTTGCTAAATGCAGCAATTGAAGACCCAAACCCTGTCCTATTCTTTGAACACAAAGGACTTTATAGAAGTATTAAAGAAGAAATCCCTTCGGATTATTATACTGTTGAAATTGGAAAAGCAGCAATCGTTTCTGAAGGAAAAGATTTTACAATTATAACTTACGGAGCCGGTGTTTATTGGGCTAAAGAAGCTTTAACAAAGTTTCCGGAAACGAGTTCTGAAATAATTGACCTAAGAACATTGTTACCTTTAGATACTGAGAGTATTTACACTGCAGTTAAAAAAACGGGGAAAGTTATTGTACTTCACGAAGATTGTATGATGGGAGGAATTGGTGGCGAATTAGCTGCTTTAATTTCAGAGAATTGTTTTGAATACTTGGATGCTCCAGTTGTTCGTGTTGCTTCATTAGATACTCCAGTTCCATTTGCAGTTGCTTTGGAAGAACAATTTCTTCCAAAAGAAAGATTAATCTCAGCTATTTCAAAGTTATTAAACTACTGATTTGAAGCTAAAACTTCTTTTAGAGAAATGCATATTTAACTTACTTTTTAAACTGAGTTTTGTTTTACTTATTTTAGAAGTTTATAGAATACTTCTCCTAATTTGTAATGGCGAGTCCTTTCCTGATTTTGGTGTTAAAGAACATATAATAGGACTTTGGTTTGATTGCATTACAATTGCACTTTTTTTCTTGCCTTTTATCTTTCTAAGTGCAATTCCTCTTCCATTAATTACTGAAAAAATAAGGTCACTTGTTTTATTTATTGTTTTTACCCTTAGTAGTGCTATAGTCTTTTTATTCAATGCGCTCGATGTGGCCTATTTTTCCTACACGCACAAACGAACTAGTTATGATTACTTAAAATTCATGTTAAATAGTGACGAAACAGGAAGTCTGGCAGGAGATTTTATAGTAGAATTTTGGTGGCTTATTTTATTCTTTATTGTTTCTTTTGGTTTATTACTTTTTACATACTTTAAGTCGAAATCTGTTCAGGTTAATTTTAAACAACCAAAAAATTGGATGTATTTCATTCTAACCATAGCTTTAACAATCGTAATTGGTCGCGGTGGATTTCAGTTGAAACCAATTGGAATTCTAGAGTCTACTAATTATGTTAGTATTGAAAATTCGCCAGCTGTTTTAAATTCTGCATTTACGCTATTAAAAACCTATCAGTTTAAGGGAGTCGAGAAAAAAACATTTTTTTCGGATTCTGAAATAAAAAAATATTTTAATCCTATTCAGAATGGGAATCCACAAAATTTAGTGAAAGACTCTCAAAATGTTGTTTTCATCTTATTAGAAAGTTTCGGTTCTATGTATTGTGGTCCTAATAATCCTGAGAGTTTCACACCGTTCTTAGATTCTATTCTTTTAAAGTCAATGTATTTTGAACACGGAATTGCTAATGGTCGCACGTCTATGGATGCCTTACCTGCGGTTGTTTCATCAATTCCAATGTGGATGAATGAAAGTTTTATTCTTTCCTCGTATAGTTCAAATCAATTCCAGGGAATACCAAGTATTTTGAAAGGGAATGGTTATTCATCCGCTTTTTTTCATGGAGCTACAAATGGCTCTATGCGCTTTGATGCGTTCACTTCAGCAGCTGGATTTGATAGCTATTATGGACGAACAGAATACAACAATGAAGCTCACTTTGATGGAAATTGGGGAATAGAGGACCATCATTTTTTAGCTTGGTCTTTAGGTCAAATGGATAAAATGAAAAAACCTTTCTTTTCAATGGTTTTCACACTTTCTTCCCATCATCCTTTTACAATACCAAAAGACTATCGAAAAAAGGTGGAAAAAGGACCTGAACCTCTTTGTGCTACAATAAGTTATGTTGATATAGCATTGCGGGAATTTTGGAATAAAGCACAGAAAAAATCTTGGTTTAAAAATACGATTTTTGTTTTTTGTTCTGATCATGTTGGTCCAACGGGTCGATCTGATAGAAGTGATTTAGCTTGGTTGCATAGAGTTCCTATTGCATTTTATCATCCAACAGTTTCTTTACCACATATTGATTCTTTAGTACCTTTTCAACAAATAGATATTTTACCAACATTAATAGACCTTTTGAATATTCGATCTAAGTATTATGCATTTGGCACCTCTTATTTTAACAAGCAGAAACAGCCAAAAATTATTTATGCACAAGAAAATTTAATGGCATATCAAGGCACAAAGGATTTATTAGTTTGGAATTTATCTTCACTGAAGAAAAGAAGTAAATCAGATGATTTAGAAATAAAAAAAATGAAAGCAATCTATCAACATTACACAAATGATCTGATTGAAAATAAAATGACCCCATAACATTTAATTATTTTTTAATATTAAATTAATGTAAATTTGTTTTGGAGATTGTCGATAATATTATTTTCTAGCTTTAACCACAAGTTTTATATTATTTTAGTCACTTAATTATATAAATTGTTACCTATGAATAAGAAAATATCTCTTCTATTTCTTCTAATTTTTATTTCACTTTCATTATTTGCACAAAATTTTTATGACAGAGCGACTGTTCAAAAAATAGAAATTTTCTTTACCGCTGCAAATTGGGATGCACAATTAGATGCAGCATATGATTCAGATGCTTTTATAATTGCAGATTCTGTTCGTATTAATGGCGTTAATACCTATGATAGTGTTGGAGTAAAATACAAGGGTAACTCATCCTATAATCCAAATAATAATAAAAATCCACTTCATATAGAGTTAGATTATATAAAAGGAAGTCAAGATTACCAAGGATACACAAATATCAAACTTCAAAATGGTTACCAAGATCCTTCAATGATTCGTGAGGTTTTATCGTATGCAATTTTAGAACAATTTATGGATTGCTCAAAAGCAAATTTTGCAAATGTATATATCAATGGAATTCTTAGAGGACTTTATTCAAATGCTGAGAGTGTTAACAAAAAATTTAATGGTGAACATTATTATTTAAGTAATGATTCTTTTTTTAAGTGTAATCCTACTGGTGGAGCAGGTCCTGGAACTACAGCAAGTCCAGATTTAAAATATATCAATGCAGACAGTAGTTCTTATTTCTCTTCCTATGAATTAAAATCAGATTTTGGATGGAATCGACTAGTAGATTTAATTAATACGCTAAATAATAATACGAGTTTATTAGAAAGCAAGCTAGACGTAGATCGCGCAATATGGATGTTGGCTTTTAATAATGTACTTGTTAATCTTGATTCTTACAATGGTGCATTTCGTCAGAATTATTATTTGTCTTGGGATTTAAACAATCGCTTTGTGCCAACAGTTTGGGATTTGAACATGAGTTTTGCTTCTTTTCCTGGAGGAACAGGCTCAGGAGCATATACTGCAACAACGTTAGACCCAATGTCTAATAGTACTTCCTCAATTCATCCTTTGATTGTAAAACTGATGGCAAATCCAATGTACAAAAGAATGTATTTGGCACATATTCGAACAATTGTACAAGAGATTTTTATTACGCAAGAATATCTTACTCTAGCAAATTCACTCAGAAGCACTATAAATTCGTATGTTCAAGCAGATATTTATAAATTTTTTACCTACACACAATATCAAAATAGTTTAACAACTGCTGTAACAGGTGGAGGTATGGGCGGAGGATCTACAATCCCAGGAATTCAGGCTTTAATGGATGCAAGAGCGACCTATTTCAGCACAAACTCAAATTATTTACTTGCGGCACCTTTAATTTCATCATTTGGAGCGAGTAATACTTCTCCTAATTTTAATCAATCAATTTATATTACAGCAACTTGTGTAAATGAATCATCCGTTTATTTAGGTTATCGCTTAAACCATCAATTAAAATTCAACCGCGTTCAAATGTTTGACGATGGTCAACATGGAGATGGCGCAGCTGGTGACCATATTTTTGGTTTTCAAGTTACTTTAAGTGGTACAGCGTTTGAGTATTATATTTATGCTGAAAATTCAAACGCAGGATTGTTTAGTCCAACAAGAGCAGAGCATGAATACCACTCTATTCAAATAAACTTTCCTTTTTGCTCAAATGGAAATGTCGTAATCAATGAAATTGTCGCTAGTAATTCTTCTTCATTATATGATTCAAATGGAGAGAGCGATGATTGGATAGAATTGTACAATACAACATCTTCAGCAATAAACTTATCGGGAATGTACCTTTCTGATGACGCAACAAATCTTACACTTTGGCCATTTCCACTTGGAACGATAATTCCTGCAAATTCCTATTTAATTGTTTGGTGTGATGATGATTTGGAGCAATCTGGCGTGCATACAAACTTTAAACTAAGTTCTTTGGGCGATCTTTTGATATTTGGAAATGGAGCAATTGCCTTCAATCAAGTTGCTTTTGGAATTCAAACAACTGATGAGGCTTACGCAAGATGCCCGGATGGAGGAGCGAGTTTTAACTTTGTGAATCCTACACCAAATGCAAATAATAATTGTATGGCAGGCACGAATGAATTGGAAAATTCTTTTGAACTTTCCTTGTTTCCAAATCCAGTTAATGAAACATTAACAATACAAATTTCAGATTCTAAGATATATGAAATTAGTATTTACGATTTACAAGGAAGGATTGTCCTTGAAAAACAAACTTTTTCAAATCTAAACACGCTTTCGACCTCAGCTTGGAATAATGGTATTTATCAAGTAAAAATTACAGATTTTGAGGGTAAATCGATTAACAAAGCGCTTGTAAAAATCTCAAAGTAAGATTTACTTACTCTTTTTACTAGTAGATAAGTAGTTGAGAATTTTCATATCCACTTCACTTAAGAATATAGATCTTCGCTCCATCATGTTATTAGCAGAATCAAGGGCTTTATCAAACTTAAACTCAACAAATGGTTGGCTAAATCCCCATGAAAATGAAGGTATAAATTTTGGTGGAAAATCAGCGCCAAATACCGTCACAGAAACTCCAACTACAGATGCGGTATTAAACTGTGTATTTATAGCACTTTTTGAATGGTCACCCATAAAAAGGCCCATAAATTGTTGCTTTGTTTCAACTTGAGCTAACTTTTCGTAGGAGTAAGAAGAAATTTTACCGTAATTATTTTTAAGATTGGAAGAATTTGTCCCAGCTCCTAAATTACACCACTCTCCAATCACAGAGTTTCCAAGAAAACCATCGTGCCCTTTATTTGAATAAGCTTGAAATATTACATTGCTAATTTCTCCGCCTATTTTACAATGCGGACCAATTGTACTAGCGCCATAAACCTTTGTACCAAGTTTTAAGGTACTGTTGTCACAAAGCGCAAAAGGACCGCGAATTAAAGATCCTTCCATTATTTCAGCATTATGACCAATGTAAATCGGACCAGTTGTTGTATTAAGAATTGCTCCTTCAATGATTGCACCTTCTTCAATAAAAATAAATTTAGAGTCTCCAATTAGCGTATTTGTTTTTGAAATTTTTTGAGATTTCCTATTATTTGTTAGCAAATCAAAGTCCTGTATTAAAACTTCTTCATTCATTAGGAATAAATCCCATCGTTCTTTTAAAATTATTGGTGTTTCACCTATAAATTGAAGTTTATTTAAACCAGTTCCGCGCTTTGCAATCCATTGTTTATCTAAAAATAAAGTTGAATTATCTTCTAAATTAAAAACTGCAGCAGCAATATCTTCATTTGGTATAACTGAGGCATTTACTTGAATTGCATCTGTAAGTTCTATGAATTTTTCCTGTAAATATTTTTCAGTTGTAAAGCCGATTTCAGCTTCTGGAATGTACATTTTCCAACGCTCATTATTGCAAAGAATTCCCATGCGTAGATTGCCAAGAGGACGAGTTAAAGTCAAAGGTGCAAAGCGAAGGTGTAATTTATTATCGTCAAGATTTATTTTCATAATCAATTCGATTCTTTTGTGGTAAAAAATGAACTTAGGTACAAAAATACAAAAGTTAATGCTCCGTTGATAATCAACATCTCATATCCGAATTTATAAGCTCCAAATAGATTTGCAGAAAATTTGTCGAGATAGAAGCAAAGAATAGGAATCAGAACACAGATAAATGGAACTAAAATCGCTCTAGGATTTCTTTTAGTTAAAATTCCAAAAGCAAATAATCCAAGTAATGGACCATAAGTATAACTTGCAATTTTTAAAATAAGTGAAATTAAATCTGTTCCTGGATTTGCAGTAACATACATTTTTGTCAATAGAATAATAATTAAGAATAATAGCGAAAAGCCAATATGAACGATTAATTTTAATTTCTGTCTTTGTTTTTCTTCTCGCTTGTTGAAATTTAAAAAGTCGATGCAAAAGCCAGTAGTTAATGCCGCTAGTGCGCTGTCTGCAGATGCATAAGATGATGCTGTTATTCCTAATAAAAAGAAAACGCCAGCTATTTTTCCGAAATTATTAAGAGCCAAGGTAGGAAATACATGGTCTGTAATAACTTTTCCATCGTTCATTGGTAATTGTATACCTTTTGAATTAGAATAAACGTACAAGGCGCCACCGAGCAATAAAAACAGAAAATTGGTAAACAATAAAATAGTCGTAAATGAATACATGTTCTTTTGAGCATCACCAATTGTTTTGCACGTAAGATTTTTCTGCATTAAATCCTGGTCTAAGCCGGTCATTGCAATTGCCAAAAACATACCACCAAAAAAGTGCTTTGGAAAATAGTTTTTTGCCAAAGGATCATCAAAGAAAAATACCTGCGACATACTACCTCCGCTAGAAGTTTTTGAGGCGCTAATCTTTTCAAATAAACCAAAAAAGTCAAGATTTAAAGTTTGTGAGATAATAATAGTGCAGATAACAACGGAGCTGATTAGAAAAACAGTTTGAAATGTATCGGTATAGACTATTGTTTTTATTCCACCTTTGAAGGTGTAAACCCAAATTAAAGCGATTGTTATAACTGCCGTTAACCAGTAAGGAACTCCGAGATCATCAAATAAAAATAATTGTAAGACAATCGTTGCTAAATAAAGGCGAATTGCTGAACCAAGTGTACGCGATAAAATAAAAAAACTTGCGCCCGTTTTATAGCTTATGATGCCAAAACGTTTTTCTAAAAATTCATAGATTGATGTGACATTTAATTTGTAATACAAAGGCATTAGGACTTGTGCAATAACAATGTATCCAAGTACGTAGCCTAAAACAACTTGAAAATAGCCCATTCCATCGTTCATGACTTGCCCAGGAACTGAAATGAATGTTACGCCAGAAAGTGAGGCGCCAATCATTCCAAAAGCTACAAGATACCAAGGACTTTGTCGGTTTCCAGTGAAGAAAGTTTCACTTGTAGCATTTTTTGATGTAAAATGGGCAATAAGAATCAGAACAATAAAATAGCTAGATAAAACTAAAAAAATTAAGGTAGTCGACATTTGTATAATTTAAATGTAAAAATAAAGAAAGGAATTCATCTATTTTCACAGATTATAGCTTTCTTCAACTTCTAACTTTATATTTGTAAAAAAAATAAAGATAATGAGCCCAATTTTTTTTCTTGCAATTTTAGGTAGTACATCTATTTCAATCATTATAGTCGTCTATTTATTTTTAAAGAGGCAAAGTCAAAAAGAAAAAGTCAATTTAGAAGTTGAATTAAAGAAACAAAGACAAGAATTCTTTTTGCCAAATAGGGTGGATGCCTATGAGCGTGCTATATTATTAATGGAACGCTTGCATCCGAATTCCTTAGTGATGCGTTTGAATAACCCAGGTTTACCTGCAAAAATAATGCATGCTGAATTTTTAAAAACTATTCGCGAAGAATTTGATCACAACATTACACAACAGCTATTTATTTCTCCAATAGCGTGGAAACTACTCAGAGATTCTAAAGAAGAGCTTGTGAAATTAATTAATCTAGCTGCAAGTCAGGTTCAAGATAATGCTACAGCAATTGAGTTATCTGCAAAGATATTTGAGCTTGTGGCACAATTAGAAAAATTACCATCAGAAGTAGCTACTGAATTTTTGAAAAAGGAATTTCAAGAATTATTTTAGACAGCTTTATTCTTATTTTTTTTTGCTTTAATAAATTCAATAAGCATTGGTAAAACAGATAGAAATATAATTCCGAGGCAAACTAAATCTATGTGTTTCCTTATCCATTCAACTTCTCCAAGAAGATAACCTGCAATTGTTAAACTGAAAACCCACAAGAACCCACCAAATAAATCATAAATGAAAAACCGATTGTAATTCATTTTACCAATTCCTGCAGCAAAGGGTGCAAATGTGCGAACAAAAGGAACAAAACGCGCCATTATAATTGCCTTTATACCATTTTTAGCAAAAAATAATTCTGTTTGATCGAGGTATTTTTTATTGACAATAGGCTTATCTCTAAATTTCAATTGAAATACCTTCAAACCAATTTTTCTACCTATCCAATAATTACAATTATCCCCCAAAACTGCAGCAATAAGTAATAAAAACAGTAAGTATGCTAAATCCAATTCACCCGAAGCAGCAAAGATTCCTGCAGTAAATAAAAGAGAATCGCCAGGAAGAAAAGGCATTGCTACCAATCCAGTTTCGATAAAAATTACTAAAAATAAAATGATATAAATTGCAGAAGAATAGTTTTCGAAAAACCATTTAAAATCTAATTTTATAATGTGCTGAAATACTTCTAAAAGTTCGTTTAAAACCCCCATATTAATCTAGTTTTATAGATGAGTCAATTGTTTCTATCCAAGCAAGAATTCCACCATTCATAATAAAAACCTCGTTTATCAAACCTTCTGTTGTGATTAAATTTGCAAGTGCCTCAGCTCTTTTTCCCGAGCGACACATTAAAACAGTTTTTTTTGTGAGGTCTAATTCGGAAATACGCGCTGTAAAATCTGCCATTGGAATGTGTTTACTTGAAATATTTGCAATTTCAAATTCATACAATTCACGAATATCAATTATTTCAATTTGATTGTTTTTTATGCCGATTTGACATTCTTTAGGGCTAATTAAAAGCATGTTTTTTTTGTAAATATAGTTATTGAATTTATTTTTTAGTGAAATATTTTCCTTCTTTCTCAAGGTAAAAAAAGGTATGGATTAGCTTATTTGTTGCCTTAATTTTCGGTTCGTAGATATTTACATCAGCATCTTTTGGAGGAGTTTCAATGCTTCCCTCATAAATTAAAATGTCTTTCACGTTTGAATATTGCCCAATTGCAGAAAATTGAATTGAATATGCTTCAACATTTTTAGACCCTAAACCATCAAAATTCTTCCATTGGAATATTCTTCTAGGAGTGTGGTTTGCAATCGTGTAAACATCCTTATAACTAGCGTTTCGAATCCTAAAATCAATTAGAAAATCCTTAAAATCGCCAGAATTAATGTTTGTGTATGTAACATTTAAAGGGACTAGGGGCGAGGATGGAATGGCAATTGGAGGGGAGATTAAATCTAATCCACCGTCGTAATAAAAGATATAATTGTAATTCCCCATAAATCCAAGTTCCGCTCTTTTTGCAGGATTAGGTGATTTGCTAGCTTCGATTATTGCAAAGGCCATTCTGTTTAAAGTTATGACAGCGTCAATTTTCCCATCATTGTCTAAATGCTCTTTATAAATTTTAAAAGTAAATTTTTCAGAGTTTGGAATTCGTAATTGTAATTTAATATGCTCTTTAGCATAAGCATCTAAATTCTTGTATTTTTTGACTTTTACTTTTGGAGTCTTTTTCGCTTTATCTTTGTCTGAATCGGAACATGAATTCATAAAAATAATTAAAACTAATACTTTAAATAGAATATATAAACTTTTCATTATAATATACTTAATTAAAAATTAATTCATCTAAAAACAACCAAGTTGGATTTCCATTTCCAAGATGCCACTCTGGGCAATTTCCTGGATTAATCACTTTATAACGTATGCTTATTATTTTTTTAGCAAGAGGTAATTTAACCATAAACTGTTCTTTCTTTGGGTTTTCATCATTTGCAGTTGCTTGTAAAACTTTTATAAAATCTAATTTTTCAAAGTTCTTTCCATCTTGAGAGATTTCAATCTGAATTCCAGAAGGTAAGAAAATCCACGATTTTTGGTCGCGAATACAAGAGATTCCAAATTCCTGTAATTCTCTAGGAGACTCAAAACTTACATCTGCAAGAATATCTTCACCATAAAATCCCTGCCAATCTCCTGTTCTAAATTCATTTCCTCCTTTAATTTCGTCTATTAATGAATTTGGACCTGAAGCAGCATATTGATTAGCGTATTTTGTTTTTAAATCTAAGCGAATAGAATTGTCTTTTTTTTTGAAATACCTATTTACAATTTGGCTTTCAAATAATTCGCCAGCACTTGATTTTCGCTGAAGTTTTAGTTCAATTAAGGTACTTTTATCTATTTCAAAAGGTTTAGTATATTTATTCCACTCATCTTTTTTAATTGAATAAAAGAGTGTGAATTCATCTTGAGAATTAATTTTAAGAAAACCCATTTCAATTGAAATTTTACTATCAAATATTCTGTTTTCATTTAAAATATAGGGGGCAGGGACAAAATTAGAAGGAATAGAATTTTCCGGAGAACCACTTATCCATTTGTCGTTAATTACTATAATGGAATCAGACATTACAAATTCTAAAACTCCACCATTCATGATTTCTTCATGTGATAAATAGCTGCGATAAATTGGTAGACCATTTAATTTTACTGACCGAATATATTTATTATCAGGACTATTGTTTATTGCGCTAATTCTTAAAGATTTATTGTTTTCAAATTTTAACACGGCTTCATTAAAACAAGGTCTTCCGATTTCATAATATGGTTTTCCTGGTGCTACGGGGTAAAATCCCAAACTACTTAATACAAACCATGAGGACATTTGTCCACAATCTTCATTTCCAGAAAGCCCATCTGGTGAATTAGAATACAATTCTTTCGTTATTTTATCGACGTAAAACTGAGTTTTGTGCGGAGAATTCGTATAGTTAAATAAATAAGCCATGTGATGAGAAGGTTCATTTCCATGAGCATATTGACCAATTAATCCTGTAATGTCGGATTGTTCTCTTCCAGAAAGTTTGCTCTGAGATGTAAATAATCTATCTAGCCAGGATTCTAATGAATCTGAACCACCTTGAATTTCTGCTAGTGTTTTGATTGCTTGAGGAGCAGCCATTGAATATTGAAATGCGTTAGCTTCAGTATAATTAAAATTAACTTCACTTGGCTCAAATGGAGAAAACCATTGTGCTGCGCGTTTTGCACGCATAAATTTTGTTTGAGGGTCATAAAGATTTAAAAAGTTAAAGGACCGAAGTTCAAATTCTTTTTCACTTTTTTTATCACCCATTTTCTTTGCCATTTCTGATATACACCAATCGTCATAGGCATATTCTAAGGTTTTGGAGACAGATTCTGGTTCTTGATCTGAATCTATAAAACCATTTTTTGCATAAGGAATTTTAGCATATTCATTCAACTTAGCTGTGGTAATCATCGCGCTTAATGCTTTTGTAGTGTCAAATTGATTAATTCCTTTTAAATACGCATCCGCGATAACAGATACGCTATGGTAACCAATCATACATTCTGTTTCATTTCCTGCTAATTCCCATACTGGAAGATCTTTTCCCTCATCAAATTGCCGTAAGAATGTTGTAATGAATTCATTTGTTCTTTTTTGCTGCATTAATGTAAAGAGTGGGTGTGTCGCCCTATAAGTATCCCATAAAGAAAATACGGTATATTGTTTTTGATCATTTGAAATAGCATGAATTTTATTATCTCGTCCACGGTATTTTCCATTTATATCACTAAAAATATTTGGCGCTAAATAGCTGTGATAAAGCGAAGTATAAAAAATTGTTGCTTTTTCTTTGTCTTCTAATGAAATTTTAATTTTACTTAATTCGTCATTCCATTGTTTTAAAGTATTTGCTCGAACTTTTTCAAAATTCCATTCAGGAATTTCGCTTAAAAGATTTTCTTTTGCTCCTGTAAGGTCGGTAGCAGACATTCCAACACGGAGAGAAATTTTATCACTATTGTTTGGAAATTCTAAGAGTAATTTGTGTTGACCTTTCTCATTAATTTTTGTAGATTTTATGAAAGGAAGGGATGTTTCTAAATAAAAATAAAAGTGCTGTTTATTCGCCCAAGCTTGAGAGATTCGCGCGCCTTGAACGGCATTGTTTCCAATTGTTTCGATTGAGTAATCTAAAACTCGGTCTCTATGATCTAAATCAATGAGAATGTAGCGTTTTTCATCTTTATTATTAAAAGTATATTCATGAATTCCTGCACGTTGACTTACGCTTAGTCGAACTTGAATATTTGATTGATCTAAATGAACTTCATAAAATCCAGGGCTGGCTTTTTCACTTTCGTGTTTAAATGTAGATCCGTAACCATCTTTATTTAGGTATCCAGGCGAAGTTTTTGGTACATTAGACTGAGGGACAATTAATAAATCGCAATAATCAGGAACTCCAGTGCCACTTAAATGAGTGTGTGAAAATCCATAAATAATAGAATCGGAATAATGGTAGCCTGAGCAGCCATCCCAACCATCGTATCTAGTATCGGGACTTAATTGCATCATTCCAAAAGGAGCGCTTGCACCCGGATAAGTATGACCATGACCACCTGTCCCAATAAAAGGATTAACAAAAAGAGTAGGGGAGTAATCAGAAATTAGCTTATTCACTTTTACCTGAATTTTATCGCTAATATTTTTAATATCTTTAATTGGAGTTTGTCCAAAAAAAGTGAATGAAGCAAAAAATATAAATACACTAAGAATTGATTTCATAATGACTTAAAATAAGCGTTTGTTTAAGGACGAATACCTCTTGTTTTTTTGCAAGAAAAAAGCCCAAATAATACTTCCTTTGTATTGCAAAATTGGAAACTGATTTGCTTTCAATATTTTTCTTTTATTCAATAACAAAGGTAAATTTTTATATACTGAAAGATGAGCACGCAAAATACACCAGATTAATTTTACTTTTCCTTCAGATAAAAATTTAAGTGTGGCTAAAAAATCAATTGCCATTCTTGTTAATAACTTAGGAAATAGAAATCCAGGATGGTTTTTTACGATAAGGAACAAATTATTTCGAAAGTTTAAATATACTTTTTTTGGAGAATTATAGGGCATTGTCCCACCACCTAAGTGATAAACGCTACTTTTTGGATTACACCTCAATTCATATCCTTTTTTTTGAATTCTAAGACATAGATCAATTTCTTCCATGTGTGCAAAAAAGTCTTCATCAAATCCTCCAACTTCAAAAAAAATTTGGGCTTTAATTAGCATTGCAGCCCCTGATGTCCACGATACTTTTTCTTCTGAATCATATTGACTGTAATCTTCTTCAAGGGAGTCAAAAATTCTCCCACGACAAAAAGGAAAGTAATGCTTATCAATAAAGCCTCCTGCAGCACCAGCGTGTTCGAAATAATTATTATTGTTGTAAGCTAAAATTTTTGGTTGACAGGCAGCAACATTTTCATTTTGCAATGAATGGAGAAGTGGGTTTATCCAATTCTCTGTGACTTCAACATCGTTATTGAGCAATAGAAAATAGTCAAATTCATCTTTAATTTTTTGTAGTGCCTGATTGTAACCCTTTGCAAAGCCATAATTCTCATTATTTTGAATTATTCGAATCGTTGGATACTTTGCTTTTAAGAACTCAAGAGAATCATCTGTACTTGCATTATCTGCAATAATAATAGTTTGGTCTTGCTGATGTTTTACAACACTTGGTAAAAAACACTCTAAATGTGCTTTTCCATTGTAATTAAGAATGACAATAGCAACTTGCTTCATTTTTTTTTAATATTGTCTGAACAAATCACCACTATTAGCACCCCACGATTTCTGATTAAATTTATTAGGGTCGTCAATATCGCCATTATTTGTATTTCGTTGAGATAAAATTTGCGACCATGCTGCATTTTTAAGTTCTCCTAAAACATCGCTATGCAATAAACGATAAGCGCCATTTGTTAAATCGGGATTGTAAAAAATAAATCGTTTGTTACTATATTTTCCAATCTTATTGTAAGTCCATATTTCATAAGGGTATTCAGACGGCGAATTTTCTTTGACAACGTGAGTACTTGGCGCTCCATATTTTAAGTAAACTCTGCCACGATCAGTTTCAAATCCATCTTGAAAATTATTTCCATAAAGCACTTCAACAAAAACAACTTGAATTTTATATTTAATCCAAGCTTCATAACTATTTGTTGGTGCAGATTCTCGCCAAAAAGCTTGAATATGCTTTCTTGATTTTTCAATATTTTTAGATTTTAAAGTTGAAATAATGTTTTTTATTTCAGCTGGACGAGCAATTGGAATTAAAGATGCGAGAAAAAAGAAAACACTGTCTTCTGTAATTGAAGCTTGAAATGATGGGTCTAAAACCATTTTATCGGGATTAAATTCCTCTTCAATTTCATTGGATCGCTCGAAAGAGTAGGTGCTTGTTGTAAGTAATTCCATTTTGCGATTAATTAAACCGAGCTCTATCCGAAATGATCCAGTAGGAACTTTCTCAATATCGATCATTTTAAAAACGGGTATAATTGGTTCACTAGCAACTCGCCAGAGAAAAGTTAGATCTTCCAATTCTTTTTCATTTTCTGTATCAATTATTTTACAGAGTATTCCAACAAGTGAATCGTTGGTGAATTGACTGTTATAAACTTCGAAATAAAGCGGGATTCTAGTTATTTCGGTCGAAAAAAAATTTGAAATAAGTGGAACAATGTGAATTCCTGCTTTCTGGAAACTTGATGCTACATCAGATTTAAAGGCATACTCAGCAATTTCTATTTCTGAAATAGTTGGTTTAGATGCAAAATCTACAATTGTAATTTCTTTTTCAGCCGAAATTCTTGAATCATTGAGAACATCGATTATTTCGATCTTAAGTTTATAAGATCCCGGCGGTAAAGCAAATCGCTTAACTTCATAGAAATCGTCTTGAACACTGTCAATAGCAAGAGGAGAAGTTAAAACATATGAATCTTTACGAATACTATTTTCTTTTTCTTGAATAGAAATATTCAAAGCTATTTTTGCTTGAATTCCATTTTCTACAGCTTCAAATTTTACTGAACTACCAACAAATTGCAAGTAAATTTCTAGGTAATTCCCTAACTCACTAGCATAAAATTGCTTGGTGTCGAGGTATGCTTTCAGTTTATTTTTTTGACTGAAAGATCCAAAGGAAAGAATAAGTAAGGAAAGAAAAAATAATTTACGCATTTTTTAATTTGAACTTAAAGTTAAGCAATAACTCTTATTCATCAATATTTAAACGTATTTTTTGTGCTAACTGACGATTGTATGTTTCAAGTAAATACTTGAAGTAATTTTCGGTGCTCTTTGTTATGCACTTTGTATAATGTTTTAAGCGATGTTCAATGTGGTCTTGAAGAATATTATGTAAGCCCATAGCATGATCCAAATTTTTTGAGCTTTTTTGTATTGCATTAAAATGATTATTTAAGGAATATTCAATAGCCATTTTACCTTTTTCTCCTTTTTCCATGCAGTCAAAATAGGATTCTTTGATACTAAAAGTATCTAATAAAGAGGGATCTATTATCTTTTCAAATCCCTTAGGGAATTCAAATTCGATTTCAAATTCCATATCTTCCAATTCTGAAATTCGAGATTCTAGAAAACGATCAGGGAACTTAAATGCGTCTTGCCAATTGATGTAATCTTGCCAATATCCAAAACGGCGAACATTGTTTCCAAGGTCAATTATCTTGAAATCACTTTTGTCTGGAAGTTTTCGTGAACCACGACCAATCATCTGGTGGTACAAAGTTAAGGATCGTGTTGCACGATTAATAATAATTGATCTAACAGTTGGTTCATCAAATCCAGTTGTTAAAATTCCAACGGAAGTAAGGATGGCATTTGGTGTTTCTTTGAACCATGAAAGAACATCTTTTCTGTCTTTATCACTAAAGGTTGAGTCTAGATGTCGAATATTAAATTTTAATTTTTTAAACGATTCTTCAACACGACGTGAGGTTTCAATTCCAGCATTAAAAATTAATGTTTTATCTCCAGCACAAACTTCTTCATAGGCGAAAATTAATTTTTCTTGCATAAAATAGTTACTATACAAAATATCTGAACTTCCAATTGTAAAGTCACCGTTTGAACCAATTTTTAAACCATGAAGATTAATGTCATATGAATAGGTTTCAGCATTAGATAAATAGGCTCCTTCAATGAGATTTGAGATAGATTCACCTACTAAAAGCTTATTGTAGTTGTCTTTTAACGGAAGTGCTTTGTTACTACTTAAAGGAGTCGCAGTGACTCCAAGAATATTGCACGAACTATAAAACTGAAATATTTTTCGGAAACTATTGTAGTGAGCTTCATCAACAATTACTAATCCGATATTTTTTATGAAGTTTTCATCTTCATTTAGTCGGTTATTTAATGTTTCTACCATTGCAATAAAACAACTATAATCCTCTTGATCGTCTAGGTTTTTCACCTCTGAGTTTATAACTTTGTTTTCTACGCCTATGGCATTTAGCTGCTTTGAAGTTTGTACAGATAATTCAATTCTGTGCGTTAGAATAAGGACTTTCTTCCCCCATTCTTCGATGTATTTTTTTGCAATTGCAGAAAAGATTACTGTTTTTCCGCCACCTGTTGGTAGTTGATAGAGTAGATTGAACTCATTCCCATTTTTACGCAATTCATTTAGAACATTGTTTACGGTATTCTCTTGAAAAGGATAAAGTTTTTTTGCTTGGTAAAGATCTAAATCTATCATTTGAACAATTAGCGATTTGCAAAAATACTCCCTTTATTTGATACACCTCTTATCTTATTTAATATTTCTTTAAAATAGCAAGATTAATTAGCTTGATGTACGGTTTAAATAACTGTTAAAATAACTGTTAAAATATTGATTTATAATATTTTGAAAATTATAATCAAGTAGCTGAACATACATTTTTTCCTGCGATAAATCCTGTGGTCCATGCAGATTGAAAATTAAATCCACCTGTTATCCCATCAATATCTAAAATTTCCCCAGCAAAAAATAATCCGGGCACGATTTTACTTTCCATTGTTTTAAATTCTACTTCACTTAATAGAATTCCTCCAGCTGTAACAAATTCTTCCTTGAAAGTAGTTTTGCCACTTACTTCATAACGGTCGTTTAAAAAAGTGTTCAGTAACTTATTCAAATTCCGTTTTCCAAGGTCTTTCCAACGAATCTCAGTTAGAATATCAGATTTCTGCAATAAAAAATGCCATAATCTATTGGTTATTGGGAAAGGGTTTAAATTACCTACCATTTTTAGTCCATGATTTAGAATAATATTATCAAGTTCTTTTCTCAATTCATCTTCCTTTTTATCATCAAGCCAATTTACAAGAATTGCAAATCTGTATTCCTTCGTAGCTAGAATCCTTGCTCCCCAAGCAGATAATTGTAAGATTGCAGGACCACTCATTCCCCAATGTGTAATAAGTAAAGGGCCTTTTCCAATTAATTTTGCCCCCTCAATTTTAACACTTGTTTTTTCTACAACATTCCCCATTAATTCTCGAATAGGATTTTCAGGCATGTTAAAAGTAAACAAAGATGGAACAGGATCAACAATGCTATGTCCAATTTTTTCTAACCATTCTAATCCTGCACGTTTTGGCTGACCTCCAGTTGTAACGATGACTTTATCAAAAAGAAAACTGTCCTCTCGTGTTACTATTTCAAAACTATTTTCTTTTTTTGAAATTCCAATAATTGCAGCGTTTAGATGAATATGAATCCCAAATTTCCTTGCTTCATTTTCAAAACAATCGATTATAGTTTGAGAATCATTTGATAAAGGAAAAATACAGCCGTCAGGATATGTTTTCATTTCCACACCTCTTTTACTAAACCATTCAATTGTACTTTTAGCATTAAATACTTCGAAGGCTTTTTTTAAATAGTTTTCTCCTCTTGGATAATGCTTTGCTAAAGTTTTATTCTCATAAGAAGCATGTGTAACATTGCAACGTCCCCCACCAGAGATTTTTACTTTGGAGAGTACTTTTCCTGTTTTCTCAAAAACTTGAACATCACATTCAGGAAAAGAATTTTTAGCAGATAATGCTGCAAAATAACCTGCGGCCCCAGCACCAATTACGGCTATTTTCATTTTGTAAAATTAAGTATTAATAGCAAGAATTCAGAATAGATTTTTTTCTTAACTTATAATTACAGTATAAAATGACTAACTTTGCACCCAAAAATAGATACTATGACAACAAACCGCACTTTTACAATGTTAAAACCTGATGCAATTGAAAATGGGCATATGGGTAAAATTATTGATATGATTATCAATGCAGGATTTCAAATTAAAGCAATGAAATATACAAAATTATCAGTTGCGCAAGCACAAGAATTTTATGCTGTTCATTCAGAGCGACCTTTTTATGGTGAATTAGTCGAATACATGACATCAGGACCAATAATTGCAGCAATATTAGAAAAAGAAAATGCTGTTACAGATTTTAGAAATTTAATTGGAGCAACTGATCCTGCGGAAGCAGCAGAAGGAACTATCCGTAAATACTATGCTGAAAATAAAGGAAGAAATGCCGTTCATGGTTCAGATTCTGATGAAAATGCTGCAATTGAAGGTGAATTTCATTTTTCTTCTTCTGAGATTTTTTAATTAAACTCACAGAAATTTTGTTAAAGACTGCTACGGCGGTCTTTTTTATTGAATACAAATTGCTATGACCAATCAAGAAGCACTTGAAAAAAGACGAACTTTTGGGATAATTTCCCATCCGGATGCTGGTAAGACAACATTAACGGAAAAATTGTTGTTGTTTGGTGGCGCAATTCAAACAGCAGGTGCCGTCAAGAATAATAAGATAAAAAAAACTGCTACTTCGGATTTTATGGAAATTGAGAAGCAAAGAGGAATATCCGTTGCAACCTCTGTTATGGCATTTGAATACGAGAATAAGCAGATTAATATCTTAGACACTCCAGGACACAAGGATTTTGCCGAAGATACTTTTAGAACTTTAACAGCTGTTGATAGTGTTATTTTAGTTATTGACTGCGCAAATGGAGTAGAGGAGCAAACGAAAAAATTAATGGAGGTTTGTCGCATGCGTAAAACTCCTGTTATCATTTTTGTCAATAAAATGGACCGAGACGGTAAGGATCCCTTTGAACTCTTAGATGAACTTGAGCAAACACTTAACTTAAAAGTTCGTCCTTTAACTTGGCCAATTGGAATGGGTGACCGTTTTCAAGGAGTTTATAATATTTATCAAAAAAGCTTGAATTTATTTTCTGCTAATAAAACAAAAATTGCAAGTGATTTAGTCTCAATTTTGGATATTCAAGATGAAGTTCTTACTGAAATAATAGGTTTAAAGCCAGCAGAAGAATTGCGGGATGAATTGGAGACTATTGAGGGGGTTTATGATGCATTTAATCGTGAGACTTATTTATCTGGTGATGTAGCACCTGTATTTTTTGGCTCTGCAGTAAATAATTTTGGGGTACAAGAATTATTAGATACTTTTTGTGAAATTTCTCCTTCTCCTCGTGGAAGAGAATCAGATAAACGAATGGTAGAACCAACTGACGCTAATTTTTCTGGATTTGTTTTTAAAATTCATGCAAACTTGGACCCAAAACACAGAGATCGTATTGCATTTCTTCGAGTTGTTTCTGGTAAATTTGAACGAAATACTTTTTATCACCATGTTCGCTTGCATAAAAAATTGAAGTTTGCTAATCCCACTTCTTTTATGGCTCAGGACAAAAGTGTTATTGATGAAGCATATCCCGGAGATGTTGTAGGATTGTATGATACCGGGAATTTTAAAATTGGTGATACAATGACTGAAGGAGAAATCATGATGTACAAAGGAATCCCAAGTTTTTCACCAGAAATTTTCCAAGAATTAGAGAATTTAGATCCACTAAAATCCAAGCAATTAGAAAAAGGGATACGACAGCTTATTGACGAAGGTGTTGCTCAATTATTTGTCCAACAGCCTGGAAATCGAAAAATTGTTGGAACAGTTGGTCAATTACAATTCGAGGTAATTAACTACCGTCTAATTCATGAATACGGTGCAAACTGCCGTTTTGTGCCTCGTAATTACTTCAAAGCGTGTTGGATTACTAGCAATGATAAAATTCAGTTAGAGTCATTTAGAAGAGCAAAAGCAAACTATTTAGCAGTAGATAAAGATGATAATCTTGTTTTTCTAGCTGAAACAATTTTTTTGTTGAGTATGGCTGAACAAGATTATCCTGAAATTACTTTTCATAAGTCATCTGAATTTATGCTTGAGCTTTAGGAAGAAAAAAAGCCATTATAAAATTGACTTAAGATATAGTTTGACTTACTTTTTAATCTTTTCTTTTTTTAAGATTTTTTTTCTTCTTCTTAATTTTCTTTTTTTGCTTTTCATCTAAAGTAGTCATTTTTTGTTTCTGCTCATCGTTTAAGATTGCTTGCAGCATTGATGTTCTGGCTTCACGAATTGAATTAATTGAATTCTTTTTTTCTTCTTCATTCATTTTTGAGCTGCGAATCCCTTCTAATTTTTGGTTAATACCAGTTTGTATAATTAGAAATTGCCCTTTTTGCTCTTCGCTAAGCTTAAGTTCTTTTGCAAATCGTTCTGTCTGAATTACTGCTCTTTCTTCAGGTGATTTCTCATTTTGAGAAAATACTAAAGAAGATAAAAATAAGGAGATAAATAAAATTTTAAGATGATTCATATTTTAAATTTAGTTATAATAGGATTAAAAGGATTTTAATTCAAAAAGAAATACTTTAATTATTGATTTCTTCAATTTGAGCAGGCTCTGCAGTAGTTATTTTTTTTTCTTTAGGTACAGTAATTGGTTGCTCGGCTTTAATTTTTGCTTGATCAGCAAGGTACTTTTCATACGCGCTAAATTGCTCCGTATTTAAAACTTCTTTTAACATGGTTTTTTTTGCTTCTTGAGAACGAATTAGTGTAAATTCTTTTTCCTCAATAGTTATTTCTGAATTTTGTGCAGCTAGATTTTTTTGTGTCATACCCAAAATTATAGTGTAAACTGGAGAAACTTGCTCTCTATTAAGTTTTAATTCGGTAGTTAAAATAGCTGTTTCTTTACTTGCAATTTCCTCTGCTGTTTCAGGTGTACTATCATTTTTTGGATTTGCTGCTAATTTCACATTTTTCTCATAAGTCAAGAATTGTTCAGAAGTCAATATTTCTTTAAATAATTGAGTTTTTCTTTCTTCAATTTTTAAAATATTTGTAGTTTTTTCATCCTCAGAAATCTTAGACTTTTTAACATCATTAGAAGTTGTAATGACCATGAGATTTGCATTGTATAAATCTTCATATTGTTCAGCTTTAAGATTCAACTCAGAAATCATTTTTTTTGTTTCAGCTTTGGCGATATCCTCATTTGTTTGAGAATAAGATGTAAATGAAAATAGAAGACAAATCATTAAAAAATCAAGCTTTTTCATAAATTTTAAAGTTAAGTTGTAAATAATACTGCAAATTACATTTTTTTTAAATAACCTCAAAAAAATAGTGCCTATTTTTGCTTATAAAATATTTTCAATTAATTAGCTCTTCACTGAAAAATGAGAAATAGTAATGTTCAAATTATTAATCACAAAGAGCTAGATAAAGTTATCTGGGATAAAAAAATAGGTGCCTCTGCCACACCATCTTTTTTCATGCTTTCTTGGGTTTTAGACATCTTACATCCTAATTGGGATGCTTTAGTTTATTTGAATTATGAAGCTTTTATGCCAATTCCGAAAGCCCAAAAATATGGCTTGACTTATGTTTTTCAACCAAAGTTTATACGTTCTTTATCTATTTTTAATGAAAATGAAGATCACAGATCAGCAATCATAGCTATTTTTAGAGAAACTTATTCTTTGGTCAATATAAATCTTGACTTTGAACTTAAGGAATCAAACAGTAATGGGGTTTTTCAGAAATTGAGTATTCCTAGTTCGTGTGAATTATTACACAATGATTATTCTAAGAATGCACTTCGAGTTATTTCCAAATTAGATAGAGGAATAGAATATAAATTATTTTATGACGCTGGAACTTTTATAGAATTTTTCAAAAAAATTAAAAATATAAAGTCATTAAAGTCAAATTCTTATAGTAAATTACATCAAATAATTAATGAAACATTAAAAAGAGAGAATGGAAAGTTAATTGCCGCATTTTACAATGGGGAAATGATAGCTTGTGGTTTCTTTATTTTTTTTCAAAAGCAAGTATATTTCATGAAGGGAACCGTAAATAAAATTGGACGAGAAAAAGGTGCTTTTTACGGTTTGATTGATTTTGTTTTACAAAGTCTAATTGGAAGTTTTGAAAATTTTGATTTCATTGGCTCAAATGACAAGGGTGTAGCAGGTTTCTATAAAAAGTTTGGAGCTCAAGATTTTAGTTATTCTATTTTAAAATACAATACTATAAAAACTCCCATAAAACAATTAGCAAATCTTTATTTGCAGGTTAAATCTTAATAAGAGCCATACCACCTTCTAAGAAACCATTCTCCTGAAAGAAATAAGAAAATAAGGATAAAGATTACGATGTACTCTATAAGATCGTCAAATGAAGTTTCTGCATAGCTAATGGTAGTAATATCTTTTCTATTCGATATATCTTCTATGGTTTTTTTATAATCTTTTAAAAGATAAAATTTGCCATTTGATTGTTTTGAAAGTTGTTTCATCACACCTTGATTAGCGTTTGATTCCGTTTTTTCAATTTGAATATCTTCGACTAGAAAATTTCCTTTTTTGGAATAGGATTTCCCATTAAAAGTTGTCTTTGCACGCCAAGAATAATTCCCTGACTTTAGTTTACCGAGTGCTAATTTGTAACTTGTTCCTACTAAACCAAATTGAGATTTATATTTTTTTCCTTTTTGATCTGTTATTTCAATTGAAATTTTTGGAGTAGTAATTGGTTCTAAAGATGAATTATAAAAAGATGCATTCACTATAACTTCTTCATCAATTGTAAATCGATTTGGAAATTCAATTCTTAATCCAGCTCCTTGTTGCTTTACGAGAAGGTAATTTGTGATTTTACTAAAAAATTCATTAAAGGCGTCTTGATTAGAATTTCTTAAATAGTCGTTTATTCGCCATCGCCAAAGACCTTCTCCATACAAAACTCCCGATTTAGCATTGTTTTGATTTAAGAAAAACAACAATGGCTCTTTTTTTGTAATTGATCCAATACGTTGATTTAACAATACTTCATTATTTCCATTGATACTAATTGTTCCAAATTTGCAAGTTAAAGGAGGGAAAAAATCAATTGCTTCAACTGTTTTGTCACTCAATTCAAAAGCAGAAAATGATTTATTTATCACAGCCTGGCTTTCATCTGTCTGATTTCCTGCAGCAACTGTAATGCCGATATTTAATTTAGAAATAGCACCACTACTTGTATTCGGTCCAATTATAAAAAAAATCGGAATGTTTTTCTGCTTTATAAGCTGTAGCGTATTTTGATCAAAATTTATTCCTGGTTCATGCCAAATGATAAGATCTACTTCATCAAGAGATTTATTCCACTCAGAATATAAACTTGTAATTACTTCACTGCCTTCATATTCATCTAAAACTGACTTAAGTGCTGATATATCTGGATGCGGGGCACCACTAAGCAATAAAACCTTATTTCTTGAATCAATTACTTCTACATAAAAACTGCGTTGATTATTTTTTAAGGTATACTCACCATCTATGGCTTCAAGTTTTACTGTGTAGGTTTGGAATCCAATATTATCTGCTTTTAAAATAAAATTAGCTTCTGTAAAATCATATTTCCCAGATTCATAATTAAGTACTTGACTTGCAATTTTTTGCCCATTCTTGTAAATACTAATATTGGCATTTCTTTTTCCTATTTTGAATGCTTCGACATCAACCTCTACAGGAAATTCATTGTTTAAGAAAGCAATATCATTTGCCGTAATATGTTTAATAAAATGGTCTTTTTTTGGAATTGTATCCCCAACAGTTAATGTGAAAATTGGGGTTAAGCTTATTTTTTCTGCTGCATAACTAGGATTAGCTCCTACATTGTAATTCCCATCTGAAATAAAAGCAATTCCCCCAATATTTCGATTGTAATAATCAATATTTATTTTTTCAAACCCAAGTTCTAAAGCCGAGGTATTTTCATTAAATTTAAGGGGATCATTGGAAACTATTGTGCCAACATTTAGTTCTATTAATTCAAATCGATCTTTAAATTTTTCACTTAACTCCTTTTTGAAATTTTGAATTTGACCTTTAATAATTGAACTGTCTTTGTAATTCAACATAGATGAAGAATTGTCAACTAAGCTTATGAAAACAGGTTTTTCTTCTCTGTAATTAGTAGCCTGTAAAATAATTCCTAAAAGAAGAAATAAGATTAAAAATAAAGAAGAAAATCTAAGGACTTGTAATGTCAATCGTTGATTTGTTTTTAATTCCTTTACCCAACCTTTGTTTTGATAAATCAGAAAAGTTAATCCAAGCGAAAGGAAAAATATGGGGATAAGCCAGAAAAATGAGTGATCAGTAATTAATTTCATCGTTAACAAAATTAGTTAGAATATAGTAAATAATTCGCCAAAAGTCATAATCTTTATTGTTTAAGTATAATTTTAATATTTTCACCTTTTTTTGTTATAAATGATTGGTGTTTTTGGAATCAAAAGTGCTAACTTTATACTCTTAAATTATATATTATTATGAGTAAAGAAGTTTATATTATTGCTGCAGTTAGAACACCAATTGGAGCATTCATGGGGGGCTTGTCCACTATTTCAGCAACAGAATTAGGATCTATAGCAATAAAAGGAGCTATAGAAAAATCTGATCTTCCTGTAAATTTAATTGATGAAGTTTTTATGGGGAATGTCTTGCAAGCGGGACTTGGTCAAGCACCGGCTCGACAAGCAGCTCTTGGAGCTGGATTGGGGCAAAATGTTCCTTGTACTACTGTTAATAAAGTCTGTGCATCTGGAATGAAAGCAATAATGCTTGGAGCACAAACTATTTTAGCAGGAGATAACCATATTGTTGTTGCTGGTGGAATGGAAAATATGTCACAAACACCTCATTATTTAGACGCTCGAAATGGAACAAAATTTGGAAACATTATTACGCTAGATGGAATTTCCAAAGATGGTTTGCTAGACGTTTATAATAAGGTTCCAATGGGGAATTGTGCTGAGATATGTGCAAAAGAACATGGTATTTCAAGAGAAGATCAAGATAATTTTGCTATAACATCATATCAAAGAGCAAGTGCTGCTTGGATAAATGGAAAATTTAATGATGAAATTGTTGCAGTTTCAGTACCTCAAAGAAAAGGAGATCCAATCGTAATTAAAGAAGATGAGGAATACAAAAATGTCTTTTTGGATAAAATTCCAGGTTTACGTCCTGCTTTTGATAAAGACGGAACAATCACTGCGGCAAATGCTTCTACGATAAATGACGGTGCCTCTGCTCTAATTCTTGCTTCCAAAGAAGCTATTGACAAATACGGATTGAAGCCACTCGCAAAAATAGTTTCGTATGCCGATGCAGCGCAAGCGCCTGAATGGTTTACTACTGCTCCTTCCTTGGCAATTCCAAAAGCATTGGAAAAAGCCAATCTAAAAATCTCAGATGTAGATTTTTGGGAATTGAATCAAGCTTTTTCTGTTGTTGGTATAGCGAATACTAAGATTTTAGGTCTTGATCCATCAAAAGTTGATGTAAATGGTGGTGCAGTTGCACTTGGTCATCCTCTTGGGAATTCAGGTTCTAGAATTGTTGTCACTTTAATTAGCGTCTTAAAACAAAATGCGGGTAAATTAGGTGGCGCAGGAATTTGTAATGGTGGCGGAGGAGCTTCAGCAATTATTATTGAAAATATCTAGATTTTTAGACAAAAAAAAGAGGTTGCAAAACAACCTCTTTTAATTCTCTTAAAGTGTGAAATTAATTTACGCTTGAAGAAAGATCTGATCCAGCTTTGAAACGAACTGAATTCTTAGCTGCAATTTGAATAACTGCACCTGTTTTTGGGTTACGACCGTTACGTGCATTTCTTTTAGAAATGTCAAAAGAACCAAATCCTACTAAAGAGATTTTGTGTCCACCTTTTAACGCGCTTGTTGTAGATGCTACAAAAGCGTCTAACGCTTTTTTAGCATCTGCTTTTGACAAACCTGATCCAGCTGCCATTGCATCAATTAATTCTGCTTTGTTCATAATAATGTGTTTTAAAAAAAATTAATAATTAATTATCCTAACAAATATATCTGAATAAGTAAGCGAAAATCAATATCCATCTAAAAAAAACAACAAAATGTTGAAAAATCACCTATTTTGTTAATAAAGTCACTTTAAAACACTATATTTATATAGGATTTACTTAAATTCCTCTCTTAAAATACCTTGTGATTTACCGAACAGAATTACTTTTTATATGTTTTGAATTTGAATGAAAGATAAAAAAGCACTTATTATTGGTTCAGGAATTGGAGGATTAGCTACTGCTATCCGACTTTCAAAACTTGGATTTTCTGTTCATGTTTTTGAGGCAAATGAATTTGCTGGTGGAAAAATAAATTCCAAGACATTTAAAAACTATCGTTTTGATATGGGGCCTTCAATTTTTACGGAACCCTATTTAATAGATGAATTACTTGAATTGTCGGAGCTAAAAACGATCACTTTTGATTATTCTCTTCTTTCTGAATCCTGCCGTTATTTTTTTGCTGATTCACACTCCTTTACTTTACCGGTTGGAAAAAAGGAGGTTTCCTCTAAAATCGCAATCGAATTAGGTGAAGATGAAAAAAAGGTCTTCTCTTATTTAGATCGAATGGAAAAGAATTACACTGCTGTTGCACCTGTTTTTATTCATGTTTCTTTGCATAAAATCAAACAGCTTCTAAATAAGCAAATGTTAAGTGCCTTAAAACGTTTGTTTAAGTATGGTTTAAGTAGTTCTATGAATAAAGTCAATACCTCTTATTTTAAGAATCCTAAAACTGTTCAATTGTTTAATCGTTTTGCTACCTATAATGGAAGTAATCCTTACGAAACTCCTGGAATGTTAAATATTATATCTCATTTGGAATTAAACAAAGGTCCTGCATTACCAAAAGGTGGGATGTTTATGATTACAAAAACACTTTACGATTTAGCTGTTCAATTAGGAGTTACTTTTTCTTTCAATGAAAAGGTAGAACGAATACTTTATTCAAATAATAGAGCTACAGGCCTAAAAACAGCGAAAGGAGATTACTCATCTGATATTGTTGTAAGTAATATGGATGTCCATTTTACATATGAGAAACTTTTAAACGATTTTCCTTTTCATCCAAAAAAAATATTAGCTCAGGAAAAATCAAGTTCAGCAGTTGTTTTTTATTGGGGAATTAAAAAACAATTCAAGCAATTAGGACTTCATAATATATTTTTTTCAGAGGATTACAAAAAAGAATTTAAGTCAATTTTTGAAACGAAAGAAATGGATGATGACCCAACTATTTATGTGAATATCACTTCAAAAATTGAAAAAAAAGATGCGCCTGCTAATTCGGAAAATTGGTTTGTAATGGTAAATGCACCTATTAATGTTGGTCAAAATTGGGATGAAATTGTAAGTGCTACACGACAAAATATTCTTAAAAAGCTTTCAAAGCTATTAAAAACAGACATTGAATCTATCATTGAAGTTGAAGAAGTAATGGATCCTATAAAAATCGAATCTCTGTATTCTGGAAAGCAAGGTTCCATATATGGAAATGCATCAAATAGTAAGTCAGCAGCTTTTTATAGACATCCAAATTTTTCTAAAAAATTAAAAGGACTATATTTTACCGGTGTGACAGTTCATCCTGGAGGTGGAATTCCACTTGCATTGAACAGTGCGAAAATCGTGGAACGCTGTGTAAAAGATGATTTTGAGTTGTAAAAATCACAAAATATTTACTTCTCGTTCAAGTAAAACTCCAAATTTCTCAAAAACATCTTGTATTATTTGAGAAGATAAATCAAAAATTTCTTGTCCAGTACAATTTCCGTAGTTTACTAAAACTAAAGCTTGTAGTTTATGAACTCCATAATTATCGAATGTTCTTCCTTTCCATCCTGCTTTTTCAATCAACCAGCCTGCTGCTAATTTTCTTCCGTTTTCTGCAGGGTAATTTGGAATATCTGGATAATTTTCTTGAATTTTTTCAAGTAGGACATTATCAACTGTGGGGTTTTTGAAAAAACTACCCGCATTTCCAATAATTTTTGGATCTGGTAATTTAGACTGTCGAATAGCAATTACAGCAGCACTAAGTTCTTTAATTGTTGGTACTTGAATTCCCATAACTTTTAACTGCTCATTTATAGCACCATAAGATGAATTAATAGTGGGATTTTTTGTCAGACGAAAAGTTACTGTTAGAATAATGTACTCTCCTTTGACTTTATTTTTAAAAATACTTTCTCTATATCCAAATTCACATTTTGTTTTGTCAAAATAATGAATTTCACCGCTAGCGATATGATATGCTGATAAGGATTCAAATACATCTTTAATTTCTACGCCATAAGCACCAATGTTTTGCATTGGACTAGCACCAACACTTCCAGGGATTAAGCTAAGATTTTCAACGCCTCCAAAACCTTTATCAATACAATTTAATACAAATTCATGCCAATTTTCACCTGCACCAGATTCAACAATAACTTTACTGACAGTTTCTTCGATAACTTCAAATCTTTTTATTTCATTTTTTATAACCAGTCCATCAAAATCTTGTGTTAGAAGTAAATTGCTCCCACCTCCTAAAACAAGTAGTTTTTTGTCATTTCTGAAACTTAAAATTTGTTTTAGTTCCTCAATTGATGAAAATACCGCAAACATTTCTGCTTTTACAGATATGCCAAAAGTGTTGTATTCTTTGAGATTTTTATTTGTTTGAATCATTTTTCAAAAGTACTATTTATAGATATATTTGGTCCGAAAAATCCACGGTCTTCTTCTTTAATGTTATAAAACCATTGAAACCATTTAAGATGATGACTTTTATTAAACCCTTTATTCTTTTTTGGCCATGAAGTAGGTGGATAAATTCTACCACCTTTATTAATTGACACTTTTTCTAATCCTTTTAAAGTTTGTTGCGGTGCAATACCATCTTGGTAAAAAATAACATCGCTTTCTTTTTCACCCATCTTACATCCATATTGCCAAACTTCATCAAATAAGTTCCAATCAGCACCTTGAAAACCACCACTTTCAGGAGAAATAGCAAGCATTTTTCCAAATTTTACCTTGGTTTTTATTTGAGAAACGAGTCCCAAACTATATGCGTAGCCCATGCTGTGACTTATAATATGAACTTTTATAGTTGAGTCGAAATAATTCTTTTCTAAATAATCTAAGACTTTTTGCCCTGCAATTATTCCATTTGAATATCGAAGTTCAAAACCTTCAGGATTAAACTTATTCCTTAATACCCATCTGCTTTTTTTTGAAATCCAACAAAATCTCGAAAAAAGATAAGATGTAGCAATATTGAATTTTGTTTTATGAACAGAGCTTGATATTGGATGGTGAGCGCTAAAATAAAGTGTTTGAATTGGTTTAAAACGATTTATAATCGTATCGTCATATTTGTACCAATATCCTGTTGGATCTTTAGTATACAATGTATTATCAACCGCTAACTTATTGAACTTAGGTCCACGATAACCATTTATGAAAATGAGAACGTGTTTTTCACTTGTTTTGGTAATAAAATTTTCTTGGGCAATAGAAAATAAAGGTAATCCAATAAGAAAGAAGACAAAAAAGCTATTTTTCATACTGATAAAAAATCCCTCCGGCATCGGGCGTCCATAAACAAGCTTTTTGTCCACTTGCCTTGAGCCCGTTATTAATCCAAGTATTGCAAGTTAAAAGTAAGCTATAAGTTTGTTTCGCATCATAAAATGAATTGTTTTCAGTTAGCACTTTTGGATTTTTCGGAAGAATTAAAGATGAATTGTTTGTTTTGCTTCTTTTCAGACTTGTTTCAATGTATTTTACTAATTTCTTGTACTGATTATTACTTAATTTTAATGGCGTAATTTTTGAATCTTTTGGCAAAGTGTCAGTATAATATTTAACTTGAATAGCAGAAGACCCCAAGCCGAAATTTGAAATTAAAAAAATCTTTAAGGTCAAGTCATCCCAAGTAGGTGTATTCATATAAAAATCTTTTGAACCCCATCCAATTGCTATCTTTTTGTATGTAGAATCTTTAGAGCGAGTATTTGAAATCGGAAACTCTTCCTGCCAATCCTTAAATTCATCACATATTGGAAAAAGAAAATCTATGTGTATTCCAGACTTCATTAAATATACTGTGTGTATTGCGTTCTTTTCATACTGTTTATTAACTGTAATTCTTGAAAAGAAAAAAGCACAAGCAATATAAATTAAAACAGAGCTAATAAAAATAAGAACTAAGAAAATTAAAAAACGAAAGCTCTTTTTAATGAAAGAAGGTTTTTGTTTATTTTTCATTCTGGAATTCTTTTTTTTATAACTTAAGACCTAATTATTTATAACAAAGTTAAACTTTCTTCTAATTAATCAAATGTGTTACTATTTTTGTAAAATAAGTTTCAATTATTAATAAACAAAAAACAAACTTAATGAATAAGTATATTTTAATCTTCAGTATTCTAATTTCTTCAAAACTAGTTGCTCAATTTAATCCTGCAGATAATAATGTTTCTCAGAAATATTATGAAGTTATGGATAATATTTCTAAATTTTATGTTGATTCGGCAAATGGTAAGTCCTTAACTGAAACTGCAATTGTAGCTTTATTAGAGAAGTTAGATCCACATTCGACCTATATTCCAGCTGAGGAATTACAAGAAGCGCAATCTACAATTAATGGGAATTTTGTAGGTATAGGAATTCGCTTTCAAATCATAAAAGACACTTTAAATGTTATTGCAACTATTCCAGGAGGGCCATCAGAAAAGCTTGGAATATTGGCGGGCGATCAGATTGTATCTGTTGCAGATTTAAATGTTGCAGGAATTGGATTAAAAAATAATGAAGTCCGAGCTAAATTAATGGGGGATTTAGGATCAAAAGTTAAGGTTGGAATTCTTAGGAAAAAGGAAAAAAATCTAATTGATTTTACAATTACGCGAGCTAAAATCCCTGTTTATTCTGTAGATGCTAGTTACATGATTGATGCAGAAACAGGCTACATAAAATTGAATAGTTTTTCAAGAACAAGTGTTGAAGAAGTTCAAAGTGCTCTTATTGCTCTTAAGTCAAAAGGAATGAAGAATTTAATTTTTGACCTGCAAGGAAATGGTGGAGGTTTATTAGATGTTGCACATAGTTTAGCAGATGAGTTTCTTTCGGGTGACAAATTAATTGTTTATTCACAAGGAAGATCTCAGCCTAGAATGGACTTAAAAGCAGAGAAAAAAGGCTTGTTTGAAGAAGGAAAATTGATAATGTTAACAGATGAATATTCAGCAAGTGCAAGTGAAATTTTATCAGGTGCCATTCAGGACTGGGACCGCGGTTTAATTGTTGGTCGGCGAACTTTTGGGAAAGGACTTGTGCAGCGACCAATGCCGCTAAGTGACGGATCTGAAATCAGACTAACAATTGCCCGTTATTTTACGCCATCAGGCCGCTTTATTCAAAAACCGTATGACGATCCAGAACGTTACAAGAAAGATTTAGCTCAGCGTTTTTTGAATGGCGAATTTGTACATGCTGATTCCATTAAAATGCCGGATTCTCTATTATTTAAAACACTTAAAACAAAAAGAACGGTTTATGGTGGTGGTGGAATTATGCCTGATTTTTTTGTTCCATTAGATACGTCTCAAAGTTCTGAGTATTACAAAAAACTTATTCGAGGAGGTCATATCAGCACCTTTTCATATCGCTTTGTCACTGACCGCAAAGAAGAATTAAAAAATATTTATCCAACTTTTACTTTATTTGACAAAAATTTTGAGTGTACTAAAGATTTTATGGATGAGTTTTTTGCATATGTTCAAAAAGAAGACTCAACTCTAATTTTTGATGAAAAAGACTTCAATATAAGTCAGCGTAGCATTGAATTACGAATAAAATCAATTATTGCGCAAGATTTATGGGGTGTAAGTGAGTTGTATCAAGTTTTTAATGATTCAAATGAGATTGTGCAACGAGCAGTCAAAATTATCAGCTCAAAAGAATACAATTCTGTTAATTTGGATTAATAAAAAATAAATTATTTGTTTTTAGGCCAACTTTGAAATTGTAATTCTTATTTTAAAATTACCTTTGTAGAAAGCTAAAATCTAAACATGTCTGACGATAAAAAAATCATTTTTTCAATGGTGGGAGTTTCCAAATCTACACCTCAAGGAAAACAAATAATCAAAAATATTTATCTCTCCTTTTATTACGGTGCAAAAATCGGGATCATTGGTTTAAATGGCTCTGGAAAATCTACGGTAATGAAAATCATTGCTGGTTTAGATCAAGCTTATCAAGGAGATGTTGTTTTTTCACCGGGATATACAATTGGATATCTTTCTCAAGAACCTGAAATTGATGGCACAAAAACGGTGAAGGAAGTTGTAATGGAAGGCGCTCAAGACATAGTTGATATTTTGAAGGAATATGAGGAAATTAATGCCTCATTTATGGACGAAGATATTTTAAATGATCCTGATAAAATGGATAAGTTGATAGCTCGTCAAGGTGAAGTTCAAGACAAAATAGATGCAACAGATGCGTGGGAATTAGATACAAAATTAGAGCGTGCTATGGACGCTTTGCGCTGTCCTCCTGACGATCAACTAATTTCAACACTTTCTGGAGGAGAAAAACGCCGAGTTGCATTGTGTCGCTTGCTTTTGAGGAATCCCGATATTTTATTATTAGATGAACCCACGAATCACCTAGATGCAGAATCAATTGATTGGTTGGAACAACATTTACAGCAATATAAAGGAACCGTAATTGCAGTAACTCACGACCGTTATTTCTTAGATAATGTTGCAGGTTGGATTTTGGAATTAGATAGGGGAGAGGGTATCCCTTGGAAAGGTAACTATTCATTATGGTTAGAGCAAAAAGGTGCGCGTTTAAAAGGTGAAGAAAAAACTGAATCTAAACGCCAAAAAATGTTGGCGAGAGAATTAGAATGGGTAAGAATGAACCCTAAAGCGCGACAAGCAAAAAGTAAAGCACGACTTCAAAATTACGATAAAATGCTTTCCGAGGACTTAAAAGAAAAAGAAGATCGCTTGGAACTTCCGATTCCAAATGGCCCGCGTTTGGGTGCGAATGTGATTGATGCTCTTCATGTATCAAAAGGTTTTGGAGATAAATTATTATACGATGATTTAAATTTTAAATTACCTCCTGCAGGAATCGTTGGTATAATTGGTCCGAATGGGGCAGGTAAGACCACGATTTTTAAAATGATAATGGATGAATTAACAGCTGATAAAGGAGATTTCCTTGTTGGAGAAACAGTTAAAATTGGTTATGTAGACCAAACACACAAAGACATTAAGGAAGATAAAACAGTTTATGACGTTGTTTCGAATGGTTTAGAATATGTAGAGGTTGGCGATCAAAAAATAAATTCTAGGGCTTACTTGTCTAAATTTAATTTTAATGGGTCAGACCAAAACAAAAAAGTAGGGATTTTATCTGGTGGAGAAAGAAATCGTTTGCACCTTGCAATGACGTTAAAAACTGAGGCAAATGTTCTTTTACTAGATGAACCTACAAATGATATTGATATCAATACATTGCGTGCACTTGAAGAAGGTATTCAAAATTTTGCTGGTTGTGCCGTGGTTATTTCCCACGATAGATGGTTTTTAGATCGTATTTGCACCCATATTTTAGCATTTGAAGGAGATTCTCAGGTTTATTGGTTTGAGGGTTCATACACTGAATATGAAGAGAATAGAAAGAAGCGTTTGGGTGAAAGTTCTCCAAGAAGAATAAAATACCGAAAGATTGTTTAATGTAAATTCTAATAAATTAAATAATGAGGAAAGGAACAAAATTATACAGCATAATAAAATTCAAATGTCCGAGTTGTCACGAAGGCAACTTCTTTATTTCACATCCTTATAATTTTAAAAATACTGGAGATGTTTTGGATAAATGTCCAAAATGCAGTGTAAAATATATGCTAGAGCCTGGATTTTATCAAGGAGCATTATATGTTGCATATGGGCTTGGTGTAGCTTTGTTTCTATTAATATGGCTTCTTTGTACCTTATTTTTTCCTTTATTAAGCGTTTGGATACAAATTAGTTTAGTAGCAATTTCTTCCATATTATTGGGGCCGTTACTTTTTTCGCTTTCTAAAATTATTTATGCTAATATTTTTATTCCTTTAAAAAAGAATGTATAAAAAAAATCCTGCTTAGCACAGGATTTTTAAAAGGTAATTTGAATTTAATTAACGAATAATCGTCATCTCATCAACAATGTGTTTTGCGCCAGCATATTTATCAATAATAAACAAGACATAGCGAATATCGACATTGATTGTTTTTTGAAGTTTTGTGTCAAAAATCACATCACCTGCCATTGCCTCAATATTTCCATCAAAAGCTAATCCAATTAACTCTCCTTTTCCGTTAAGCACTGGTGAACCTGAATTTCCACCAGTAATGTCATTGTCTGTCAAAAAATTTACAGGCATATATCCATCTTTATCAGCATATTCCCCAAAATCTTTTTTGTCATTCAATTCCATCAAACGAAGTGGTAAGTCAAATTCCTCATCTTTAGGCTTATATTTATTAATTGCACCTTGTAAAGTTGTGTAATAATTAACTGTTGCATCGTTTCTCTTATCTGCTGGTAACGCGCTTACTTTTCCGTATGTTAGTCGCAGTGTACTATTTGCATCTGGGTAAGTAATAGGACTTAAACCAGAAAGACGCATGCCATCAACTAATAAGCGAAAAGCTCTAGAATATTCTATCTGTAGTGTCTTCAATTCCTCTGTACGGTAACCTAGATGGGTTATCATTTCAGCTGAAAATCGCATGAGAGGATCTGTTCCAAGTTGACCTTCGCTTGGTAATTCTATAAATGAGAGAAGTCTTGATTTAGATGTGAAGAGACTTAGTTCAAATAAATTAGAAACGTAAGAGGTATAGTCGCCATTGTACTTTTCTTTTGTTAAGGTTAATGTGGAAACTAGTGGATATCCCGCTTTCTTAACATATAGATTCAAGCCATCTACAAGGATGTCTTTTTCTGCAGGAAGATAAATACTATTAAAAAAATCATTTACTGAAGAAATCAAGCCAGCTTTCATTGTTGCTCTTTTAGCCTCATCAGCTTTAACATACGCTTCAATTTGAGCGCCTAATGATCGAGATATTACTGCATAAGCTGAACCTCTCAATAAAATATTTAAATAATTATCATGTCTTGATTTTTCATTTGTTGCAGCGTAATATGCATTTATTTTTTCAATTACTTTTCCGTATTTTTCTACATTTTCCTTTTTATTTGCCCATTTATTAAATTTTGCTTCATTTAAAGCTTTGGAATCTGCAGTTTTAAATTTAGTTAATGCGTCAATCATTCCTTGACGGTTTTTCCAATAGTTAGCTGTTGATGCATATTTAGCAGCATAATTTAAACGAACGGCATCATCTTTATCCATGTATTTTTTCATCCCATCCATAACTGTTTTTGCAGCTTCTACCCAAGCTGGGTATGCAAATTTTACATTTTGATCAATTCCACTAGCTGGTAACCAACGATTTGTTCTTCCGGGATAACCAAGAATCATCGCAAAATCATTTTCTTTAAATCCTTTGATATTAACAGGTAAATGATGCTTTGGCTTGAGAGGTACATTTGATGTAGAATAATTTGCGGGATTACCATTTGCATCAGCATACACTCGAAACATAGAAAAATCTCCGGTATGTCTTGGCCACTCCCAATTGTCTGTATCGCCACCAAATTTCCCTACACTATTTGGGGGTGTTCCTACCAAACGAACATCTTTAAAATCTTCATAAACAAAATAATAATATTCATTTCCTTGAAAAAATGGACGAACACTAACAGTATATTTACCTCCGCCATTATTTTCATTTTCTATGATTGAAATCTCTTCTTTTATAAGAATTTCGCGTTCAGATTCTGACATAGAGTCATTTAACTTGCCTAAAATTCGTTTAGTTACATCATCCATTCTCACAAAAAAGCGAACGAATAATGAGCTTGGTTTTAACTCATCTGCTCTTGTTGCAGCCCAATATCCATTTGTTAAATAATCTTTCTCTGGACTTGAAAGTTCAGCAATTGCATCAAATCCACAGTGGTGATTCGTCAATACTAAGCCATCTTTGGAAATTAACTCTGCGGTACAACCACCATTAAATTGAACTATTGCATCTTTTAAGCTTGAATTATTTATACTGTATATTTCTTCTGCTGTTAATTGCAGTCCCATTTTTTGCATGTCGCGGTGATTCAATCTTTCAATGAACATTAAGAACCACATTCCTTCATCTGCTCTTACAAAAAAGCCAAGGAATAAAGAAATAGCTACAAGTGTACTTTTTAATCTAGTCATAATTTTAAGTTTTTTGATTTTTGAATTGCTAAAATAGCAATAAAAAAAGAATTTAAAGCTATTTTTACAGCAATGAAAATTTACATTTCTCTATTTCTTGGATTATTATATTGTGCTGACTTTTGCTACTCGCAGTTAGACTTAAAAGAAATCATGAAGGGGCCGGACTTTGTTGGACATCTACCTGAAAATCCTTACTGGTCATACGATGGAACAAAAATTTATTTTGATTACAGAGCGGAAAGTGATCGTGGTACTTCTTTGCATCAATTTGACCTTAAATCTAAGACGATTCAAAAGCTAGATTCAATAGCTAGGGTTCAAACAATTGCTTATGATTTGAGTCAAGATGCTTACAATCTTTTGTATTTTGAAAGAGACAACACCCTTGCTTCAGTTGATAAGATGAATAAGCAAATTTCTTTGTGTTATCAGGGAATGCAAGATATTCAGAATATACAGCGATTAAATGATGAAAATAAACTTGTTTTTGAGCAAGGGATTAATCTCTTTGAATGGCAGAATAAGGATGGAAAATCATCAATGCGGCAATTAACAAATTTCATCTTGGGAGAAAAAAAAGATGAGAAAATAGATTCTAACTTTTTATTCAAGCAACAGGAAGAGTTATTTGAGTTTTTTAAAGATAAAGATAAAAATAAGGCGTGGAAAAAAACTCAGGGAGAATTTCAGTTGTTTCCTCGACCGCACTTAAATTATTTAGGGCTTTCTACGTTATCAAGTGTTCAGATAAATCCAAGTGGAAAATTTGTTGCTTTAATTATGCGTAGTGAAGAACTTGAAAAAGAAACTTTAGTTCCTGAATTTATAACACGTGATGGAAAGGTTAAAACATCAAATGCTCGTGCTAAAGTTAGTAAAAATGAGCCCAATCAACGCATATATATTCTGTCTTTAAACTCAGCAGATTCATTGGTATCAATAGATTTATCTGGATTGACAGATATTCGAAAAAAACCAAGTTATATGGACACATTGACTTCCTCACGCTATGAAAAAGATAGGAATTTGTTTATTCACCCATTGAAATTCTCCAAAACGAGTAATTTGGCTTTGTGTGATATTCGCAGTGCTGACAATAAGGATCGTTGGATTGTATTAGTTGATTTAGAAAAATTAACTACTAAGGAATTGAATCATCAACATGATGAAGCATGGATTGGTGGTCCAGGAATATCTTCTTGGAATGAAGAAGTTGCTGTTATAGATTGGTTGGAAGACGGAAAGTCATTTTATTTTCAATCAGAAGAAACAGGGTATTCTCATCTTTATTCTTTTGATATAGAAACAGGAACTAAAAAAGCAATAAGTTCTGGGGATTTTGAAATACACCAAGTACAACTTTCAAAAGATAAAAAGCGCTTTTTTATTACAGCAAACAAATCTCATCCTGGAAACCGAGATTTTTATCATTTGGATATCAAAAGTTTAGCTTGGACAACAATTCTTAATGCAGATGGATTTCACGATGTTCAAGTTTCGCCTGATGAAAAATCTTTATTGATTCGTTATTCTAATTCAAATACTCCGTGGGAATTATACCTTGCAAGTAATTCTCCAAATACTAAAATGACCCAAATAACGCATTCTGTTTCCTCAAAATTCCAGTCTTATTCATGGCGGAAACCTCCTGTTATTCAATTCAAAGCAAGTGACGGTATTTCTGTAGCAGCTCGAATTTATGATCCAAAGACAGAAATTAAAAATGGCTCGGCTGTATTATTTGTTCATGGTGCCGGTTATTTACAAAATGCTCATAACTATTGGAGTAATTATTACAGAGAATATATGTTTCACAACTTACTCTGCGATCTAGGGTTTACTGTTTTAGACGTTGATTACCGAGCGAGTGAAGGCTATGGGCGAGATTATCGTACCGCAATTTATCGTTTTATGGGGGGCAGAGATTTAGAAGATTTCATTGACGCCAAAGATTTTTTGGTAAAACAGCATGGAATTGATTCTAATCGCGTGGGAATTTATGGAGGTTCTTATGGTGGATTTATAAGTTTAATGGGCTTACTCACAAAACCAAATGAATTTAACTGCGCTGCTGCTTTGCGTTCTGTTACGGACTGGGCGCATTATAACCACGAATACACTAGTAATATTCTTAATTATCCAGAAACAGATCCAGATGCTTATCGCAAAAGTTCTCCTATTTATTTTGCTGAGAATTTAAGTAAACCTCTCATAATGCTTCACGGAATGGTTGATGATAACGTGCAGTTTCAAGATGTTGTTCGCTTAAGTCAGCGATTTATTGAGCTTGGGAAGAAAGATTGGGATTTGGCAGTTTATCCTGTTGAAGCACACGGTTTTAGAGAAGCATCTTCTTGGTATGATGAATACAGAAGAATATTTGAGTTGTTTGAAAAGAATTTAATAAAGTAAAATGTTAACTATTAGAGAATTAACAGCTAAGCAAGAAATGATGGACAATATTGCAGTTCTTCATGCTATTTATCCCAGTTTAACTGTTGAAGAATACGATCGTGAGTTAGATCAAATGTTACCTCACAATTATGGTCAAGTTGCTGTCTTTGACGATGAAATTTGTATTGGTATTAGTGGATTCTGGATTGGAACAAAATTATGGTGCGGTAAATACTTGGAATTAGACAATATTGTTGTTTTGGAGAAATACAGAAGTAAAGGCGTTGGTAAATTACTTTTTGACTTTCTTCACAAAAAAGCTGTGGATCATGATTGTACAATGTTATCTTTAGATTCGTATACGCATAATTTTAAAGCACATAAATTCTTTTATAATCAAGGATTTAGTCCAAAAGGATTTCATTTTATTAATATATTAAAACCTAATAAAGTCAGGTAAGCTCTAATGAATTTAAATGGAGACATCACTAACAACTATTTCATAAAATATAGATGAAACTTATTTTAATATTATTTTTATTAATCCCGTATTTTTCTTTTACTCAACAAATCATAGAAGTTCAAAATAAAGCGGATTATCCCTTCTTACTTTCTTTACCAGATCAGGTTGTTTTAGATAGTATGCCTCCGATTTTAATTTTTCTTCACGGCAGAAGCTTGTCCGGCAACAACTTAAATTTAGTTAGAAAATATGGTGTTATTGATGCAATCGAAAGCGGTCGTAAAATTCCTGCTATCGTTATTGCTCCGCAAGTGAATTCCGGAAGTTCTTGGGAACCATCAAAAATTTTAAGTGTATTGGAATATGTTCAAGAATATTATAAAACAGATACAAATAGAGTTTATGTAGCAGGGATGAGTCTAGGAGCTTATGGAACAACTTATTTTGCTGGAGCCTATCCTGAAAAAATCGCGGCGGCTGTAGCTCTTTGTGGTGGAGGTAATTTATCTGATGCTTGTAATCTAACAAAAACAAATATTTGGATTCAACATGGGAAACTCGATAAAGCAGTAAAACACAGTGAATCTGAAAAAATGTATGAAGCAATAAAAGCCTGTGATTCTGATGCAATTTGTTATTTCACTTCGTATCCAAATGCAGATCATGGTGATTTAGCATCTGAATTTTACCGCGATGAAATTTATGATTGGATGTTTCAATTTGCCTTAAATCAAGATTCAAAAAAAATGGATCAGTTGAAAATCGAATCGTCCAAAATATTTTCAAAAAGTGGAGTAGATTATGGTATTGCATTGTATAAAACTATAAAATCAAACGCTAATGAAGATTTTGATGAAGAGTTAAATCTAACATCTTCAATTATTAAAAACAATATGACTCTGACATATGTGGTAAAAAAGGGAGATACTTTATATCAAATAGCAAAAAAACATGCTACAACAGTAGAAGAAATTCAACTTTTAAATAAATTAAAAACAACAACGATTCAAATAAATCAGATTTTAAAAATAAAATAAGTTTTTTACTGCTTTAGCGCTTTCATTTTTAAAATACTTCCATTTACACTTGAGAAATAAATAAAGTCATCGTGCGCAACAATTGCAAAACAATTGTTTGTGGAAAGTTTATTCCAAGTTCCCCCATTGTTTTTTGAATAATCTATACCATTTGTGCCACAGCAATAAGTTATTCCTCTGTAATAATAAACGCAAGAACGGTAACCATTTGCTTCTTGTTTGGGTTTCTTCCATGTTTTTCCACCATTTTTAGTATAAAAACTAGTATTTTGTTTCTCGTTTGGCTGTGTGTAATCGCCACCAACAACAATTCCATTCTTTCCGTCAATCATAGCAAGTGAATATGGGCCAGAAGATTCTGAAGATGGAAAGGGCAGGGGACTTATCGTCCAGGAAATTCCCTTATCTGAACTTCTAAAAAAGCGAGCTTGTTTGCCTCCGCTTACAAAAATGAACTCTCCATTACTAATTTTTACAGTGGTTCCACTTGCAGCAAAAGCAGCTTCTCCATCAATTGCAGGAATTTTTGTTAAACAGGATTTCCAACTTAATCCATTGTCCTCAGAATAAAACAAGGAGAAAAAACCATCAAATGGATCTCCCATAAGAAAGCCTAAGTTGTTTTCAAAATCCATTCCATCGAGAAATAGTGTTTTGTTAGAATCAGAAGAAGTGTAATAGGGCTCTTGCTTTAAAACTCCTTTACTGTCAATTTTAATTAATGAGGCGAAATCTCCAGTTTGCATTAAGGTAATTCCATTTTTATCGCAATGAATATCACGAATTTCAGGAAATAAGCGATTTAGGAAGTAAGGTTTTGCTATACTTGAATCGTTTAATGGATAAACGAATAGCTGACCATTGTTTGTTCCTATATAAAGTTGTTTGTTGTAAATAGTAAGCGCACGAGAATGAATCGGATCTTTTGAATACTGAATTAGCTCAAATTCTTGTGAGAGAAGTAAAACTGGAAAAAGGAATATAAAAAGTAGGATTTTCATCTTATTTATTTAGCCTGAGAACGGAATCGCTTTTCGAAATGCTCTTTTTGCTGTTCTTTTAAGATTTCTAAATTCTCTGGAATTTCTCGTTTCCAACGCTTGTGTGACCACAGCCAATGACTTGGATTAAGTAGAATATCTTTCTCTAAAAGAGTAGTGTAAGCACTCGTTAAATATCCGTAATCTAATGTTTTAGGTTTATCTGATAAAAGTTTTAGTTCAAGTGAATAATATCCTCTTTTTACTTTGTGGATTGTAAAGTAAACAACTGCTAAATCAAATTCATTTGCCATAAATTCAGTTCCAAATGAAACAGGTGTTTTTTGATTTAGGAAATCAGTCCAATAGCTTTTAGTTGAATCTCCCGGTGCTTGATCAGATAAAGTCAATACAGCAAAAGGTTTTTCAGTGTAATTCATCAATTCAGACTTATAGTTTTTAGCATGAATTACGCTCATTCCAAATCGGGATCTTCGTTCCATTAATTTTTTATCCCAAAATTGATTTGTAAGTGGCATACCAATTCCAAATGCTTTGTGCGGAATCAAAAAACTTTGAGCAGTAATCAACCATTCCCAATTATTAAAATGTCCAGAAACAAGTATTACATTTTTGTTTTTCTCGAATAAACCCTTCATTATTTCGGGATTCTGAAGAATCATGCGTTTTTCAAGCTCCACTTTTGAGATACTTAAATTTTTCACGCCTTCAATAATAATATCTGCAAAATGCCTATAAAAATCGCGTTTAAGTTTCGTTCTTTCAGATTTATCTAGTTCAGGAAAAGAACGAAGGATATTTTCTTCAATTACTTTTTTCCGATAAGGAATAAGCGTTATTAATAGAATGTAAAGTAGATCACTTATGCGATAAAGTATGCATAAAGGCAAGTGCGAAAGAGGAGCTACAAATAAAAAATAGAACTGGCGTGCCATTAGTTTTCATATTTTTTATTCCAAAGAGCTTGAATTTTTTTTGCTATTTCTTGCTCCTTGGCATTTGATCCAGCATTAAAAAAATTCATTCCTTTTAATTCTTCAGGTAAAAATTCTTGTGCTGCGAAATTACCCGGGAAATCATGGCTATAAAGGTAATCCTTACCGTAATTCAATTCTTTCATAAGCGCTGTTGGAGCATTTCTCAAGGGTAGGGGGACACCAAGATTTCCAGTTTCTTGAACTGCTTGCTGTGCTTTATTGAGTGCCATATACGCCGCATTTCCTTTTGGAGAAGCCGCTAAATAAATGGTGCATTGCGCCAAAACTATTCTTGCTTCTGGCCATCCGATAGATTCTACTGCCTGAAAACACGCGTTCGCCATTAAAAGTCCATTTGGATTTGCAAGTCCAATGTCTTCCGAAGCAGAAATAAGCAAACGACGAGCAATAAATTTGGGGTCTTCACCTCCTTCAATCATTCGAGCAAGCCAATATATTGCAGCATTTGGATCACTTCCACGAATTGACTTAATCAATGCAGAAACAATGTCGTAATGCTGTTCTCCATCTTTATCATAACGCGCCAAGCTTTGCTGTGCATTTTTCATGACAAGGTCGTTTGTTATTTCAATATCTTGCTCATTTTGAAATGTTCCAATAATAATTTCAAAAATATTGAGTAATCTTCTGGCATCTCCACCTGAAATACGAAGAAGCGCAGAAGTTTCAACTAAATTGATTTTTTTTAATGAAAAAGCTGAATCTTGTTGAATAGCATTCTTGAGAATTGCTAACAAATCACTTTTTGTATGTTCCACTAAACTATAGACTTGGCAGCGAGAGAGTAGGGCGGAGATCACCTCAAAAGATGGATTTTCTGTAGTTGCACCAATTAAAGTAAGCGTACCCTTTTCTACAGCACCTAACAATGAATCTTGCTGTGCTTTAGAAAAGCGATGGATTTCATCGATGAATAAAATTGTTCCTTTCGCTTGAAAAAGCCCGCCTTTATCAATATTGGAAATAATCTCTCGTACATCTTTAACGCCAGATGAGATAGCTGACAGGGTGTGAAATGGACGATTGAGGTGCTTGGCTATCAAGTGTGCCAATGTGGTTTTTCCAACGCCTGGAGGTCCCCACAATATCATTGAGGGAATCATTCCTGAATCCAATGCGCGTCGTAAGGATGCATCAGTTGATAAAATATGCTCCTGCCCGATGTATTCATCTAAGGTTTTTGGTCGCATTCGTTCAGCAAGAGGAGCAGAAATCATCTTGTAAAGTTACATAAAACTTTAATGAGTAGAATCCTTTAGATTAGTTTACAGAACGTGGTTCCGGTTATCTAAATAACCTAAATTTTAGTTTTTAACGACATTTATTTGAGAAGTCTGTCCATCATTTGTCCTAATCTTCAACAAATACACACCAGATTCTAATGTTGATATATCTATCTCAGCTTTTTCATTTAAAAGTAGCTCGGTGCTATTTAGAACAATCTTCCCTGAGATGTCTGTAACGGTTAATGCAATTTTTCCGCTTGCTTTTAATGCGATTGTGACACTATTCATTGCAGGGTTAGGATAAGCAAGTATTTTTACATTCGTTAGCTCATTAGCACTAGTAACTGGTTCCATCACTTTTATCCCTAAAGCATTCGGGATATCTAATCCAAAGCCATTGGTATAGTAAGCACCATCATTTTCATTCGGGCAAATCGGCTGTAAATAGTAGTCAGTATTCCAGGTATAATTTGTGTTATCATGACCAAAATAAACATTCGTATTTACAGTTTGAACACACGCTAAGTAACGATCATTATCTGTTAATACAATTGGTTCGTTAAATGGTGCAAAAACAGTTTCGTAACCCAATTCACTTGGATAGTAATAGTATGCCTGTGCAACTTCTGTTAATGTTCCAAAGCCAAAGCTAGGATCATTTAAATCAACAAAAACATCTTCCCATTTGTAAAGATATACAGATATTTCTTCACCAGTCAACAATGAATCTCCAGGAACAGCAGTACCTTTCACCGCTGCAAAATACAATCCTTCAACAGCCAATCTACTTGCATTTGGATCACTTATTACAGAACAAATAGAATACGTTTGATTGTTGGTGCTTGGTCGATAGAATATTTTTGCATTTGGTAAGCCATTTGCAGTATCTACTTTTGCAGCTGAGTAAATCGAATCGCTTATTGTAAAACTATAAGAAATCGAATTATCTGAAGCGTATTCATCAACTATATTCGTCATATTTAGATCCATCATACTTGCAGTATATGTCAAAGTGTAAGTTCCTACAGGATAGGTTGACAAAGAAAAATCTGCTAAAGTAAAATTTTCGCCTGGAGCAACATCAATACTGTCATTTATGTCAATGTACATAGCTGATACACTGTTGTCGTAAACAAGATTTCCAGCTGGATTTGTAACTGTAGCTCTTAGAGAAATATTTCCTTGTGGTAGATTGCCTGGATTATATATTCGTGCTCCTAAATCGAAATTAAATTCCGTTTCATTTTGTGCAAGTAAGGTGGGAAAAAATCCTTTCTTTGGTATTAATGCAGCCTCTGTTCTAAGAGCTAGATCATTGGCAAATAAGCCTGTTTTGTTTCCTAAGAACATGGTTACAGGTCCGTTTTGCATTTCAGCGCGTAAGATTTCACCATCATTAAAATTCAGTAAAACTACAGGAATAGTAACGCTTGGGGCTACAGTTAAACCGCCAGTTCCGATATCTGCACCAGCGGATGGACGATTTACAATAAGAACAGCAATTGCACCTGCATTTTGTGCTATCAAAGCTTTTTCAGACATATAGCAAATTGTTGATGCTGTGCCACCGTCATATCGGTATACTACTGCAATTTTGCCTGAAAGATTATTTATCAAAGTCCCACAACCATAATTTGCTAATGGAACTCCAGAAATAATACTATTTCCAATACTGCCGTCATCAACTAACATAAGTGTGTCTTGTACATAGGTTCCAGGGATATTGAAGTCTGGACTTCCCCAAGTGTTTGCAGGAGTTCCCCAAGAAAATGCATAGTTTCCAGCGATGGATGCCGGAGAAACACCAGAACAGACAACCTGTCCTTTTACAAATTGAATGGAAGATAGAAGAATAAATAATGAGTAAAAATACTTCATAAGAATTTGAATTAATTAAGGATTAAAATTACGAAAAAAACTTAAGCTATAAAACCAAGAGAATTTTATCTACTCTTTTAAGTTAAACTAGAATAGATCTATTTTGATTGAATATTAATCATATATTTGCGTAATAAATAATCAAAACAAGTTTTATGACGCACGACAATTCATATAGTCCATTATTTGTAAGAATAAAAGGTCGTATGGAAGAGCAATCAATTCAGATGCCCTTTATTTTTCCTCCGATAAGTGCAGGGTTTCCTTCTCCAGCATTAGATTTTATGGATAAGGGCATTGACTTAAATAAAATCCTGATAAAGAATGTTTCAGCAACATTTTTAGGTCAGGTAGCAGGGAATTCTATGATGAAAATTGGAATCTCAGATGGAGATTACATCATTATCGACAAGAGTTTAACACCTTTAAGCAATGACATTGTTGTGTGTGTCTTGGATGGAGAATTTACGCTAAAAAGAATTCAACTTGAAAAGGAATACTGCTTGTTACATCCTGAAAATGATGCATATAAAACGATAAAAGTTACCAAAGACAATGAATTTTCCATTTGGGGAGTTGTAATCCATGCCATAAAAAATTTCAAATGTACGCGCTGATAGATTGCAATAATTTTTATGCTTCCTGCGAGCGTTTATTTATGCCCAAGCTTATCGGGAAGCCAATTGTCGTTTTATCCAACAACGATGGTTGTGTTATCGCTAGAAGCAATGAGGCAAAGCAACTTGGAATTCCAATGGGAGCCGCAGCATTTGAGTACGAGAAATTCTTTATAGAAAATAGTGTTTCTGTCTTTTCTGCAAACTTTGCATTGTATGGTGATATGAGTAATCGGGTTATGTCGATCTTGCATGAATTTAGTCCTGAGTGCGAAGTGTATAGCATAGATGAAGCATTTCTCAAATTATCGGGTTTCCAATTGTCTAATTTAAAGGAATTTGGTGCAGCAATTTATAAGAGCGTAGTAAGTAGTACAGGTATTCCAATAAGTATTGGTATTGCTCCAACAAAAGCGCTTGCTAAAGTGGCAAATAGAATTGCTAAAAAATACCCTGGTCAAACAGAAAACTGCTATTACATCGAAAATGAAGCACAAAGAATAAAAGCTCTAAAATGGCTACAAGTTGAAGATGTTTGGGGTATCGGAAGAAGGCATTCTTTTAGATTGAAGAATTTAGGAGTAAAAACGGCCTATGACTTTACGCAGATGAACGATAAATGGGTTGCGAAAAACATGTCCATTATTGGTTTAAGATTAAAAAGAGATTTAGAGGGAATTCCTACATTGGGAATCGAAGATATACAAATCAAAAAGAATATTGCTACTACGCGCTCATTTGAAAGAAATATCACTAAGTATTCCGAAGTAGAAGAACGCATAATCACATTTTCAGTTTTGTGTGCGGAAAAATTAAGAGCTCAAAAATCATCTTGCACCTCATTAATCGTATTTATTCAGACAAATTTTCACCGGCAAGATTTAGAGCAGTATCGAAAAAGCGTTACGCTAAAACTGCCTTTCCCTACAAATTCTAGTATAGAAATCTCCAAGTTTGCCTGTGAGGGATTAAAAATAATCTTCAAAGAAGGAATAAGCTATAAAAAAGCTGGCGTAATTATTATGGATTTCAAGCCAGAAGAACAGCTACAGTTGTCTTTATTTGAGAATAGCAACCCGAAACATACTATCCTAATGAAAGTCATGGATCAATTAAATGCAGCATTTGGTAGGCAAAAGGTAAAGCTAGCAAGTCAAGATTTGAAAAGGGTTTGGAAAATGAAGCAAGAAATGCTCTCTCCACACTATACCACGAATATAAAGGATGTTATTAAAATCCAGGTTTGACGAGATAGAGGGAGATGAACAAAAAAAAAGCACCCCTAAGGATGCTCTGTATAAAATTAATTTTTTATTCCTTCACAATCTTTAGTACTTCTTGCTAGATTTTTTTTGTAATATTGTTTGAAAATCAACTAAATATATTGAATACAGCTTATCTATTAATGAAAAACGCCATTTATACTCTCTTTCTATTTACTTTATTTGCTTGCAATAATGAAGTATCAATTACAGCTATTGAAGTATCTCCAAGTTGGAGGGGCACGCCAGGGAAATTAGTTATAAAGAAAGGGGATTTGGTTGATACTATTTATGATGGTCATTTTGGAAATACTCCTGAGTATAAATTATGGAAATATTTAGGTGAAGAATATTTATATACTAGTTGTGAAACGTTTAATGGAGGAGATAATTATCAAACATTTGGTTTATGGTCATTAGATGATGATGCTTTTTTAGACACCCTTTTCTATAAAGAATTAAATACTAGTAAAGAAATTCAAATTAGGGGCAAAACAGCAGGCAATTTCAATTGGATCAGTAGAAAAGGTAAGCTAAAACTAGTTAAAAACACTATAGTTTTTGAAATGGATTCTATTGTTACCCTTGTTGAAAATGATGAAATAATCGATACTATTTCATTTGGAAAGAGTTTTAAAAGGATTAAGTTGAAGTAGCTTTTAATCTAAATTATTAATTATGAACCAACTTATCAAAAATATTGAATTATTATCAAACCAAAAAAGTTTTAGGTTGGGAATAAGAAATACTGCCGAGAATTTATGGTTTTTAATGCACTTTAAAGAATTGGAAATTCTTAATACAGTAATTTGTCACCAACAATATAGTGAGTTTAGAACTGCAAAAACCAAGTATCCTAGTAGGCGGTTAAAGAAAAAATTTGCTAATACAGCTGATTTTCTAGACTATTTAAGCCCTATTTCTGGGTCCACAAAAAGAATTTTTCTTTATGAAATAGCATTTACCAATGGCTGGAAAATTAAAGAGCATTGCTACACCCATTTTACTATATATACAAATTCATTAGACGAGAGAAACACACTAATAAATCACCTTATTAATTCAGTAGGGTATGACCCAATTGCTATTGAATCACTGGAGCCTAATATCACTTATTATTTTAAGGCTTCTGGTTCATTAAAGGATTATAAATTTGATGTTTCACCAGATGAGTTTTGGAGTGAGGAGAGATTACAGAAATGGAAAGATGCATACATAAAAAAACAATATACAGAGGAAGAAGTAGTAAAGGGAGAGCCCTTTATAAATTCCAACAATCTTTTACTAGATTTTCCTTCTATTAAACTTAAAGGGTGGATTGAAGGATATCCTTTTTGAAATTTTACAATTCATAATACTCAAAACACATGAATGGTTAGCTATATAAGATATATTATATAGGAAGTACGGAAATTATTTATTTACTTATTTTCTTAGTATTAAGCTGTAGAAAGATAGGCTGTGTCTTTTTCAGACACAAAAATATGTAGGGGGTGGATACCTGTATTATAAGTTGGTGAGGGTAGTTTATGGAGGAGTTATGAGAGGGGAAAATACAAAAAAGGACTATTCTCCAATTGGGTCTGTAATACCATATTTACTTTTTAAAGCAGTACAATCAAATTTATTATCACCACACTCCAAATATGTTAAAGAATTATTTCTACTTAGATCCAAGCTGCTAAGTTGATTTTCATCACAATTCAACCAAGTTAAAGAAGTATTTTTACTTAAATCAAGGCTACTGAATTGATTATTAAAACAACCCAATTCAGTTAAAGCACTATTTTTACTTAAATCCAAACTGGTAAGTTGATTTCCCCCACAATTCAACCAAGATAAAGCAGATGCACCACTTATATTCAAGCTGATGAGTTGATTAGCATAACAAAACAAGGAGTATAAAGCACTATTTTTACTTACATCTAAGCTTGTGAGTGAATTATAACTACAATCCAAAACAGTTAAAGCAGTATTTTTACTTACATCTAAGCTCGTGAGTTGATTACCTTTGCAATCCAAATAAGTTAAAGTAGTAAAGGCTTCTATACCTTTTAAATTAGAAATACTCATATCTCTACAATCAATAGTATCATTAAAGGCACTTGCTTCACTAATTTGAATTTCCTTATCTCTATTGGTATTTATAGCTTTATTTCCAACTAAATATGCTTTAAAGCTAGAATCTGGTATGTTTACAATTTGTCCAAAGCCAAATATTGGTAAAGGGAGCAAAATAAGCAGTAGTTTTTTCACAGGTTTTTTTTATCAAATATAAAGTAAAAAGTTAAATCACAAGGGATGGTAGTTTATGGAGGAACTTTGTGAGGGTTAAACAAAACAAAAAAAAGTACCCCAAAGATGCTCTGTATAAAATTAATTTTTTATTCCTTCATAATCTTTAGTACTTCTTGTTTATTTCCGGATATTATATTCAAGAAATAAACACCAGGTTTTATTGAAGCCATACTAAATTTAGTAGCTTTTGTATCTAAAACTTTTACCACTTTACCATTCATATCGGTAAGACTTAAAGAAGAAACTATTCCTAATAATTCCAAACCTGTAATGGTGAAATCACCATTTGTAGGATTAGGGTATAACATTAGGATATTTCTTTCATTAATATCTAAAATACCTGCTCCACTGCAGTTTAAACTAAAAGATGCTGTAGCATCTATATCATCAGACCAATTAGCATTACTAAAAGCTACATTATCTACTTCTATGCAGCTTAGATTTGGGTTAACTTCAGCATTAAAATAAACCATATTAATGTTGTTACCATTTTTTACATCTAAACTTGTTAAATTATTACCAGAACAAGACAAATAGTAAAGTGTAGTACAACCCGATACATCTAAACTTGTTAATGAACTATAACCACAATCCAAATAAATAAGTGCAGTACAAATAGATACATCTAAACTTGTTAAATTATTAGTACCACAATCCAAATAAGTAAGTGCAGTACAAGTAGATACATCTAAACTTGTTAATTGATTATAATAACAAGCCAAATTAGTAAGTGCTGTACAAGTAGATACATCTAAACTTGTCAAATTATTAGTAGAACAATACAAATCAGTAAGTGCAGAACAAGTAGATACATCTAAACTTGTTAATTGATTATCCGAACAATACAAATCAGTAAGTGCAGAACAAGTAGATACATCTAAACTCGTTAATTGATTATAAGGACAAGACAAAGTAGTAAGTGATACAAAAGCCTCAATACCTGTTAAATTAGAAATATTCATATAACCACAATCAATAATGCCATTAAAGGCACTTGCTTCACTTACTTGTATCTGATTATCTCCATTGGTATTTATAGCTGTATTGTTAACTAAATATGCTTTAAAGATAGCATCAGGTATGTTTACATTTTGTCCAAAGCCAAACAATGGTAGAGCAAGAAGTAGTAGAAGAAGTAGTTTCATAATTAAATTTTTATCAAAGGTAGTGTAATAAAAATATAATTAGTTGTTTTACAAATATTTAACCACAGAATTAATAAGATTTTGGTTCATCTTATCTACTATATCATTATCAAACTGCTCTAAATAAATACCTGTAACACTATTTCCATACTCATGTCCTAGTGCTTCTGCTATTAAATCTTTAGAATACCCAAGTTGTTTTGCAACATTCGCGTAACTATACCTGAAAACAGATGCCTTCTTCGGCTACATTTCATTTCACTCAAGATAAACTCCGAATAGATAGAACAGGATTTGCATCAATGAAATAAATTAATTTTACCAAAATTACCCTCTAATTTCACAGGACTTTTTTCTTTAATTAATTAGGTATATTTGTTCAAATCAAACTACTTAATTTGATAACTGGAGAAATGGAATCACAAATAGATAGGATATGGGAGTCCTTTTTACCTGCAGTATCATCAATTTTGAAAACTTATTGAAATAAAACAGATGGAGTTACAAAAACAGTTTACAGAAATTACTTCCCTCATTGCTTCTGCAAAGTCCAGAGCTTACCAAGCTGTAAATAAAGAGTTAGTTACCTTGTATTGGCATGTTGGAGAATATGTTAGCAAACAAGTTAATTCAAAAACTTGGGGTGAATCTGTGGTACAAGAATTAGCAGATTACATTCAAAAATATGAGCCCAATATTAAGGGATTCTCTGCTCAAAATATTTGGAGAATGAAGCAGTTTTATGAAACGTATGCTGAAAATACAAAACTCTCACCACTAGTGAGAGAATTAACATGGACAAATAATTTAATCATCTTAACATGTGAATCTGAACAAGAAAAAGAGTTTTACCTTAGGATGTCAAGCAAAGAAAAATGGTCAAAATCTGAATTGCAAAGACAGATAAACAGCTCTTATTATGAAAGGGTTATGTTAGCAGATGCAAAACTCTCACCACTGTCGAGAGAATTGCCACAAGATGTAAGCAACACATTTAAAGATACCTATGTTTTTGAGTTATTGCACCTACCAGAGGAACACCAAGAAAAGGATTTACAGAAAGCAATAGCCCGCAACATAACCAAGTTTTTACTGGAATTTGGTAGAGATTTTGCCTTTATGGGTGAAGAATACCCATTACAAGTAGGAAACCAGGATTTTGCAATAGATTTAATGTTCTACAATAGAAGTCTAAACTGTATGATAGCCATTGAATTGAAAAATGAACGGTTTAAACCTGAGCATTTAGGACAACTTAATTTCTATTTAGAAGCATTGGATAAAGACATTAAAAAAGAGCATGAAAACCCAAGTATAGGAATACTTTTATGTAAGGGAAAAGATGATACGGTGGTAGAATATGCATTAAACAGAAGTCTTTCTCCAACTTTGGTGGCAGATTACAAAACCAAACTACCAAACAAAGCATTGCTCCAACAAAAATGGGAAGAAGTATTGGCTAACCTTGAAAATGAAGAGAAATAGGCTTAAGAAATAGGGTAGTGGGATTGCTTGAATCAATAGACTTAGCTACAAGGCTATGAGATAATCCTTCGGTAGGTACTCCAAACTTATAAAGCCATTATACAAGCTTGTTTTCTGTTTGCAGTCAGTCGAAAGACTACAGGATAAGTACAATCCTTTTTTACTCTACGCTTGTCTAGAACTAGGTTTAATGTTGCCATTTGTATTAAAATTATGGCATCCTACTCACATAAATTTGCATACATATTTGCAAGCATTTGGTCTTTTTTAGTGCTTTTCAGTACTTTTTTAGCACTTTTTGGTAGTTTTCACCCAAAACTAAAACCCATAAAAAACCCAGTAAAGTCTTATCTATACTGGGTTCTGTTTGCTCCTCCTCTTGGACTTCCTTCGGCTTCATTTCATTTCGCTCAGGATAAACTTCTCGTCCAAATCGATCCAAACAAAAAAGCCGATCAATAATGACCGGCTTTACGCTCCTCCTCTTGGACTCGAACCAAGGACCCTCTGATTAACAGTCAGATGCTCTAACCGGCTGAGCTAAGGAGGAATTTCCCTCAAAAATTGAGAGTGCAAATATAAAAAATTATTTTAAAAATTTGAAATAAAAGCTAAAAATTATTAGTCTTCTTTTTATTCTAATTTATTTAATGGTGGTGGCCATGTTCTCCGTGCACGTGTCCGTGTGCTATTTCATCTTCATTTGCTGCACGAACGGAAATAATTTCACCTGAAAAATGTAAAGCTGTTCCTGCAAGAGGGTGATTGAAATCCATTTTTACATTCTCATCATCCACTTCGATAATTCTACCACGCAACTGATTTCCTTCATTATCACTCATAGGAACAAGCGCTCCAAGTTTGAACATTTTAGTATCAAAAACCCCTTTTTCATCATGAAAAATAGTTGTGGGAATCATTGCAATGTGTTGCGCATCGTGTTCACCATAAGCGAGTGCTGCAGGAATTTGGAAATCAAAAAGATCACCACTCGTTTTTCCTTCAATATTTAACTCAAAATCTGGCAACATTCCACCAACTCCGTATAAAAATACAAGTGGGTTTTCATTTGTCGTTTCTTCAATGTGTTCTCCGGTTTCTTGATCTGAAAGTTTGTATTTCAAAGAAACAACTGAATTTGCTGTAATTTTCATAAGTAGTTTTAGCTTAGTAGATTCGTATTATTACTTTTTGCGCACCAATTCTTTCACAAAGTTAGGTAGCGCAAATGTATTGGCATGAATGTCTTCGTTGTAATACCGGAGGCCTTCTTTTGAGACAAATTCTTGTATTTCAGTCTTGTTTTTTACTTCTTTTAAAGTAATATCACCTTTAATGCCATACTGAAAACTCCACATTCCTGTAGGGTAGGTAGGGACAAAAAACAAGGAGATAGGGGCCTTATCAAGACCAAAAATAGATTGTAAGGTTTGATTTAATTCAACAAATGCTTTCTCATTAAATTTTGGAGATTCTCCTTGAGCGACTAAAATTCCGTCGTTTTTTAAAGCAGCATAACAGTTTGTGTAAAATTCCACAGAAAATAAACCCTCAGCTGGACCAACAGGGTCAGAGCCATCAACAATAATAATATCATAAGAATTTGGAGTAGCATTCTTTAGGAATTCAATTCCATCATCAACAAGCAAGGTTAATTTTGGATTATCGAATTCTGCAGCGATTTTTGGCAAATGAATTTTACATGCTTCAATTACTTCACCATCAATCTCAACCATTGTAACCTGCTCAATGTTTTTGTGTCGCAGCACTTCTCTTGCTGTTCCACCATCACCGCCACCAATAATTAGTACATTTTTGGCATTTGGAAGTGAAAAAAGTGCAGGATGTGAAATCATTTCATGGTAGTGGAATTCATCTTTTTCCGTTGTCATCACCATATCGTCTAAAGCCAGCATTTTGCCGTATTTATAGGATTCTAGAATTCTAACACGCTGAAATGGAGATTGCACATCAAATAAAACATCTCCCGTAAACCTTAGTGAAAGCGCTTGTTCTTCGTCTTTGTCTGTAAACCAAACATTTCGCGTATAAAAATCAGGATTTTTCCATTCTGCAGCTTTTTGACGCATGCTGGTAATATCAAAATCATTTCTTTGTAATAAATTAACAGAACCGCGCTTTAATTCTAGTGCAGAATAAGATTTCGCTCCAAAGCATTCTTTTAAATGATCAAAAGAAATCCATGCGTTCATTTCTCCACACGTAAATAAATCAACTGCAGCATAGCCGTATTCTGGCCAAGTATGAATTGCTAGGTGACTTTCTTGAATAACTACAACGCCAGAAACACCATAGGGCGAGAAATGGTGAAATGTAGAATTTATAACAGTAGCGCCGGCTTTTTGCGCAGCTGCAACCATGTCTCTTTCAATTGCGCTCACATCGTTCATGATGTGTGGATCACAATTCATAAATTCCACCAAAATATGATTTCCTAAAGCTGTACTCATTTTATTAATTTATTTTTTTTGTGAGCGCAAAATTACGAATTATATTTAAGCTAAAAAATGAGCTTATGACTTCGAGTTCACTGAATCTAAAGATTGTTGAAATCCTTTGAAATCAATTTTCTTATTCCAAAAGAGGTGATAGTTTAAATAGTGGGATTTTTAATATCAAAGCGCGAACGGAAACGGTAGCTGTGTCGCCTTTTACAGATTGCACAATTCCGCTATCACGAATTCCGGAAATGCGCACCTTATCACCTTGAACCCAAGTCCAAGTTTGAGCCTTTGGATTTGTGGCTTTATTAGAAGATTTAGATTTTATTTGTGGTGCTTTTTTAGGGCTTTGACTGCGTTTAGCACGTTCTTTTAAAAGATACGTTTTAAACTCTTCAAATAAAGTGGCATGAATATCCTTTCTTTTTGCGTTGGCATTGAAAACATCCATCCACTTTTGTAATTTAGAACCCAGCTGAATCAGTTTAGCTTGTTCCTCAATTTGCATTCTCAGTTGTTTGGTTTTATAAGCAAAATTTTCTTCAGCACCAGATGAATTAGATAGTTGTTCCTCCAAATTGTTCTTTAGTAATTTTGTTTCCTCCATTTTTAATTGGAGCTTATTCTTTTCCTGCTGCAGGTCAACTAAAATTTGATTAAATCTCAATGTTTCTTGAGAAAGTAAATTTTTTGCTCTGTCAATCCAAGAACTTGGAATTCCATTCGATTTAGCTACTTCAAAAGTAAATGAACTTCCTGGCTGTCCAATCTGAAGCTCAAATAATGGAAGCCAATTTGACTCATCAAAGCGCATTGAACCATTTATAGCGCTTGGGCATTCCGTTACTTTTCTTTTGATTGAAGAGTAATGAGTCGTTAAAATCACAAAAGCGTTAGTTTTCAATAACTCCTCAAAGAAAACCTCTGCCAAAGCGCTTCCTAATTCAGGATCGGATCCACTTCCAAATTCATCTAATAATAAAAGTGTATGGTCGTCAGCTTGACTTAAAAAGAAGTTCATCCTTTTTAAGCGATAAGAATATGTACTTAATTCATTATCAATAGATTGATTGTCTCCAATATCTGTATAAATTTGACTAAAAACACAGGCTTTACTAGTTGGTTCCACGGGAATTAGCAAGCCAGATTGAAGCATACATTGAAGTAAGCCACACGTTTTCAAGGTAAGACTTTTTCCACCAGCATTTGGACCAGAAATAACCAATACACATGCCTCAGGATTGAGATTTATAGATTGAGGAACTGTAGTTTTGCCATTCAACTTATTTTTATCGCGAAGAATAGGGTGGAAGGCCGTATTCCAATTCATCAGTGGATTTTTCTGTATTTTGGGCATACAAGCATCCATAGATTCAGCCAGTTTAACTTTGGCATTAACAATATCTAAGGATACAAGTGACTGTTGATAGGCTTTGATAAGCGGAAAAAACACCCTCAATTCTTGGGTTAAAGTCCATAAAATTCTACGAATTTCCTTTTGTTCATCGTCTTGTAAGGACTCAATTTCATGATTCAAAGGGACATTAGCCTGCGGTTCAATATAGGTAAGATTTCCAGTTTTACTAGATCCTAATATCGCACCGGAGACGCTTCTTTTATAAGAAGACTGAACACTTAGAACACGGCGTTCTTGAATAAAACTTTCAGAAGTTTCCCCTAAATATCCTGACTTTAGAAAACGACGCATTTCTCTATCAAAATTTCTATTAATTTGATTGCGTATAGTTTTAATGGAAATTCTAATTTTTAATAAATAGGGAGACGCATCATCCTTAATTTTACCTGCTTTATCAAATATCTTTTGAATCGGCTGAATGAGTTCTAATGAGTAATAACAGGACTTAAAGAGCCTTGATACATGAATAAATCTTGGATTTTTCTCTAAAAATTGAAGAATGGCATTTACCATATTACTAGCTAACAAAATACGCTGAACACCTTCGACAGATAGAACCGAGTTTTCAATAGGAAGAATTTTTAATTCATGTATCAATTCTTCAAATTCAAGCGCTGGAAAAACTAATCCTTTATTCTTGATATATAATTTTTCTTGAACTGTTTCAAGCGCTTCTAAAACCTCATTATATTTTCCTGACGGTTGAAGCGTGAAAATTTTATTTTGCGCGCTTTTACAAATAGCATAGCTAGCCAATTGTGAAATTACTTTTTGGAAATCTAATTCTTGTAAACTTTGATTGTCTGTAACCATTACTTGTAGTTGACAAATTTAAAACAATTCGCCAGATGTATTGTTCCAAATTCAGATACATGATATTGTTTTATAATTAATGTTATGTTAAATAGATTATCCAAGTAATGATAATGCATTACTATAGTAACGAAAAGGTTAAAGTTTAATAAAGCGTTGGTATCTGCCTCCTATCTTAAGAAGGTATCCTTGCGGATCAAAATCAGAAAGATTTATTTCGTTCGTATTCATTGAAATAAATCCTGATTTTAAAAGTTTCCCATACAAAGTATAGATTTCATAAAAAGAAGATTCAGCGGTTTTTAAGTCTACATGTATAGATTCGCTACATGGAATTGGAAATCCCCATAAAACATTTGTTCATTTGAATTACTCGTATATCCATGGAAATTCAGCAAAAGTGGAACAGGCACATTTCCTGAATATATAGCGGGGACATATAATTTATATGTGCGAACAATGCCATCATGAATAATTGTTCCGTTAATGGTTTGGGTATATCCTTTTATATAAAACCCTATAAAGATTGATAAAATGACTAGTGCTTTCATAAAATTTAAAATTATTAGATTTGATTAAATTAAATAATAAATTTAAATGGCTCTACCCTTTTTTAAGGTCTTTGTTCATAAGAACCAATTGTTGAATTATAATCAAAAACCGCGAAGTCGCTCGCGTCAACATAAGAGTCGCCATTTAAGTCGCCATCTAGTAAAAATAAACCACCGTAAGCTGATGAATATACATTGGATTCAAAAGTCGAATAATCTACTCCATCTAAATACCCATCACCATTCAACTCTCCTAATCTTGTTCCATATAAACCTGAAACTAATGTTTTCATTGGAGCTACAGAACCATCAGTAAAAGCATTTGCACTATTGTTTGAAAAATTAAGAGTTGTTGAACCTGACATAGTTACAGGATTTGCACTCCACAAAGGTATAGAAGATCTATGTTTAACTACAATGTAATAAGAATTTCCAAATGCACCAGCAGGAAACGTACACTGCAGACTACCATTTGTTTGTAAAATAGAAGAAACACTGTAAGCGACAACATTAAGGTTTGCTGCGCTTCGTAATTCAACAGTAATAAGATCAACATCTGTATTCGCTCCTGGATTTGCAGATCCAGACTCTATGAGATTAGTATGTCTAGCCGCTCTCATACTTGCAGGATTTGAACCATAAATGTAATATCCATCCAAAAATAATTGAAGTGCAAGTGGAGAACTAGTTACTAAGGGTGTAAATGTTGCATTTACAACTCCACGATTAGAGCTACCATGATAGCCATAACTGAAAGAATTTGAACTTCCCCTAGCCCAAATTAGTGATAGTGTACCTTCTTCAGCTGAAAAGGTGTAATCGTTTGCATCTCCAGTGTCCAATGGGCGTGTAGCAACAATAGTTCTTACTCCTGAAACCACTTGATTTGAGGTGATTGTCCAGTTTTGAAGTGCATCTGCTACAGGAGCTGCATAACCGATTAATTTAGCATCGAAACTAGACAAGGTCCCTGCAGAATGAACACCAACTACGTCAGTTTCAGCTTCCATGTTTCCAGCACCAAAGCCAAGAGCAAACCATCTTCCAGACGGACCTACTAATGTCATTGTAACGTTGCTACCAATGTCTAATTTAACTGACATAGCTAAGCCAGGTGTAGAAGATAAATTTACAACTCCAGTAGTAAAAGATTGTGCCAAAGACAAATAAGAAAATCCTAGAATGAATAAGAATAATGATTTTGTTTTCATACAATTTAAATTTTAAGAATTTAGTTTATTATAAAAAAAACAATTAGAATATAGAAAGGTTTAAGACAGTCTTAATAAAAAAAATCTGTTTTTAGCTTGAACAACAAAAGTTAAGTGCTAATTTCTTAAAATTAAATAAATAAATTCAATTTTAGTTCATCATAATTTGATCCTCTGAACTTTGAGCAATTGCTGATTTGTCAAAACGAAGTTTTGTGCCTTCTGCTTGTACCAAAACTGTTGTATCAGAAACCTCAAGTATTTTTCCATGAATTCCACCAATTGTAACAACTTTATCACCAGCTTTTAAATTCTCTCTAAAATTCTTCAACTCTTTCTGCTTCTTCATTTGAGGACGAATCATAAAAAAATAAAAAATTAAGACCATTAGACCTAACATTAATAAACTTTGCATTCCTTGACCACTCATAACTTACTTTATTTAATTGTTTATACTATTATTTTATTTTTGCTTTAATTTCTAATAGATGAATATTAGGTTCAGTATTCGACATTGTTGTTACTGATTTAATAATTTGCTTAGAACTTAGGTTTGCCGTGTTTACTTCTGCTGTAATTTGACTTGTTTCTCCTGGCTGAATTGGTTTTTGTGGTTTACTAGGAACCGTACAGCCACAAGAAGCCCTTACTTCACCAAAAACCAAAGGATAATCTCCTGTATTTCGGACTTTAAATGTTGCATGTATAATTTCACCTTTCACAACTGTCCCAGCGTTAAAAACAGAATCGATTTCCATTGTTGTTTTCTGCCCTACTTCAAGTGGTTTATTCTCCGAACAACCAAAGAATACAAGACTTAAATTTAAAAGCGTATAAAAAATTATTTTCTGCATCTCTTATTTTTTAACTTACTAATCCCCTACCTATTTTTTTAATCTTTTTTTCCTTTGTTAACTGTGAAATAGCCTTATCTAAAATCCCATTTATAAACAAATTACTCTTTGGAGTACTGTAAAATTTTGAAATCTCAATGTATTCATTCATAGTAACTTTTGTAGGAATACTCGAACATGTTTGCAATTCTACAAGTGCCAATTTAAGCAATAAGACATCCATTTTAGCAATACGATCCACCTCCCAATTTACGGCTAAAGTCTCAATTAGCTTCTCATTTTCGACGTCCATTTCAATTGTATTGCGGCACAAATTTAAAATAAACTCTTTTTCATCATCATCTTCTTTGTACAAGGATAAAATTGAGATTTCTTTATCTGGAGCTGCCGTTTTTAAAGTTTTTAATGCCATAGAACAACATAAATCGATATCATCCAGCCAATAAATACTCTTGTCTTCTATGTAATTGTGTAAAAATTCAGAATTTATGATTTCGTTTTTGAAAAGCGCTAAAGCGAACTTTTTATCTTCTTCAAAATCCTTCAAGCCATTTTCCATGAACTCAAAATAAGTCTCACTGTCTTTAACTTGAAGAAACATTTTTCTGAAAATCTCTTGATTTTCTGCGCCCAACCAATTTACCTTTCGTGCTGAAGAAACCATATTTAATTCTTTTGATTCTTCAATTTTTAAAACTAAGCTATTTTCCACCCATTTAAGATTAGGCATCAAATCGCTTTCATTTGGTCGCAATTTATTTTTTCTGTTTTCATTGTTTGTTTCAGCTGCTCGCTTTAGTTCAGGAATTGTAAGGAGTAAATAAAGGTACAAATCGTACATTCTTTCTACTGAAAGCAATAATTCATTCTGTGCTTTTACAACATCAATTTCTTTTGACTGAAAAAAAGCATAAAGAATTTGCAGTACCTTGATTCGTAAATGACGTCTGTTTAGCATTTTAATATAGGGGTAATTCTACTATTCTTTTAGCTTTGATCCTTTCTTCAGCTATTTTATTTGCTATTTGATATGTTGGAATATGTTCTTCTTGTGATCGTTTTACGATATTCAAAATAGTCGTGTAAATTTCCGCAGCCTTTTGCTGTGCCCATTCTGCTGGAAGTCCTTTTACTTCTGAAAAACAATTTATTACACCACCGGCATTGATTGCATAATCTGGAGCATAAATAATTCCTTTTTTCATTATTTCTAAGCCATGAACAGCTTCCACTTTTAATTGATTATTTGCCGCTCCAGCAATAATTGAACATTTTAGTCTACTCAATGTATCATCATTAATTGTAGCACCTAAAGCACAGGGCGCATAAATATCCATATCAAAATCATAAAAATCATCTTTATCAATAATATGAGCTCCATATTTTTGAGCTACTCGATTCAATGATTCTGAATTTATGTCGGCAATGTAAACGCTTGCATTTTCTTTTTTCAAATATTCTACGAGGTATTCACCAACATGCCCTACTCCTTGCACAACAATCTTTTTTCCATTTAAGGAATCAGAACCATATTGGATTTTAGCGCAAGCTTTCATTCCCATGTAAGTGCCATAAGCAGTTACAGGCGAAGGATCACCACTTTTGCCGGGTAAACCAACAACGTAATTTGTTTCTTTGTTTACATGCGTCATGTCAATCGGAGAAACGCCAACATCTTCTGCTGTAATGTAATTTCCTGCTAAACTATTTACAAACCTTCCAAATCTTCGAAATAAAGCCTCAGATTTAATGGTTTTAGCATCACCGATTATAACGGCCTTCCCTCCTCCTAGATTTAATCCTGATATTGAATTTTTATAAGTCATTCCGCGAGAAAGTCGAAGAACATCATTTAAGGCATCCATTTCGTTGTTGTAAGCCCAAACTCTTGTTCCACCTAGTGCAGGCCCTAAAACTGTATTATGAACAGCGATAATAGCTTTTAATCCAGTTGCTGCATCATTACAAAAAAGAATTTGTTCGTGACCCATATTGGCCATTTGACCGATCACGGGATTCATGGAAAGATCGTTCACTATTTCAGTTGTTATTTCAGACATACTTATCTTATCGTTCGTTAACTTTAGTTCTGAATGCTTACATTTGCAGCATATTTCAACAGCGCAAAATTAGAAAATAATCAATGAAGTCACTTCAATACTTGAATAAATATTTTTTTAAATACAAATGGCGTTTTTTATTCGGTATTCTATTTACAATTATCAGTAATTACTTTGGAGTTCAAATGCCTTTGTATGTTAAATCTACAGTTGATGATTTAATGGGGAGCACGACCATAAGCGGCTATGAAGATGCTTTATTTCTATCTTACAAAATTGGTGGTATTTACATCTTATTATCCATTGGAAAAGGGTTTTTCTTGTTCTTAATGCGTCAAACGATCATTGTAATGTCTCGTTTTATTGAATTTGATTTAAAAAATGAGATTTATGCACATTACCAAAAATTAGATTTAGGATTTTTTAAGCGGAATTCTACGGGAGATTTAATGAACCGTATTTCTGAAGATGTGAGTCAAGTGAGAATGTATTTAGGTCCTGGAATCATGTATACCATAAATTTAGTTGTCCTTTCTTCGATGATTATAGTTCAAATGGTGAACATAAGTCCTCAGCTTACTTTATTTGTGCTAATGCCACTTCCTTTAATGTCGTTTTTGATATACAGAGTTTCAAGTAAAATGAATACAATGAGCAGGAAAGTTCAAGAAGAACAATCCAATCTTTCAACCATTTCACAGGAAACATTTTCGGGAATCAGGGTGATAAAAGCTTACAATCGTGAAACTGAAATGGGCAGTAAATTTGAGCATGCCGCAAACGAATACAAAAACAAAAGCATGAAATTAGTTTTAGTCAATGCTCTTTTCATGCCTACAATAATGTTTTTAATTGGAATAAGTACTCTAATTGCTATTTATATGGGTGGATTGATGACCTACGACAAACAAATTTCCTTGGGTGGAATTGTAGCATTCATTTTCTTTGTAAATAATCTAACTTGGCCTTTTGCAAGTTTAGGCTGGGTTACATCAATTATTCAGAGAGCAGCAGCTTCGCAAAAGAGAATAAGTGAATTTTTAGAAACTGAACCTACAATTGTCAACACAAACCATTCTGATTTTGACTTTAAAGGAGGAATTGAATTTAAAAATGTAAATTTCACTTATGACAATACTGGAATTCAAGCCCTAAAAAATCTTTCTTTTAAAATAAAACAAGGAGATACTTTAGCAATTATTGGAAAAACAGGAAGTGGAAAGTCAACTATTTTAGATTTAATAGTGCGACAATTCGATGCAGCTTCAGGATCTGTTTTGATTGATAATAAATCGATTCAGAGTATCAATACGGATGCATTTCGCGAACAATGTGGTGTCGTTCCTCAAGATGTTTTTCTTTTTTCTGATACGATTGCAAACAATTTAAAATTTGGCGTTAAAGATGGTGAGGTTTCAAGTGAGGACTTGGTTAAAGTTACAGAATTAACGCACGTTTACCATAATATCGATGAATTTCCAGATAAGTTTGAAACCTTATTAGGAGAGCGCGGTGTCAATCTCAGTGGTGGGCAAAAGCAGCGTATTAGTATTTCACGTGCCTTATTACGAAATCCTAGTTTATTATTACTAGACGATTGCTTGTCTGCAGTTGATACTGAAACAGAAGAAATTATTTTATCAAATTTAAGGCACTTGAAGCAAAATTTAACAACTATCATTGTTAGTCACCGAGTATCAACAATTCGAAATGCAAATTACATAATTGTTATCGATCAGGGAGAAGTTATTGAAGAAGGAACACACGAAACTCTTCTAAAGTCCAAAGGTTATTATGCGGAGCTTTATCAAAAGCAATTGACAGAAGAATAAATTTACATTCTATTTTAAGCCAAATTTCTTCTCTGCTTCAAGCGCAATATATTTTCCAATTGCTAGTGATGCAGTTGCTGCAGGTGAAGGTGCATTTAAAACATGAATTGCGTTTCCTTGGTGCTCAATTCTAAAGTCATCGCGCGTATCACCATTTTGGGAAAGTAATTGCGCCCTCACTCCTGCTCTACCAGGTTCAATATCATCCATTGTCAAAGATGGAATCATCTGCTGTAATGATTTTAAAAACATTTTTTTTGAAAAAGCACGACGATATTCGTTGATGCCGTAGGATATATTTCCTAGAAACAACTTCCAAGTTCCACGGTATGAAAGTGCGTCAAAACTATCTTTAAAAGAGAAATCTGTTTTGTTGTAACCTTCTCTTTTAAAGGAGAATACAGCATTTGGACCACACTCCACTCCTCCCCCAACCATTCTTGTAAAATGAACACCTAAAAATGGAAATGCGGGATCTGGAACTGGGTAAATAAGATTTTTGACCTTGTACTGTGCTTGTGCTGCTAATTCGTAATAATCACCTCGAAATGGAACAATCTTCTCCTTTAGTTTTAAACCGTCTTTTTTCGCCATTCTATCTGCTTGAAGTCCAGAGCAAAAAACTATGAATTTTGAGGTGAATTCCCCTTTATTTGTATGTATTGTTGTCTCATCTTCATTTCTTGTAATTGAAATTACTTCATGAGCAAGGAATAAGCGACTTTCAGCTTGAAGTGCAAGGGCTAATTCAATCATTTTTTTTGTGGCTGAAATAAAATCAATAATTCCTGTAGACGGAACCCAAAGACCTGAAAGACATTCAACAAAAGGTTCAATTTCTTTCACTTGATCTGAAGAAATCCGTTCAATATCATCTATTTTATTTTCGATACCAGTTTGATGGATTTTTTCCAAGCGAACTATTTCTTGTTGATTCGATGCCACAACAACCTTTCCGCAAATATCGTGTGCAATGCCATATTCTTTTGCGAAAGCAATCATCTCTCGTTTCCCTTCTATGCAATTTTTTGCTTTTAGAGAACCTGGTTTATAATATAAGCCAGAATGAAGCACACCAGAATTGTGACCTGTTTGGTGCTTTGCTAGGATATTTTCCTTTTCGAATAAGGCAATTTTTAAAGTTGGATTTTTCTTCTGAAGTTGATAAAATGTAGCTGCTCCAACTATTCCCCCACCAATAATCGCTATATCAAATTCCATTTTTAAATTTTAGTAAAAATAGCTTTTTTTTGAAAATCACTTTTTCTCAAAAATCGCATCATTAATTCCTTTATTTATGATGTAATTAGATAATTTTATTGTGATAATTCCTTTTTTATTTTCGTTTTTCTTTTTTGATTTGTCTTTTGGTTTATAGTTATTGATATCAGCAGCTACGCTTTTTGGCATTTTAAATTTCTTAATGTCAATTTCAAAAATTAATTCACTTGGAAGTCCAAAAGCAAGTTCTGAGCTATAAAAGTAGTCGACATTTACAGTGCCGCTAGATCGGGTAGTAATTTGAGATGAAATAATCACTGCATTTTTTGGGTCTATCCACAATTTCGCAAGAACAAATTCGCTGTTTTCACTTGTTGGAATAACCGTAATCAATGAGGTTTTCAATTCACCGATCATTTTTGTACCGCCATCAACAGCCATGTATGAATTTGTTTTGCTTAAAAAAGTATTTACATCTGTAAACCCCTGTTTTGGAAGGATCACAATTCCTTTAGAAACAATTTTAAATTTATCTTTTTGCTTGAAATATATCTTTGCTTTAACCGGCAATATCTTGATGAATGGTATATCTGTCTTTATTGATGCGTCAACAGAATAATCTTTAACACTCGTGATTTTTGCAACTACTCTTTCGAGTAATTGGTTTGCCTCTTGCGAAAAGGAAGTAACTTGAATAAAAAAAAGTGAAAGAAAAAGGAGTTTTTTCATTAGGAAGTGATGTCTTTTTTATTGAATTTAAAAATTGCAATGGACACAAGTATAACATTGTGAACTACTAGTATAATAATTGAATTAAAGATTTTAGAATACGGCACAGGATCTTCAAAGAAACTTCTCCAAGATGCCATATGAGTTGTAAATAAAAAGGGCTTAATATTTTGGAAAACAGAAACTTCCATTGAGCCAATTATTGTAAATAAGATAATAACTGCCATTGTTGAAACAATCGGACCTATTGAATTCTCCGCAAAAGCTGAAAAGCAAATTGAAACTGAAGAAACTGTTAAAAGAGACAAAAAGGCAACAATGAAACTTAAGCCATAACGCCAAAGAATATCTTGTTCTTTTAAAATAACTAAGCCCTCACTATTTAGAACAATTAAATCTCCAGATCCAAAGATAAACTTGGAAACAAAAAGCGATAGAAAAATAAGCCAAAGGGTAAGAATAAAAGTGTAAACCGCACCCGCTATAAACTTTGATATTACAATCTTTGTTCGAGAAATTGGTTTAGTTGCCAACATTCTTACAGTTCCCATGGCTGCTTCCCCAGAAATTAAATCACCTGTCACTAAAGCAACTAATAATGGAATATGGACAATTAGCATTTGAAGAATAATGAAAGCGATTAAATTTCCATTTAAAATAGTGCCATTGAATGAAAGTGTTTGTTCAAAAGAAGATGTTACAAAGGATATAAAAGAAGAACCATCAGCTTTCATTGCAAATAAAATAATACAAATCAACAATGTTAATGCACCAATTCCTATGTAACTTCTTGGTTTTGCAAGAATCTTAATAAATTCGTTGTAGATATTTTTAAGTAACATTTTAAGACTGAACTATTTTCATGAAAAAATCTTCTAATTTTCGTTTTGGCTCTAAAGCATAAACAAGAATGTTATTATCACCTAACATTTTATTAAGGTGGGGAACTTGTTGTTTTTCTATGCTCAGTGAAATTTCAACTTCATTTATACGAGTGATTTCTACATTTGCAAAATGCTGTTGAATTAAAGGAATTGCTTTGTTTACATCAGATAATTCCAATCTCACTGTCAATTCTTGTGCGTTTAGTAATTCTTGCACATTTCCTTCTACCAATGACTTCCCTTTCGTAATGATTACCATTCTATTTGCAATTAATTCGATTTCAGAAAGTTGATGCGAGGATAGTAAAATGGTTTTATTTTGCTCGTTTTTTAATCGTAAAATAAGATTTCTAATTTCGATAATTCCCTGCGGGTCTAAACCAGTTGTCGGCTCATCTAAAATGATTAATTCTGGTTTATGCAACAAGGTTTGTGCGATTCCTAAGCGCTGTTTCATGCCATGAGAAAAACCCTTTGTTTTATCTTTACCTCTGCCGCCTAAACCTACAAATTCTAACATTTCATGAATTTCTTTCGTTGAAACTGTAGCCCCAGAAATCCGAGCAAAAATCTCTAAATTTTTTTGAGCAGACAAATAGTTATAGAAATCTGGTTTTTCAATAATGCTTCCAATTTTTGAAAGTATTTCGTTGCGATGAGTAGCATAACTTTTACCAAACATTTGGATAGTTCCAGCATTCAATCTAATAAGTGAAAGTAAGCAGCGAATTGTTGTGCTTTTTCCTGCACCATTTGGACCGAGAAATCCAAAGACATCGCCTTTATTTACGGTAAAGGAGACATCGCGAACCGCTTCAAATGAACCGAAATTCTTGGCTAATTTCTCAACTTTTATTACCACCTCTGACATAGCCCCAAAATTAATAATTCAATACCGATTAATTTGATTAAAATTCAAAAAGAATGTTAAGCAAAAATTTCATCGACCATTTTTATTCGGAAATTGAAAATTCCTTCTAATTGCTTTTTTACAAAAAGTGCATGAGCAAATTCCCCAAGAATTCCCAATGGTAATTCATAAGATACTATATCTGTCATTTCCACTCCTCCTTCAACTTCTTTGAAATGGTGTTCGTGATGCCATATTTTATAGGGCCCTTTTCGCTGTTCGTCAACAAAAAATAAATTGTCCTTCACCGTTTTTATTTCCGTAATCCAGGTCATTGGAATTCCTAAAACTGGCTTAACAGAATATTCAATCATAAGTCCTTCATACATTTTTTCTGGCAGGTCGAATTTTATGTTAAAACCCATGTATGGAGGAGTAATTCGTTTTAAATTTTGAGGGGAAGAAAAGAAATCCCAACAGGTTTTCAGGTCTGTTTTTACAAATTGTTTGCGCTTAAGTTGATACATATAAATAAAACAGATAGTTTAACTATTTTGTTCTCATAGAATAACATTTTCAAGATTAGACTTAATTCAAGCTAGTAAATGTTTAATTTCGCTTAATAATAAATTTCTATGGACTTAAAATCTGAAATTAAAAAGCAATTTGAAGAGGCACAACTCATTCTTAGTCAATTTCAAAATACTGAAAATTTTGAAAAAATTGAGACTGCAATTGAGATGATGTGTACTGCTTTAAAAGCTGGAAATAAAATCATAAGCTGTGGAAATGGTGGATCAATGTGCGACGCCATGCATTTTGCTGAAGAATTAAGTGGGCGCTTTCGCAATAATCGTAGAGGTTTAGCAGCGCTTTCAATTTCTGACCCCTCACATATTTCTTGTGTTGCGAATGATTTTGGTTACGACTTTGTTTTTTCGCGCTACATCGAAGCTATTGGTCAATCAGGTGATGTTTTACTTGGAATTTCAACTTCTGGTTCTTCAAAAAATGTAATACTAGCAATAGAAGAAGCAAAAAAGAAAGGATTAAAGACGATTGTTCTGACTGGAAAAGACGGCGGGAAATTAGCAGGACTTGCAGATTTAGAAATTCGTGCCCCCTACTCTGAGTTTGCTGATCGAGCGCAAGAAATTCATATTAAAATCATCCATAATTTTATCCTTGGAATTGAATTAAATCTTGGACTTTAATTTTTCTCAAGCACATCTTTTTTCGCCATTTCCTCCATTTCTTCTGGCGTAAATCGCTTGATTTTAATGTTCATGTAAGCATAAAAAACGGTCATTAAAGGACTAAGCAAATTAAAGAAGCAGTACATCCAATAAGTTCCGGTAGCAACACCTAAAACACTTGCTTGAGCAGCTCCACAAGTATTCCATGGAAAAAGAACAGAAGTTACAGTTCCAGAATCTTCTAAGGTTCGACTTAGATTTTCTGGTTTTAAACCACGATCCCGAAACTCTTTTGCAAACATTCTTCCTGGAACGACAATTGCTAAATATTGGTCGGATGCAGTTGCATTAAAAAAGACACAAGTTCCAGCAGTAGTTGCAATTAAACTTCCCGTTGATTCTACTTTTCGCATAACAGTTTGCGTTATCTTTTTTAATAAACCACAAACTTCCATCGCGCCACCAAAACACATAGCGCACAATACCAACCAAATTGTATTCAGCATACCAAACATTCCTCGAGTACTTAATAATTTACTGATACTTTCATTATTTGTTTGAATCTTAACTTCACCAGTCATTGCTTGCAAAACTGCTTTGTAAGCAGCTGTTGCATAATTACCAGTAGTTCCAGAAATTTCTTTTATCAATTGAGGTTGAGCAAAGCAAGCGACAACACCTCCTAAAACTGCCCCAACAAATAAAGCGGGCAAGGCATCTACTTTTAATGCTATTAAACCAAAAACTGCCAAAGGAACAAGAAATAAGATGGGAGAAATATAAAATTTAGAATCCATTGCTTTAAGTAAGTCATTCACTCCTTGTTGGTTGTTTCCAGGATTAATATAAAAACCGAGTATTCCGAAAATTATAAACGTGATAATCAAAGTTGGAATAGTCGTATACATCATGTAGCGAATATGTGTAAATAAATCACCTCCAGCCATCGCCGGCGCAAGATTTGTAGTGTCAGATAAAGGCGACATTTTATCTCCAAAATAAGCACCTGATATAATCGCTCCTGCACACATTCCAAGTGGTACACCCATTACAGTTCCAATTGCCAATAAAGCAACTCCAACAGTAGCAACAGTGCTCCAAGAACTTCCGGTGGCTAAAGAAACAATACAGCAGATAATGCAGGCAGCCAAAAGAAAATAACTTGGGTGCATCAATTGAAGTCCATAATAAATCATAGTTGGAACGACGCCAGATATCATCCAAGTACCGCTTAAAGCCCCAATGATTAATAGAATGAGGATTGCTGACATGGCTGAATTGATGCTTTTTACCATTCCTTTTTGAATCTGTTCCCAAGTGTAACCGAGTTTAAATCCAATTAATGCAGCAACAACTGCTCCTACTATTAATGCAATTTGATTTGGGCCATAAGTTGCTGAATCTTTGTATATTATTACATTCAAGGACAATAAAGCAATTAAAATAATTATCGGAATAAGCGCTTCAATTAGATTTGGAGTTCGATTGTTTTTTTGCATTCTTCTTATGTTTTTTACCAAAAATAAGGATAAAATGTGGATTCATTATTTTAGAGATTTAAAATGAATTTCTTTTGTTAATTCTGAACAGCATTCTCTTTCACTTGTTAAATTTGTACGGTGAAGCAAGAAATAGAAATTAAGGGAGCAAAAGTTCATAACCTGAAGAATCTTTCAGTAAATATACCTCACGGAAAAATTACGGTGATAACAGGAGTTTCAGGCTCTGGCAAATCTAGTTTGGCTTTCAATACTATTTATGCTGAAGGACAACGCCGTTTTATTGAAAGCATGTCTTCTTATGCACGACAATTTTTAGGGAAATTAAATAAACCTGAAGTTGACTTCATCAAAGGACTTTCACCTTCCATTGCGATTCAGCAAAAGGTAATTACCAGTAATCCTCGCTCAACCGTTGGTACGACAACAGAAATTTATGATTATCTCAAATTACTTTATGCGAGAATCGGAAAAACAATTTCCCCAATTTCAGGAAATACTGTAAAAAAACACAGTGTTACAGATTGTATGGAGTATTTACATTCGCTAAAGAAAGAAACTAAAATTGCTATTGTCTGCCCCTTAAATATTACTTTAAATAATAGTTTAGATAAAATAATTCAAATTATTTATAAACAAGGCTTTACTAGAATTTACTATTCTAATTCTTTTCATTTAATTGAAGATAATTTAGAGCGCAAGATACCAGCAGACACCCTCTTGGTTATTGACCGTATTCAAACTGATTTCTCAGATGATGGAGCTATTTCGCGTGCTACGGATTCTATTTCTATTGCTTTTGCTGAAGGAAACGGAAGTTGTGGGATTTTAGATCCCGAAACGAATAAAATCAAATGGTTTAACAATCGTTTTGAATTAGACGGACAAGTATTTCAGGAGCCAAGTTCGCATTTTTTTGCTTTTAACAATCCTGTTGGAGCCTGCAAAACCTGTGAAGGATACGGGCAAATTCTAGGAATAGATGAGGAACTGGTTTTTCCAAACCGAAAGCTTAGTGTTTTTGAGGGTGCAATTGCTCCTTGGAGAGGCGATACAATGGGGGAATACCTTAACGAACTAATTTTAAACGCTAAGAAATTTGATTTTCCAATCCATAGACCAATCGATGATTTGACTGAAGAACAAATTCAGATATTATGGAAAGGGAACCAATATTTTACTGGTTTACAGCGCTTTTTTAAATTTCTAGAAAGTCAAACGTATAAAATTCAATACCGTGTTTTACTTTCGCGGTATCGCGGAAAAACAAGCTGCCACGAATGCCATGGAACACGCTTAAGAGGCGATGCTGCATTTGTCAAAATTAATGGTATGTCAATTCAAGAATGTGTTTTACTTCCATTAGATGAATGTTTTAATTTTTTCAATTCTTTGAAATTAGATAAGTACGAAACGCAACTTGCAAATCGAATTTTACCTGAAATTCAGTCACGACTCAGATTTTTATTAGATGTTGGACTGGGTTATTTAACACTTAATCGTGCTGCAAATTCACTTTCAGGAGGTGAATCACAAAGGATAAATTTAGCAACATCATTAGGGAGTAGTTTGGTTGGCTCTATTTATGTTTTAGATGAGCCATCAATTGGCTTACATCCGAAAGATACAGCCCGTCTGATTAGCGTACTCCAAGAGTTAAAATTACTGGGAAATACTGTAATAATTGTTGAGCACGAGGAAGAAGTAATGAAAGCCGCTGATCAAATTATTGATATTGGCCCGAAAGCTGGAGTTTTTGGTGGAGAAGTCGTTTTTCAAGGCTCCTTTTCTCAACTTAAAGATGCAAAAGAAAGTCTAACTGCAGAATATTTAATGGGACTTCGAGAAATTCCTGTTCCAAAAAAGCGAAGGGTCACAAAAAATAAACTTCTAATTCAAGGAGCTCGCCAATTTAATTTAAAGAACTTCGATTTAAAGATTCCATTGAATAGTTTGGTGTGTTTTACGGGTGTTTCTGGTTCCGGAAAGTCTACTCTAGTCCGTTCTATTCTTTATCCTGCTCTTAGAAAAGAATTGGGTTTGAGCAGTGAATTAATTGGAAAATTTAACGGTCTTACTGGAGATTTAAAAGCGATAAACCTCGTGGAATTTATAGATCAAAACCCACTTGGTAAATCATCGAGAAGTAATCCAATTACGTATGTGAAAGCATTTGATGATATCCGGGAACTTTATTCGCGCCAAGCTCTTGCTAAAATGCGAGGTTACAAACCTGGGTTTTTTAGTTTTAATGTTGAAGGTGGACGCTGTGAAATGTGTGAAGGAGAAGGAACAATTACTGTTGCGATGCAATTTATGGCGGATGTTCATTTGACCTGTGAAACATGTAAAGGGAAACGCTATAAGTCTGAAACATTAGAAATTGAATACCGTGGAAAGTCAATTTATGAACTTTTGGAAACAAATTTAGCCGATGCTTTAGCATTTTTTAAAGCTGGAACAGATCGCTTGGACCAAAAGATTGTTGATAAAATTCAACCATTAGTTGATGTTGGCTTGTCTTACTTAAAAGTTGGACAATCTTCAAGTACAATGAGCGGCGGTGAAGCGCAAAGGGTTAAATTAGCATCTTTTCTATCGAAAGGAAACAATGCTCCCTCTACCCTATTTATTTTTGATGAACCAACTACCGGCTTGCATTTTTATGACATCGAAAAATTGGTTATCGCTTTTAATGCTCTAATCGATAAAGGACATTCAATTCTTGTTATTGAGCACAACATGGAAGTTATAAAATGTGCAGATTACATTGTCGACTTAGGTCCAGTTGGTGGAGATAAAGGCGGCTATATTTTATTTGAAGGTTCACCTGAAGAGTTAGCAGCTTTAGACGGAAATTCAACAGGATTCTACCTTCGAGAAAAATTAGGACTCAAGAAGCTTTAACTTTTCATTGATTTCTGTACAAATTTCGTTGATTGATTTATCGCCATTAATTTTGATACTTGCTTGCTCGTAAAACGGACGTCTTTCAGCTAATTTGACAGATATATACTTCTTTAATTCAGTTTCATTCAAATTCTCAATCAATGGGCGAGAATCATCATTTAAAAGACGATTAAACAAAACCTCTTCGGGTGTATCAATAAAAACAAGAATCCCATTCTCTATCAAGAGCTTTGTATTTTCTTCAAAACAAGGCAAACCGCCACCTGTTGCAACTACTGATTTCTGTTGTGAAGCAATAACTTCTTTTAGGACTTCTCTTTCTAAAAGTCTAAAAGAAATTTCTCCACTTTCAAGCATGAAATCTTTTAGGTTCTGTTGGATTTTTTCTTCAATCAGTAAATCAGTATCTAAAAAAGAATGATTTTTCAATTCGGCAAGGTGTTTTCCAATGGAAGATTTACCACTCCCCATGAATCCAATTAGAAATATATGCTTCTTCATCTTATGAGTATTCTTAGCAATCAATGACTTGAGTTACGATTAGAAATAAATTCAAATTTAGGTATTAATACTTTGCACTACTAAAATTATATGAGTATATTTGCACCCTTAAAATCAACGATTCCGTAGCTCAGCTGGTAGAGCAATACACTTTTAATGTATGGGCCCTGGGTTCGAATCCCAGCGGGATCACAAAAGAAACCCATTTCCAAAAGGAAATGGGTTTTTTATTTTTAATGACGTTCAAAATACATTTTGATAAGTTAGAAAAAATAAAAAACCAAAAAATGTGAAGCAGTTTGGGTTTTATGCTTGGATTGAGCCCAAAAAAAATGGTTCATGGAATACTCTCAGCGGCTTTTTTTTAAGTCAATTTTAAAAATAAGTAATGTAACCAAAATGAATTTTTCCATTTCGAAATTCGAATGGATTATTCTCTTGTTTTCCTAGAGAATACGAAATTGAAAAAATTCCTATTCTTGAACCAAAAGAAATACCTGCTCCTACCCCAAATGGATTGTCTATCTTGTAGGTCAGAGTATTATCCTCATAAATTCCCTGATCGTAAAAAATAAAAGCATTTGAATTCTTATCTAATAAAAATCTGTATTCAAGACTTGTAATCAACTTTGTACTTGCAAATAATTCTTCCTCATTAAAACCACGAAGGGAGTTTAAACCACCAAATCTATAACGTTCATTTTGAAATATGCTAGAACTAGTATAACTTTCGAAATTTACACCAACTTTAATGATGTTTCTCTTTGTAATTGGAATATAGCTTACATACTGAAAAATACTTTTGTAAACATAAGATTTTTCAAGTATAGTATTATCTTTTTTTATAGTTCTATTGCCTATTGATGTTTCAATAAATAATGAAAAACCTTTACTTGGATTAGGTAAAAAATTTATGCGTTTATATTGAAGAGATAATCCGTATGAATTTAGTTTAATGGGAGCTAAATAAGAAAACAAAGATGAAGGATTTGGAGTCTTACTTAAGATTTCAGAGGAATTAACTTGATAAAAACCTTTCAGCTGAACGTTATTCTTGAATGAATACTGAATACCTATAAAAGATTTTAAATCTAGAAATGTAGAATCACGCTTATAAAGATTGAATTTTAAATCTATTCCAAATGGTGATTTAAATAAAAAAGGATAATTCAATTTAGCCTGTAGTGCTTGTGTTTGTGGCTCAATACTTCGCCAATTAAGATCGATTAACTCTGCTTTTTTAAAAACATTTTGCAATTTAATTTGAACATCTCCAGTAAGCCCTATTTTTTGTGATTTGGGGTTTGGTTGGAGTCCTACAGCACCATTCATAGAACTCATTTTTTGATTTTCTAAATAAACATATAATTCAACTCCATTTTCAGTGAAAAGAAGTTCTGATTTTTTTAGAACGTTTATAAAATTTGTTTGCTGTAAAATTCGATCTATACTTGATATTTTTTCTTCGCTATAAATATCATTAATTTTAATCCCAATAAGATTTTGAACAGTGCTCTTAGAAATACTTGAGTCACCTTTTACAATAATATCCGAAAACCTATAAAATTTTCCGCTTGAAATATTCATCTGAATTTGAATTTGCTGCTCAATTATTTCCTGTTCAGCAAAAAAAACCTGTGCAAATGGATATCCATTATTTGCGTATGCTTTAAGCGTCTTGTCAATAAAGAGCTTAAAAAGAGACGGACTAGTTTTCAGTGAGTTTTTTGGTATGTTTTCAATGCCAAAAGACCTTAGTTGAGACTTTATTGAATCATTTATTACAATGGCAACATTTGGAAAATGAGAGCCAATTTCAACAAGTACCTCAATTTCAGTGGAAGATACATAAAGTGGTTTAAAAGATGCTAAATAATACCCTTTTTCTAACCACTGATATTTATTGTTTTCTAAAATACTATTTAACTCCTCAATCTTTTTAATTTCAAATGGCTTAAAATCATTATTTTTTTTGAGAGATGTATTATTCAATAGGGTATAATGAACTTGAATACTTTGACCAAAAAAGAAAAAAGTTAAAAAAAATATGAAAAAAAAGAGGAATAACAATTTCATTTTAAACAATAGCTCGTGGAAATGTATTTTTATTGATTAACATCCTTTATAGAATTTAATTGTAACTTTATAATGTAATTGTTATTAATATTAGATTAAATACTCAATAAACTAGTTCGAAATGAAAAATAAATTCTCCATTATTTTAATTATCGCTTTTGTTTCAGTTGTCTTAGCATCTTGCGGCGCTAAAAAATCAGCAAATTGTGATGCTTATGGTAGCCTTCAACAAAAAGAAAACAGGGACTTAGCGACAAAGTAAACTCACCAGTTGAATTGCTCGACATACAATGCCATCTCTATTTGTATATTTAAAGCTTCTTTTCTTGCTTCATAGCCAAAATCTACTCCATTGCTTGCATAAATAATTCCACGCGAAGAATTTACGAGTAATCCACATTCATTATTTGAGCCGTATTTAACCACATCCTCTAATTTTCCACCTTGAGCACCAACTCCTGGCACTAAGAAAAAATGATTGGGTGCTAATTTTCTTACTTTCTCTATTTCCTTTGCCTTTGTTGCACCAACAACAAACATTAAAGATTCATCAGTCCCCCAATTCATTGATTTCTCAATAACACTTTCGTATAGTTTTCGACCATCTTTCATTTCTTGAAATTGAAAATCTGAAGCACCATCATTGGATGTTAAAGCTAATAACACAAGCCATTTTCCAGGATTCTCAAGGAATGGCAAAACACTATCCGAACCCATATATGGAGCAACAGTTACAGCATCACATGAATAAGTTTCAAAAAAAGTTTTAGCATAATACCGAGATGTATTTCCAATATCGCCACGCTTTGCATCAGCAATAATAAAACAATCTTTTGGGATATAATTAACCGTTTTTTCAAAGGAATTCCAACCCTTTGAACCATAACACTCGTAAAATGCAAGGTTCGGCTTGTATGCAACACAAAGGTCATTTGTTGCATCAATAATAACTTTATTAAATTCAAAAATTGGATCTTCAGAATCTAATAAATGTTGAGGGATTTTAGATAAATCAGGATCTAAACCAATACACAGAAAGGATTTTTTTGTCCTAATTTGTTGAATAAGTTCTATTTTTGTCATGTTATCCTTTTAATTTCTCTGCATTTTCAGCCATTTTCAAGGCGTCAATCATTTCTTGCAAATCACCATTCATAAATGAACTTAGATTATACATAGTTTTATTAATTCGATGATCTGTAATTCTTCCTTGAGGGTAATTGTAAGTACGTATTTTAGCAGAACGATCTCCCGTTGAAACAAGTGTTTTTCTATGTGCGGCTCGTTCGTTGTGAACACGATCAAGCTCTGCTTGGTACAAGCGTGAACGAAGAACTGAAATTGCTTGCGCTAAATTTTTATGTTGTGAACGACCATCTTGACATTCAACAACAACTCCTGTTGGAATATGAGTAAGACGAATTGCAGATTCTGTTTTATTGATATGCTGACCTCCGGCACCTGAAGCACGAAAGGTATCTTTTCGAACATCGTTCATATCGAGGTTAAAATCGACTTCTTCTGCTTCTGGTAAGACAGCAACTGTTATAGCAGAAGTATGAACGCGGCCTTGCGATTCTGTTTCAGGAACTCTTTGAACTCGGTGAACTCCAGATTCGAACTTCAACATCCCATATATTCCGTCACCAGCTATGCTCATTGAAATCTCTTTATATCCTTTAACAGAACCTTCAGATGAATTTATTATTTCGTAGTTCCACCCTATTTCTTTAAAAAACATGGTATACATTCTAAAAATATCTTCCACAAAAATACAAGCTTCATCTCCACCTGTTCCTGAACGGAGTTCAATAATTGCATTTTTATCATCTTCTGGATCTTTTGGAATGAGTAATAATTTGATCTCATCTTCCATAAGAGGACGATTCTGTTCCAATACATCAATTTCCTCTTTTGCCATCTCCCGCATTTCAGAATCCGTCTCAGTTATAAGTAATTCTCTAGAGCTTTTGATATTTTCAATAAGATTTCGGTATTCTTTATAACGATCATCTAAAATTTCAAGATCTCTATATTCCTTATTTAACTTTACATATCGATCCATATTTGAAATAATTTCAGGATCAGTGATCATTGTTCCAACCTCTACAAAGCGAAAATGAATGGCTTCTAATTTTGATAATAAATCGGACATTACTTTTACTAGTTATTTTGAATGCTAAAATACTCAGTATATCTGAATAGCAGACTAAAATTTAGGATTTAAGAACAAAATAAGAGAGCTTTAGTCGATGGAGCCGGTAACTCTTTTCATGAAATTATTCAATGCATCTCGTTGAGAAGCACCACTTTTAATTTCATTGTGAACTTCAAGAGCACCTGAATAATTAGAAAGCAATTCACCAATTACGTCTAACTCCTCGTCTTTAAGTCCTGGAGCTTCGATTAAATTTTCAAGCGTCTCAATTGTTTCAATGACGAAATCCTCGTCATTTTCTTGAATATAACTTACGATATGTTTAATGAGTGGTAAGCGCATCTAAAACTGCTTGAATTGTTTCTATTTTATTTCCTTGAGCTTCATTTACTAATTTTTCATTTTTGAAAGCTGCAAAAGTTGGAAGGTTACTTACATTAGCAAATTTTCTAGAATTCGGAAGTTTTTCTGCATCAATATAATAAAATGCTATTGAAGGATTTTCTTCAGCCATTCTTTTAAATTTTGGCTTCGTAATTTTACAATTGCCACACCAAGTTGCTCCGTATTGAACCATTACGAGAGAGTTTTGAATTAAAAGTTCACCAAGATTATCTTCAGAAAGATCGAGAAACATAAATTAGTTTTTACTTAAATATTCAGCAACACCAGAACGAGTTGCATCCATAGCATCTTTTCCTTCATCCCAATTAGCAGGACAAACTTCTCCATGCGTTTGAACATGTGTAAAAGCGTCAATTAATCGAATGTATTCTTGGACATTTCTACCAATTGGAAAATGGTTGACTGATTCATGAAAAACCTGACCTTTTTCGTCGATTAGATAAGTGGCACGGTAAGGAACATTGTCGCCACCCATATCCTCTTCTTCTTCATCGTACATATCATAATCCAAAATACCTAACTCATATGCTAAAACACGAGTAGAATCTGCAATTAATGGGAACTTAACACCTTCAATTCCACCATTTTCTTTTGCTGTATTTAACCAAGCGAAATGAACTTCTGCTGTATCACAAGAAGCGCCAATTAAGATTGTATTGCGTTTTTCCAATTCAGCAGAAATCTCTTGAAAAGCATGAATTTCAGTTGGACAAACAAAGGTAAAATCTTTTGGATACCAAAATAGAAGTACTTTTTTGTTATTGTCTGCCGCTTGATCTAATACATTTATTTGAAATGCATCTCCCATTTCGTCAATTGCTTTAACCGTGATATCTGGAAATTGTTTTCCTACTAAAGTTGCCATGTTTTTTATTTTTTTATTGTTATAATTAATTCTTTTTTCTTGTTAGACTAACAATTATAAATCAGTTTATGTTCATAAATGTACTATAAAATTTCAGAAAATCAGTGCTATTTTGATGCTATTGCAACAAAATCATCGTAGGAAACTTCTTTCGTCTTTAAATTTACAGTTGACTTAAAGTAATCCGTTAATTTTTTCTCTGCCAATTGATCGTAAATGGTATTTGCTTGTTCTTTATTTGTAAGCAATCGTTTTGCGGTTTCAACTAATTCAGCATCATCAGGTGCAGGCATTCCATATTGTGCATAATTTCCAATTAGTAGACCTTTGGTGTGATTTAATGCATCCTCTTGCGAAACTTGAATATTATTGTCTTTAAAAATACGCGTTTGAATTAATTGCCATTTTAAAGATTTTAGGTAGGCTTCGAATTCAGTATCTATTTCTTCATCTGTAACCGGTTTTTCAGAAGAAAGTTTTATCCAACGTCTCAAAAAATCTTTTGGGAAATTCATATTCGTCTCCTCAAGTAAATAATTATAGACATCTCTTGTTAAAATTCTTTCTGAATCGCCAGCAAACATCTTTTCTAAATCTGAAGACACACGATTTCTTAATTCTTCTTCAGAACTAACTTCTCCATTTGCAAATAACTTGTTAAATAACTCAGTATCTAAGTCAGCCATCTCCATTTTCTTTATCTCGGTGACAGTAAATTTGAAACGGTCTGTTAAACCAACTAGCTCACTTTCGGAAATCCCGAGAAGACTTGCTTTATCTTTATCTCCTTTAGAAACCTTTGAAGGATCTATTTCTAGACAATCATTCACTTCCTTACCTATAAAAAGCTGGCATATTTTTTTATCATCTAAGAATTCTAAAGAAATAGTACTTGAATGACTGATTCCATTTTCTTTTATTACACCACTTTCATTTAATTCCTCAAATTTTCCAATTACCATATCTTTTTCTCCAACTACAGAAACTGAAATAAGTTTTCCGTAGCGTCTGCGAAGATCTTCAACTTGCTTATCAACTAAGGCTTTATCGATTTTTACAACTGGGTAATCGAAATTTGTCCTTGAACTTATTGGAAGATCAAAAAAGGGAGAAAGACCAATTTCAAAAGCAAACTCAAAATCGCTCGGATTTTCAAAATCACCAACAACAGTATAATCCGCTTTTGGAATTGGATTTCCGAGAACTTCTAATTTATTTTCTGATATAAAATTATACAAAGCTTCACTGCAAATTTTATTTAATTCTTCAGCTAAAACAGATTTCCCATATTGTTTTTGAACAAATGAAAAAGGTACATTTCCAGGGCGAAAACCAGGTATTTTTGCGGTTTTTCTGTACTTTTCTAATGCCGCTTTTACTTTATTTTGGTAATCATCAGGATTTATTTTTACTGTTAAAACAGCATTCAATGCATCATTATTTTCACGAAAAACATTCATTTTTATTACTTTTTTTACATTTACGCTAAAAAAAAAGGCCTCGTTCTAAAAACGAGACCTAATAGTGCGGATGGAGGGACTCGAACCCGCACACCTCTCGGAACCAGATCCTAAGTCTGGCGTGTCTACCAATTTCACCACACCCGCAATTTTTATTTTAAGTCTACTTTCGTTAAAATAGACTGAGAATTAGATTATTTCTATTCTAATTCGGGTTGCAAATATAAAATTATTTTTTTTAAAATGCAAGACACTATTAACATTTAACCACGGTTTTCAAGCATTGATGCTCTAACTTCTTTCATGAATTCTGAAGCATATACAAAACTTAAAACTTCAGGATTATCTGTAGTGATTATTGACTTATTATCTCCTTGCCACCATTTTTTTGTATCGTGAAGAAAAATCACATTGTCGCCAATTTCTATAACGCTGCTCATATCGTGTGTTATTACAATCGTAGTAATCTTATATTCAGTAGTAATGTCTTTGATAAGAGCATCAATCAAAATTGAAGTTTTTGGATCAAGTCCAGAATTCGGCTCATCACAGAATAAATACTTAGGATTCATTGAAATTGCACGAGCGATACCAATTCTTTTTTGCATTCCACCACTGCATTCTGAAGGAAACAAATTATTGCGTCCTGATAAGTTTACACGTTCCAAACAAAAATTAACACGTGCAAGCTTTTCGGCCTTTGTCATATTAGTAAACATACTTAAAGGAAACATTATATTATCCTCAACAGTCATTGAATCAAATAAAGCAGCACCTTGAAAAAGCATTCCAATTTCTTCCCTTAGAGTTGTTCTACCTTCACGATCCATTGCAATAAAATCTCTTCCATCAAACAAAACTTTACCACTATCAACCTCAAGTAATCCTACCATGCATTTTGCCAACACAGATTTTCCTTTTCCTGATTCACCAATAATTAAATTTACTTTTCCAGTTTCAAAAACAGCCGAAATATCCGACAGAACTTTCTGATTAGCAAACGATTTTGAAATAGTATTAATCTCTATCATTACAAGAGAATCATTTGAGTTAAAATAAAATTCGCTATTAGAATACAAATGCTGCTAATTACAACAGCTTGTGTAGATGCCCTTCCTACATTGATTGCTCCACCCTTAACAAAATAACCGTAAAATGAAGCTATAGAGGCTATTAAAAACCCAAATACAACAGTTTTAGTTAATGCATAAATGATATTAAAAACTTTAAAATCTGTTCTAATTCCTAGAAGATAAGTTTCTGTTGAACATAAATCTGACAATAGTAATGAAATCCAGCCCCCAAAAATACTTAAGACCATAGAAAAAATAATCAATACTGGAAAAAATAAAACTGCTGCAATAATTTTAGGAAGTACCAAATAACTGAGAGAATTAACCCCCATTATTTCTAAAGCATCTATTTGCTCAGTAACACGCATTGTTCCGATTTCAGAAGCGATATTTGAGCCAATTTTCCCTGCTAAAATCAATGAAATTATAGTTGGTGAAAATTCTAGTATTGTACTATTTTGTGTTATGTAGCCAATCGTATAAGCTGGTAGAAGAGGGCTTGTCATATTGGACGCTGTTTGCAAAGCGATAACCCCTCCCATGAATGTTGACATAAGCACCACGATTGGTAAAGAACTTAATCCAATAATCATAAACTCATTAATACAGCGTGAAATAAAAATATCCTTTTTTTTCGGCCGACGAAAAACAACCGATAGCATTATAAAGTATTTTCCAATATTTGATATCATATTCACAATACAAAATTAATGAAAAGTATTTGATAGAAAATCTTTTCTAATTTTACAAAATCGAATTATGGATAAATTAACCTTTTTTTCTGAAACTCTATCTCGTTTTGCCCCAAAAGAATTTATTCCATACCTTACTAAGTTAATACTTGAAGCACGTGTAAAGTTCAAGATTGTACCTGGAAGAAAAACAAAATTAGGTGACTTTCGTTACAGTGAACTTTCTGACAAACCAACAATAACAGTAAATGGCGACCTTAATCCATACTCATTTCTTATTACCTCGTTACATGAAATCGCACATTTAAATACTTTTCGAAAATATGGAAATTCTGTTCAAGCTCATGGCTTAGAATGGAAAAACGCCTTTCGCGACTTATTAGAGCCAATCCTCATTAGTAAATCTTTACCGGATGATGTAGAAAAAGCACTATGGAAAAGTTTTGTCAACACAAAAGCTACAACTTGTTCAGACATGGCATTGAGTCGCGTATTAAAAAAGTATGATTTAGAAAATGACACAATTCACCTTGAAAGCCTAGCAAAAAACACTATTTTTGCATTGAATAAGAAGAAATTTAAGAAAGGAGATTTAAGACGCAGTCGTTATGTTTGCATCGAAATATCCTCAGGAAAACAGTTTCTTGTTCACGCATTAGCAAATGTTCGTTTAATTTCAGAATAGCATGAATAATAATTATGGTCTAATAATGGCAGGTGGAATTGGAAGTAGGTTTTGGCCACTATCAACTTCAAAAAAACCTAAGCAATTTTTAGATGTTCTAGGAATTGGTAAATCACTTTTACGTTTGACATTTGAGAGAATGCTAAATACTGTTCCAAAGGACCAAATTTACATTTTAACAAGTACAGCTTATTTATCTTTGGTATTGGAGCAATTACCAGAAATATCTGAAAATCAAGTGCTATGCGAGCCGCTTCGCAAGAATACAGCTCCATGCATTGCCTTTGCAGCCGCTAAGATTTTAAAAATAAATGCTGAAGCGACATTAATTGTAACGCCATCTGATCATTTGATCCTTAATCAAACTCGTTTTAATGAAATTATTCAAACTGCAATAAAAGTTGCAAATGAAAGTCAACAGCTTGTTACCCTTGGGATTTTCCCTACTCGACCAGATACTGGTTATGGTTACATTGAATTCGCAAAAGATAAATCAATTCAGAAAGGCGAAGCGACACATGTTATTCAATTTTGCGAAAAACCTGATTTAAAAACAGCAGAAAAATTCATAGCTGCAGGAAATTTCTATTGGAATGCTGGAATTTTTGTTTGGAGGGCAGATGTTATCTTAAAATCATTGAGTGATTTTCAACCTATGCTTCATGCTTTATTTACTTCAAATCTTGCTGCTTACGATAGCGTAAACGAAAGTGAATTTATACTTCATGCTTTTAGTGAATGTGAGGATATTTCCATTGATTTTGCTGTTATGGAACATGCAAAAAATATATCTGTGGTATTATCAGACTTCGATTGGAGCGACCTTGGAACTTGGGGAAGTCTGAACGAACACCTAAAAAAAGATGAAAATAATAATGCCATTATTGGTGAAAATGTATTTCTAATTGATTCTGAAAATTGCCTTATTAATATGCCTGATAATAAATTAGTCTTAATAGATGGTTTGAAGGATTACATTGTAGTAGAATCAGATAATATGCTTATGATTTTAAAAAACTCCAACGAGCAAGATTTAAAAAAATACCTTAAGCAATTGGAAGAAGCTAAATCTCAATTCTTTAAAAATTAATGGTAAAAATTAGAGACATAGAATTAGGTGATTTTCCACTATTACTTGCTCCTATGGAGGATGTTAGTGATCCACCATTTAGAGCTCTTTGTAAAAAACATGGTGCAGATTTAATGTACACAGAATTTATTTCCTCTGATGGATTAATTCGCGATGCTGCAAAAAGTGTTCAAAAGCTTGATATTTTTGACTACGAACGACCAATCGGCATACAAATATTTGGAGCAGATATTGAAAGCATGAAACAAGCTGCTGAAATCATCGAAAAGGCACAACCAAATTTATTAGATATTAATTATGGTTGTCCCGTAAAAAAAGTTGCTTGCAAGGGAGCAGGTGCAGGAATCCTCCAAGATATTCCTAAAATGGTTTTTATGACCTCAGAAATTGTAAAAGCGACAAGTCTCCCTGTAACTGTAAAAACAAGACTTGGCTGGGATGATGATACAAAATACGTTGTTGAGACAGCAGAACGCTTACAAGACATTGGAATCGAAGCTATTTCAATTCACGGAAGAACAAGGAAGCAAATGTACAAAGGGGAAGCTGACTGGGACTTAATTGGAAAAGTGAAAAGTAATCCGCGGATGAGAATTCCAGTATTTGGAAATGGAGATGTTGATACACCTGAAAAGGCACTTGAATATAAAAATCGCTACGGAGTTGACGGCATTATGATTGGAAGAGCAAGTATTGGTTATCCATGGATTTTCAATGAAATAAAACATTTCATGAAAACAGGCGAAAAATTAACGCCGCCATACTTAAAAGACCGAGTAGAAGCAGCTCGAGAGCATTTAAGGATGAGTGTTTTATGGAAGGGTGAACATGTTGGAATTGCCGAAATGAAAAGGCATTACAGCAATTATTTTCGTGGAATTGCCCATTTTAAAGATTTCAAAACAAAATTGGTGTCATCTTTTAACCTTGATGAAATTAATGAAACTCTAGATTATATCGAGGTTCACTCAGAAGAATTTAGTTTTGTTCTTTCCGAGTAAATCAAATCAACTTATTTCTCCTAAAAATTCTTTTAACTGGTATTTGAAGACTTCCAACAAGTTCATGTCGATTTAAAGAATCAATATTAAAACGATAAATAGTACCTTTATTTGTCCATACAATACTGTTCTTTGAACTATTCATCAATCTAGGAGCTTGATTTCCTGAATAAAGCTGAATATTGCCTTTTCCCTGACGGATTGAAAGTAAAGGAGAATATAAAATACGAATTTTTCCAGATTCAGAAGTCATTATTCCTTTAGCAAATAAGCGATTTATAAATTTCTCCCCATTCTCATTAGAAGAAAAGTATAGCGAATAACCTGGCACTAAAACATCACGGTATTTTTGAACCTCTGTCGTATTAAAATTCTCGTCAAGCTCTGTCTCAATATAATTCTCTCTAGTTTTTTGAGTACCTCCTTCAACAAAACATAAATCTCCTTCCCAAGCTTTTATAAAATCAATAAAAGGGAAGCCAATTCGTTTACCTAAATTCATGCCTAACAATAAAAAAGGATCATCTAAGTGCATTTTCAATTCAGAAATATCTAAATGTAATTCTACTGATTTACTAGCATTAGGAACAGATGAAAATGCCAAACCTTCATCCTTTTGTTTTATATAAAAAGGTTTTGTCTTTTTGAGAAAACATTTAAGATTAAAACTTAATGAATCACTATCATGAGCAAAAATTGCAGTTTTTATACCTGCGTCTATTAATTTAGGCCAATTTGAGTAAATAACAAGGTGTTCATTTTTAAAATTCTCATCTTTAAAAAATCTATTCCATAAAGGAAGTGTTTTTTTATACTTAGCTTTCAGAACATAATTCAATGTTTTTGAAAATAAATTTCCTCTATAAATAAGTAAATAATTAAGTCCATAATGTAAAAAAACATTGTCTTTTTCACTAAAAAAAACTTTTTGTTTTTCAATAATAGTATCTTTTATGTTCACAGATTTTCGGATACGCTCAAGTCCTGCTGCTATTTTTACACTATCTCTCACATAGATCAAACAACCACTGTCTCCAGATTCATCCCCAAAAATATAAATGGGTTTTTGTAAATTTAGTCCATAAGCCTTTCCTTGACTCAATAAAAACTCCTTAGATGTGACATCTCTAAATGGCAGCTTATGATAATACATCATGCCGCTTGTTTCACGAGCAAGCTCTAAAATATTTATTCTTCCAATAAAATCAGCACTTGGTAAGCGATCAATTAGTCGAGCTTCTGTTGATTTTTGAAAAAAAAATGGTTTTAAAAATAAAAAGCAAGCAAGAGCTACTGCAAGAAATATGATGAGAAATACTTTTCGAACCACAAGTACTTATTTTGAAACTACATAAATTGTATTAATCAAGTCCAATAGATGTTTTCCTGATTGTTCTATTCCTGAGAAAGAATAAGTAAGATTCAGCGATGTTTTTTCTTTAGTTGTTTTACTCGATCTTAATTCAAGGCTCCCAGACTTCCCTCTTAATGATTCAATCATTTCATTTTGTTTTGGACTCAACAAATCTTTTGGAAAACGATTTAATGTTGTTTTTACATCTAAATTAGCATACATAAAACCACTTTTCTTAGCATTTTTAAATTTTACATTATTTATTGATTTTGAACCATATCCAAGGGCATGATTCAGCGCAAGATCTTGATCATTAGTAAAGATGAATAATCCATTTTTATTTAACATGTAAAGGGGTGCTGAATCAAAAATCGCATTTTCAAAGCACCAATAATTCCCCATATTTTTAACTTTAGATGTTAAACGAGCTAAGTGTTTTAAAACTTTTTCAGGAATATCATTTCGTTCAATTGAAAATCCAACAGTGAAAATCGGCATATCTTCTTCTGCCTCGGCTTCTTTTTCTCCATATTCAAAAGTTTCTTCGTTATAGAAAAACTCTATTTTCTTTGTTTTAATCTTTTTTATACCATTAAAGGAGCCAAACATACTTCCTTTATAAGTGCCAAATAGAGCATCTTTGTTTACAAACTCGTTTAGTAATTCAATTGTAAGGACATTCATGGCAATTTGCGCATTTTTTTCCTCTTCTAGCAAGGGCATTATTACCTCAAAAGCTTTTTCATAGGCTTTTCGAAGATTTATATTATATGTAAAATAAGCTGTGCTTGATTCAGGAATATACTTCAATACTTGTTTATCGAAATGTGAACTATTCATTTCAGTATAAATAGATCCTAATTTTTCGCCATAAAGAACATCAATAACAAATTCTACTGATTTATCTTTTAGAAGTAAATCTCCAAGAACAAGATTTCCTGCATATAATTCCTGAATATTTTTATACAAGCTTGGAAGAACAGTTTGAAAATACCATAAGCCACTTGACTTATCGATATTACGCGCATTATCCATATAGAAAATACCTTCAACAGGATGCAATAACTGAGCTTCAAATCGAGGATCCAAACCTATTAAGTTATCATTTTGCACAAATAACTGAATAAGTATTTTGTCTAATTGTTCATGCTGCAATACAAGTTGAACACTGTCGCGCAATTCGTTATAATTTTTTTCATTTGGATCAAGAGTAGCATCTGGAAAAGAAATTTCTTTCTGTGTATTCTCATCATAAATTTCTTCGTTTAAAACATCTTCATTCACTTCTTCAAAATAATCGTAAGGATTTTCATTACCTCTAGCATACCAAATAGAATCCGTAACCTGATCTATTAATTCCATTCTCGGTTCAACACGAATTAAAAGAGCAGCACCATCCTTAACAATTAGGTTATTAAAAAAAGACTGATATACTTGAGTACCATTTAAGTTAGGATAAGCGGTTACTTCAAAATCATCAAATACAGAAAACATTTGTTCTTTATTTTTAATTCCAAAGGTGAAGCCTGAAAGCTCACATTTATCGAGTTTACCATAAAAAATATTAAATCGTTGATCAAAATCCAAACCTGCATCTTTTAACGTTTTTCCACTTGTGGAACCATCAAATAACTCTTGATGAATTTCTTCCATAAACTCATAGCTTATCAACTCATCAATTGAAATTTTTTGCAGTAAGGTTATATTATTTATACTGAAAACTGTAACAGCATCTTTTGGAATTAAAGTTTCAGATTTCTGAGCAGATAAAAAGGTAGAAATTGAAATAAATGAAAGAAAAATTATATTTTTAAGCTGCATTTGTTCAGATATTATTTAACGAAATTACAAAATATCTTCTTTGTCTAATTAGGAATTAAATAGATTGTATTTTCTAACAAAGAATGTTTTTCTTTTAAGCTATATGTATCAGTTCGTAACATCAATGCTTTTTTATCTTTTGAAAGCTTTGAAAGTGGATTTTCAAAGCGCTCTACTCCCCTATCAAAGCGAGTAATAGAAGTGTAAGTTCCGGTTTTTAAAAGAGACAAATCATTTTCAGTAATCCCGTTTAACTTATTTGTAGCAATAGATGGAACAGAACGCTCTAAAACTTTTGAATCCCATGAAAGCCATGAGAAATTTGATTCTGAAATTGTTTTTTCATTCGAAATAATTGAAAAAGATTTGCGAAGACCTTCTTGAAGTAAATCAATGTTTGTAAAATTACATTCAAATTTAAAAATAAAATCAGTGTAATTTTCCAAGACTGAAACTCCCGAAATCCCATTCTGCAAAGCTAATGTTTTCTTAAATAACAGAACTTTTGCTTTGATCTCATCAATATTTGGAACTTTCTCCCCGTCTAAACTATCCAAAGCCAAGATTGAATTTACCTTCACACGACTTGAACTTAAATTTATCGCATATTTAAAAGTTCCTGAGCCATCATCGTGAATTGTTAGTTCGTCCATTATCTCAATGCACGATTGAAAAATAAGAAGGCAAAATACAAATAGGAAAGAAACTAGTTTATTCACATTACAAATTTAGTCAAACAAGAGACAAAATGATTACAATGAATTAAAAAATAAAGAAATGATTTAATCAGAGAATAGCGAGTCAACAAAAACCTTACGATCAAATAATTGTAAATCCTCCATTTTTTCGCCTACACCAATATATTTTACTGGGATTTTCATTTGATCAGAAATTCCAATCACAACACCACCTTTTGCAGTTCCATCTAATTTTGTGATAGCCAACGCATTAATAGCTGTAGTTTCAGAAAATTGTTTAGCTTGTTCAAAAGCATTTTGACCGGTAGAGCCATCTAAAACTAATAAAATTTCATGCGGTGCGTCTGGCATTATTTTTTCCATTACACGCTTTATTTTACTCAATTCGTTCATTAAATTGACTTTGTTATGCAATCTTCCTGCAGTATCAATTATAACAACATCAGCGCTTTGAGATTTTGCAGATTGCAATGTATCAAAAGCAACACTTGCAGGATCAGCCCCCATTCCTTGTTGAACAATTGGAACTCCTACACGCTCAGCCCATATTATTAATTGATCTACAGCTGCTGCTCTAAATGTATCTGCTGCCCCCAAAACAACTCTTTTTCCTGATTTTTTGAATTGATGTGCCAACTTTGCAATGGTTGTCGTTTTCCCAACTCCATTTACTCCTACAACCATAATTACATATGGATTTCCATCACTAGGAACGGTAATTTCTAGTTGACCATTTTGATTGGAGTTATTTTCCTCTAAAAGAGAGCTGATTTCATCTCGGAGTATGCCATTTAGTTCTGCTGTACCAACAACTTTATCTCTTGAAACTCGCTCTTCAATGCGCTTGATGATTTTTAATGTAGTTGCTACACCAACATCTGAAGAAATTAGAATATCCTCCAAGTTATCCAGAACTTCATCGTCCACTTTTGACTTACCAACAAGAGCGCGCGTTATCTTAGAAAAAAAAGATTGCTTGGTTTTTTCTAAACCAACATCTAATATTTCCTTTTTGGAACGTGAAAAAAAATCGAATAGACCCATAATGCGAAAAAAAAGCCTCCAAAAGGAAGCTTAAAGTTATATTAAAAAATTAGTTCTTATCGAACCATTCTTTGACTTTATCATTGTGAACAATTTCTTCCTTAAAAGTATATGAACCAGTTTTTTCTGATTTTATCATTTTTATCACTTTCGTATGTTCCTTACCGCCACCTTTTTGAAGCGTTGCTACAACTTTCTTTGCCATGTCCTTTTATTTTATTTCTTTGTGAAGCGTATATTTTTTTAGAACAGGATTAAATTTCTTAATCTCCATTCTATCAGGCGTATTCTTACGATTTTTTGTCGTAATATAACGAGAAGTTCCCGCCATGCCTGTTTCTTTGTGCTCTGTGCACTCTAAAATTACTTGAATTCTATTTCCTTTTGTTTTCTTAGCCATTTTTTGTTATTTACCCTGTGATTTTAGACAGCACTATTTTAGATATCCCTTTAATCTTGCTTCCTTCAAACAAGCAGAAATTCCTTTCTTATTGATTGTGCGCAAAGCAGAAGTTGAAATTTTCAAGGTAATATAAGATTCATCCTCAGGGATAAAAAATCGTTTTGTAATTAAATTTGGGAAAAACCTACGCTTTGTTTTTCTATTTGAGTGAGAGACATTATTCCCAACCATTACTGACTTTCCTGTTAATTGACAAACTCTTGACATGACTTATATATTACTTTAAATTGTAAAAAGCGATTGCAAAGGTAACAACTTATTTCATACACGCCAAATGTTATAAGGATTTTTCTTAATTATTTTTGAATTAAATTCTAAGGAGCTAATTCGCAAATACTTAATTTGAATTTCTAGGATGATACGACAAAATCGCATCGCGTAAAAACCGCTGATCTAAATGCGTATAAATTTCAGTAGTAGTAATGGATTCGTGCCCTAGCATTTCTTGAATTGCACGTAAATTTGCACCTCCCTCGATCAAGTGAGTAGCGAAACTATGGCGAAATGTGTGAGGAGAAATATTTTTCTTTAGTCCAATTGCATTTGCTAGATCTTTAATGATGGTAAAAATCATCACGCGAGTAAGTTTTGCACCCCTCCTATTCAAAAAAACAATGTTTTCATCTCCTTTTACAATTTCTTGATGGCGACGAACATGCTCCGAATACAGTTTGATTTCTTTTTCAACACTTGGACTTACAGGAACCAAGCGCTCCTTATTTCCCTTTCCGATTACGCGAATAAAACCTTCTTCAAAATAAAGATTAGAAAAACGCAAATTTACCAGTTCACTAACACGTAAGCCACAACTGTAAAGCGTTTCTAAAATCGCACGATTACGATGTCCTTGCTTCTTGCTAACATCAACGGCTGCAATCAAGGCATCAATTTCTTCGATATGTAAAATTTCGGGGAGTTTCATGCCAACTTTTGGTTGCTCTAACAACTCACTAGGATCTTCTCGAATAGTATTTTCAAGAAGTAAAAAAGAATAAAATTGTTTGATTCCAGAAATTATGCGCGCTTGACTTCTTGCACTTAGACCAAGATCATAAAGTATAGTTATGAATTCTTGAAGATTCTTGTAGCTTATGGATTCTGCAGGAATGTTGTTTTCTGAGGCAAAGTCAGCAAGTTTTTTTACATCGTTTTGATAAGCAAGAATTGAATTTTCAGCCAAGCCTTTTTCTATTTTCAAGTATGAAACAAAATCCTTAATATAGCGGTTCCAATTTGACATGTATGAAAATTCTAATTGTAAATGGTCCAAAATTAAATTTATTAGGGACGCGAGAACCACAAATATATGGGAATGTTTCCTTTGAAGATTATTTTGAAACGCTGAAAGATGAATTTAAAATGGATTTAAGTTATTTTCAATCAGATAATGAGCAAGATCTCATTTCAGCACTTAAGACAAGTTCAGCTGATGGAATTATTATCAATGCAGGATCATACACACATTCAAGTATTGCACTTCGCGATTGTATCTCAGCGATTTCAATTCCTGTTGTTGAAGTTCATATTTCGAATATTTCAGCAAGGGAATCTTTCAGACACGAATCTTTTTTGAGTCCAGTTTGTGTGGGCTGTATTTTTGGATTTGGATTAAAAAGCTATGCGCTAGCCCTACAATTTTTTAATCAAAAATAAGAGCCCTCTTTTATTTTATTCTTGCTTCTTCACCTATTTTAAAGTAGTTTTGGGGCTTTGAATTAGTATGAAAGACCTCGAATTATTCTTCAAAAGCATTGATCCCGTTTTAGCAGCTTTAATTGCCACGACATTTACTTGGCTAGTTACCGCAGCAGGCGCCTCATTGGTTTTTTTCTTTAAGACAATGCACCGAGGTGTTCTTGATGGAATGCTTGGTTTTACAGGAGGAGTAATGGTAGCGGCTAGCTTTTGGTCGCTTCTTATGCCCTCGATCGAAATGTCTGAAAAATACTTTCCAAATATGGCCTGGATGCCTGCAGCTGTAGGATTTTTAACAGGCGCACTTTTTCTTTTTTTCTTAGATAAGTGGATGCCCCATTTGCACATTAACTTTTCCGAAAATGAATCTGAGGGAGTAAAAACACAACTACACCGCACTACCCTACTTGTATTGGCAATTACCTTGCATAATATTCCAGAAGGATTAGCAGTTGGCGTATTATTTGGCGCTGCAGCACATGGAATGGAAGGTGCAACAATTGCCGGAGCTGTTGCTTTAGCAATAGGAATTGGAATTCAAAATTTCCCGGAAGGATTTGCAGTTGCCATGCCTTTAAGAAGAGCTGGAGCATCACGCTTTAAAAGTTTTTGGTACGGTCAACTTTCAGCAATCGTAGAACCCATAGCTGGCGTTATTGGAGCCGTTGCTGTTGTTTACATGGAACCACTCTTACCTTTCGCACTAGCATTTGCAGCTGGAGCGATGATTTTTGTTGTTGTTGAAGAAGTAATTCCAGAAACACAGCGAGATAAATACACAGATGTTGCCGTTCTTGGCTTTATTGGTGGCTTTGTGGTTATGATGATTCTAGATGTTGCCTTGGGCTAATATATAATTCGATCTTTTTTTGTAAATAAATATGTTTTTTCACTAACTTAAGTAAAAAAATATCTTTATGCTACCTATTATTTACCTCAATCGCCAAACAATCGGTTTAAAAACCTACTATTATTCAAGCTTTACATTCAACCGAAACATTTAAACTCTTTTTTCTTCCCTTAAAAACAGCACTTGGGATTCATTTGAAAAATCATAGTTAATAAATGAAGCTGCTTTTCCATTGGAAAATATTTTGGCTCATTTTAAAGACAAGACAGAATTCATATTTCAAGAAAAGAGCTTAGAAAGTTTGGAGTACAAATAGTTTCATTCCTCCAGCAATGACATTAAAACATTAAGTTGATTACATAACTCACATTTTTTTTGAATGATGCAAATTCAACTTGCAAGATTGTTTTGGAGAATAGAATTTTTTAATAATGTAATTTAAGATGTTTGAAAGATTAATAATGAATGATCTACAGCAAAATTTAATGAATGAGAGAAACAAGAAAACTTGATTTTACTAATATTTCTTTTTCAATAAAAAAAAATCAAAACGAACAATAGAAATATTAATATAATAAGTAACTTCGATTCAATATTTCATTAAAAAGTCGAGTCCACCGATAGGCGGCAAGACTTTATTTTTAACTAAATTATCATGAAAAATAAAGTTGGATCAAAGACTTTTGCAATCTTAATTTATATGTTGCTATTTATTCTAACTTTAGTTGGGATTCAACAAATTTGGAGTAGCGATTTATTTGACAAGATCAATTTTCTAAATTGGGATGCTGATCATTATAACTTCATAAAGGAAAAAGGATATCAAGATTTTAGATTAGCATTTTTCCCTCTTTTTCCAATAATATGGAGATTTCTTGATGTTGGAGTTTATGCGATTATACTAATAAACAGTTTAATTTTTTTTATCTCTTTTTATACACTAATAAAGAACTTGGAAATAAAAGGTGTAAAAGAAATACTTATGTATTTGAGTATACCAAGTTTTGTTTTCTTTTATTTGCCTTACTCAGAGTCAATATTTTTTTTGTGCTCCTTAATAATTATTTTGGGGCTTAAAAATAATAAGAACTATTTAGTTTATATTGGATTGTTTCTCTCCATTTTGTCACGACCTGCATTTACTGTTTTTATTCCAGCATTAATAATTACTCAGTTATTAAATAGAAATAAAGAAAAGATATCATTAACAATTGGATTTTATCTTCTAGTTTCTATTTTAGGTATCATTTCAGTTGGAATAATCCAATTTTACGATTCAGGAGAGTGGTTTAAATTTTTTAGCAAACAAAAAAACTGGGGTAATCAGCTACAAATACCAAAACTACCTTTAACATCTTGGGCAGGAGGATTTATTGTCAGAACAGATGGATTTGCATTTTTAATAGGAGTATTGTCAGGTAGTTTTTTGACTGCATTAATTCTGAAATTAAAATGGGTCAAAGATACTGTCCTTCCTAAGGAAGTTATTTTTTCACTCGCATATTTAGGAGGAATAACAATAGCGGTATTATTATTTAGAGGAGGTAGTTTATTTAGTCTAAATCGATTTGTGTTTGCAACACCCTTTATTATAGTAGTCTTAAACTATTGGATTAGGCAACAATTTAATTTAAAGATTAAAAAACTACTTTTAATATTTGGACTTATATTTATCTTTTGGTTTTTATTTGGGTCTTATGTTCATATTCAACAAATTTTAAAATTTGGATTACTCTCAGTATATGCAACATTAATTTTTGCACTTAAATCTGATAAAGAAACAATTAGAAAACATAGCTTAATTCTTTTAATAATCATTAATTTTTCTTTTCAGATTATATTTTACATCAGATTTTTAAATGGAAATTGGGTCGGATAAAACCATAACAATGAAGAAACTGAGAGTAGTAGGAACAGAATAAAAAAGTGCTAATAAAAAATAACAGGCGCTTTTATCCATTTTTATTATAAAATGAGCGCAATTTGTGGCGGTAAGTTCTAACTTTTATTTAAAAATGAAAGCCCTATGCTTCAAGGGATAAAGTATATTAAGATGTTTTCACTCCGCGTAGGGTTCAAGCAATAAAAAAGCCCCAAACCTTTACGGAATAGAGCTTTCAGCTTACTTTGTGACCACAAAGGTCGAAAAATCAAACTTTTATATGGATTTAAATAAGCTGAAAGATTGGCAGATAAAAAAGTAAAAAGATTCTCTCTCCAAGTCCTAATAAGCAGCTAAAATAGACCTCTAAAAACTGGAAAAAAATTCAATCACCCCGGTTTTTAAAACCCCTGCATAAAATTTCAAATAGCAAACCAGCATTCTTTAAAATTTTGCTTACCTTTCATTTTCAAAGTTATTAATTATGCCCTTAGATAAAAACACACTAAAAGTAAGTAGTTCCATTATTAAAATAGTTGGGGTTTTTGAATCTGTGAATGTTAAAAAAACTATTTCAGGATTTAAATCCATTGGTTATACTTCTGATTATTTAGATGATGATACTTTAGGTTTCTATAAAAATTACTGGTATCAAGAATTTAGAGACTTGCTTTTCTTATTTAAAGGTGATGCAGCTGCAGAATATCTAACTAAAAATATTGAAAAAGAGTTTGAATTTATTAAAACTGAAGATTATATAACAAAAGAGCCTATTATTAAAGTTTCAGCAGGAATTAAATCCGTTGAGCTCTTCTTATTTCCAAATGGCTTACATTTCTTTAGTATTGAACTCTATACTCCTGTTCTGAGCTTATCGGAAATTTCAGAGTTGACAAATTGCGCAAGAGATTTTGATAAAAAAGTAGTTATTGACGGTGAAACAATAAAATGGGTGAATTGGATTGAAAAGAACTGTTTAAACAACATAAAAATAAGTTCAAACCCAACTGAAGCTCCAGTCAGTGTTGATGAATTTTCAGGTTCGAAATTTAAATTATTTACAGTAGTAGATTTAGTAAACAGTGATGAAATTATATCTCCTGAAGTAATCAGTGAACTACTTTTTGATATTGGAACTGTTTCCCGTATTAATACTGCAAAAGGAAATGAGCAGCAATCACCTAGCTTAGCTTATTATGATGAGCTAATGGCGGATAAAATAGATGTATTTCAAAATTATGCGATGTTACCATTGTTTGATTCCTTTACCACAGTTGGCTATAATTTATTAAACGGTAATGAGGGCCAACAGAAAGGAAAATACAATACTCATGCTAACATGTATTTTAGAATTTACTTATATAACCTATTTTTAAAATACAATTTGTTTCGCTATAATTCTAAAATAAATGCTGATTCCGTTAAAACTAGAGATGAATTTGAGGGATTTTTGAATACCTATAATATCAGTCATATTTCCTACAATTTCTTACCTAACCTAATCTATCATGGCTTAAGGAAAAGCCTGCAAATTGACAATGAATTAAAACAATTTCAAGATCGCATCAATCGTATTTCTCAAGCGATTCAAGAAAAACAACAAAAACGCACAAATTTATTACTTGGGGCTGTCAGTGTTCTGGCTTCCATAAGTAGCGTTGAACCCGTCTTTGGTTTTATGGAAAATACTCGGGATTCCTTAAAATGGGGCAAGTTTGAGTTTTATTTCTTAGTTTCCACCCTTCTCATTTTATTGGTAATACCGCTTATTGCATATTTATTTCCTGACAAGAAAAGAAAATTTTTGAATAAATGGAGAAATCGAAAGTGACTGAGATTTCTATTGATCAAGCTTTTTATCTTTTGAAACATTTCCATGGAATAAAGCCGACAGATCGAATAAAATGGTTTGGAATTGGGAAGAACGCAATTGAAATTCAAGCGCAGGTAAATACGGTAGGATCTAAATTCGATCCCTCCTTTTGTGATTCACCCTTTAAAATTGGTGAAAAAATTAAATTAGGTAAATTGATTGAGACGATAGAGCAATCCAATGGAAGAAAAGCCGAAGTATTTGAATTTACACAAATTACAGGTGAAGAAAATGTTGTTCCAATTTTTGAATTAAGTGAAACTGAAAAATTACATATTCATACTGAAAAGCGGGGCGATTTTGAGGCTAAAGTCTTTACTACGGAACGTAAATTTTATACACACAAACTTACCGTAATTTCTACTACTTCAAATGAATTAATCACTTGTTTTCCTGGTGGATATGCCCCTGCATTTGTTTCAGATTGGATGTCAGACCGTGAGAAAACTCTTTCTAAAAGTTTCTGGGATCAGCATCTATTCAAAAAATATAATTAGTAAGGGTTTAAAGTATCTATTTAAGTAATCCTTATTTCATTTACAAAAAATCAAGTCTCTATTTTACTTCAATCTTTCTTTTTCGGCGTAAAGAAATGCCAAGTAACCATCTGTTTTTGAATTAGATGACTGAAGTTCATGTGGTCAATAACTCCTTTTTGATCCGCTAAAAAAACAAAGTAGCTAGATTTTCTGGTCATAAAACGAAAGTGGAACAACTCCAACAATGCATAAGATGCGGCAACACTAATTTCTTCAAATGGCGCTTCATTACTAAACCCTTTTCCTTCCATTATTTGCATACATCCTTTTTTCAAATCCTCCAGTATTATTGGGTCTTGACTTTTTGGTTGCTTAAAAGCATCGGATTCGCGATAAAGGTCTGGTCCAATTTCTAAATAATTAGCTGCTTTAGTATAGATATATGGGAACATAGCATCGAGCGCCAGTAGCTTCAAATCATCAGACCAAGCATCCATTAATGTATCAAGAGAATTGCTCATAGTAGAATGTGAATTAAGAATTATACTTAAAGATAAGAAAAAAGCAATTCTAAAGGAACTTAAATTGGCTAACTATTGAAAAATAAGCCCTTTTGAAATGTTTTTGGGGCAAATTCGAGCAGTATCGTTTTCTATTTTAACCTTTAATTGCTTTATCACCTTTGTTTGTTGAATGAGACAGGTGTAATTTAAGATTTTATACCTTCCCTCTACTTTCATTCCTGACAACTTCATGTCAAAACCATAATCAAGTTTTTGAAGTAAATCATTTAACTTAAGAGGCGAAAAATTTTGCTTTGTATTGGCGTCTAATAGCTCTAGCATTTTGAGTGTTTGTCCAGTTCTATAGTATGCATTAAACAAACAGCCAATGTTTGTTCCTTTCATCATGACAGGATTTGACATTGGTTTAATTAACGAATCTTTCACATCAATTTGTGTAACTTGAAAAATTTCCTTTTTCTTCAAAACGACTTGTTTATTTTCAAGCGTATTTGAATCACAAGAAGAATAGATCATAATTCCATAAATTGCGAATGCCAGTAAGTTGATCTGTCTTTTCATTGATTGAATCATAAGAAAAAAAAATATTTATTTAAACTTTGTTTAATAGTGAATATTAAGTTCTTATATTCATTAAGTTATGTATAATGAACGCTCACTCCAGTGCAACCTGGATATCGTTCTTTGCAAAAAATAGCAGCTTGATTTGGTGAATTTGCAACAAATGAATCTTGCATTTGTCTTCCTTTTAACATAAATTTAACTAGATAAGTTTTCATGGTAATTGTTTTTTAAATTTTTAACATTTGAGAATAATATTACTTTACTAAAATAACTATAAAAGCCTAAGCTACCATGGGAAACCGTCGGTGAAGGTATCCCCTCTTTTATTGTATTAAAAATCCCATAGTTATATTATTTAATTTCATTCACAAGGCCATCGTAAATGGCTCGGAGGTAGGTGGATTCGAGTTTGGGCTTACTAAATATTTACTATTTCAAAACCTAAAGCAGTTAAAAATCTCACTGCTTCTTGAGAAACAAATAAATTATAAGGCAACTCTTGTCCAGTTGAAACTTCATGACCCCATGAAATTAAAATTTTGACCGGATAATTTTCATTATTCAATCTTAATGCAACTCTGCGGGGTAATCTAATCGATGGGATTTGTCTGCCATTATTAATCTGATTAATAACTTCATTGATATGATTTCGAGTAATGTTCTGTGGTATTGCCATTATAAAATAATTTAAGGATGTAATGCTCGCGCATGTTTAAAATTAGACCAAGGTACCCTATTTTCAATTGAATGAAATTGAATTGATTTATATTTAACGTTTAATACAAATCTAGGATTATGACCCCTTGCGAGAATATTATCTTGATTGAAATTATTTTCCCATATTGCTAAAGCGGGCTCGAATAAATTTTGATAATTGTTTTGAAAATCGGGACAGTTTCCTACGAAATTCGGAAATCCAGCCGCTAAAAGTGAATCTCTTAATTCACTAATTTCCTTATCAGTTAGTTGTTCAACATCAAATAATGTTGCGTAATGAATTGTAATACTATTTCCCGCGCTAAAAAACAAGTCTAATTTGTCAAGATTAGGTCGCAAACAAGTACTATAACACGGTATGTAAGCAAGATGGTAATTATTAAACTTGAAATCTCTTAGAGTTTTGCAGAAATTAAATTCTTCTAAACCTAAATATTTAAGATTACTTTTTACTCTTATAGGAATACCAAAAGTACTAATTGATTGAGGTACAGTAAAGTTATTTGTGCTTTGATAGGTTTTTGCTTTCATATCAATATGTATTTATGTTGTTTTATTTAGATTTGATTACAAAATTTGATTTATCCGAATTTTAACTCTTTAATCCAATTTGGAATATTTTTTAATTGCTTCATTTCTTTCGCTAGACGCACAACATTCTTAGCCGATTCGATTGATTTCAAGTTCTCTATTCCTCCTTCCAAATTGTCTTTTCTAAATTCTGCCGATTCAATATAGGATAAAAGAGCTTCATTCATTAAGCCCGATTTCTCCTGGCTTTCTCCAAGTTTTAAAAATACTTCACCATCTTTTTTTACATTTAGCGCAAGTTTATAATTCTCGATTGCATTTCCAAAGTCATTCAAATAAAAAAAGCAGTTTCCAATTCCATCATAATAAAAAAGGAGGCGTTTAAGTTCATTATTTCGTTGGTCTATTTCAAGTGTTTCTTCATAAAGAGCAAGAGCATCTTGATGAAAACCATTTGTATATAAACAGGATGCATAGGTATAAATAAATTTTACTAATCTAAAATCATACGAGTTAAAAATTTTCCTTGCAATGGATAATGCTTCAAAAAAATATTCTTTTTCCCTTTCGATTTCTTTCAAAATAGTGTACGTACTTCCAATATTATTGCAAATCATCGCAAGAAAAAAAGTATATTCCCCTTGTTGTTTAGAACTAATCAAATATGATTTTTCAAAATACTCAAGTGCCATTTTAAAATCACCTTTGCCTTTATAATTGTTGCCCATTGCAAAAAGCACAGTGGCCACATCAACAGAATTTTCACCAAATATTTCTATATTTAACTTCAAAGCTTTTTCTTTCCAAGTAATACCTTCATCAAAATCTTTCATATTACTGTATACAATTCCAATATTTAGGCAAACTTTGGCTATTAGTTTTTTGGATGTGCTTAATTGGCTTATTCTAATTTCATAACATTTTTTATAATAGTATAGGGCTGATTTATAATTTGATTGTTTATTCTCAATTCTTGCAATTTCATTTAATATCTCATGGTCATCATGATTCATTATGAAAATTGAATCTATTTCTTTTCTATATTGAATTTCATCGATTCCGAATAAATCATTTAACGTTTTCAAAGCGATAAGAATTTCTTGCTTTGATTTAAGGGTGTTTATTTTTTTTAATTCAAGAAGAATATTCTTTACTTTTTCAAATTCTTGCAACTCATCTAAGGTTGAAATCAATTTCCATAAAAAATGCCAATCATTGTTTGTTGGTTCTTGCATTAACTTTTGAATGGTAACTTGACTATCAAATGTTTTAATGAAAATAAGTACCGGTTTAAAACATAAATTATAATATTCTTCCCCTAGATCAATTAGTTCTGTTGTAAATGATAAATCTCCGGTAATTGCTCTCTGACTCAAAAACACCTCGATGGATGTTCTCTTTAATTTGTTACCTTCTTGTAATATTTCAATGATTTCATTTACTGCTGAAACTTTTTTATTAAACAACAAATGTTTTCCTAATAAATGAAATAGTGCTCCTTCAACTGTCATTGAAATGTATACATCCAAATCTTTGATGTAACGACTAATCCAACCTTTATTTATTAAACGAGGGTATGGAGAACTTACTAAATCAATCGTAAATAAACCATCAAATATCTTGTTTTTTAGCAAGTTATCAAGCAGTAGTTCATTCTTTCCTTGATTCCATATTTCATCTGTAATGGATTCCAAAAACTCTAATTCGGCATCCGAGAAAGTAGAGATCCAATCCTCCCAAATATTTAGATATTTGTTCCCTTTTTTAGGCAATGATTTACCATGATAGGTCTCCAAAAAAATACGTAAAACTAGTGGATTACTCAAATTAGTATACAAGACCCTGTCATAAGTGGCAAGGTCATCAAACGAAAAATTTGGTTTAAACTTGTTCTTGTCTTTATGAATGTATTTTTCCCAAGCACCCTTCATTTCTTTCATGTCAAGGGCTGTTAACCAAAAAGAATAAGCGCCTAATTCTGATTCATTGTCCTTATTTTCGCCATAAAGTAAGTTAAAGTCATTCTCAGAAACGATATAACGACTTAATTCGGATTTTGTATTCGCCCTATTTGTCACAACAAACTTTATACTTCCAGGAATAAAAACCTTACTGATGTCAATGATATCCTGCCAAATCACTTCTGCATTGTTCGCTTCATTTAATCCGTCAATTAAAAAAAGAGTGGGTTGCGCTTGTGTTCCTGCAATGGATGCATAATTTACTAATCCTTGTTGCAAATCGATATTGAGTAAGTAGGCTATTTGCTCTTTCAACGATTGTTTTTCCATTCGCCCTGCCCGAATTAGAAGGCTAGGTAAGTCGCGTTCAGTATATTGTTTTTGTATCTCCACAAGCAAGTTTGTTTTACCGCTACCCGCCTCTGCCACAATAAAAAAGATGTTTGCTCTTGCTCCAATCCATTCTCGCAACTTGATTTCCATTTCTTCCCGATGCTGGTAAATACCAGGAATAATCTTTTTCTCAGAAATAAGTGTATCTAACAATAACTTATTTTCTTCGGCTATACGTTTTAAAAATTCATCTTTTGTAAAAGCCTCCGGAGTAAATGGAGTTTCCTTTTGTTTATCACGAAGTAATAAATTTAATTTTTCAAGAATTTTACCAGAAGTTTGCTTTTCTGTGCCTTCAGGACTAAAAAACTTGATTGTTTTACCTGTGTAAGATTCGTAGGTTAATAGTTGTTCCTTATCTTCTTTAGCCAATGAAACTTCTCCTGGCACAATAAAAAATGGTAATATGCCCATAGAATTGCCTTCTGGATCTTCAATCCAAACTCGAGCAGATGTTTGGTTCCCCTTTTCGACTAAACTGATTTCTGCTGATTTCAATAAAAAGGTTTCTCCATGCTCACATTTAAACATGGGGTATCCTTCCGAGAATTTCAATTGCACAAGAAGTTCTCTGAAAATTGGGAAATACATTTCCCAATGATTAACAGCATCACTTTCATCGAGGGTAAGTCCATGACCAAGATAACGATTTCTAAAATTAATTAACATACCAATTGCAGTCGCTTCTTGCTTTTTTATTTGAATATCACCATTCGCATCCATAATTTCAATCTCACCTTTGAAAAGCTTCCTTTTTTTTCCGGACTCGATAAAATCATAATAAATAAGCAAATCTGAACAGAAAAACGAATGATAGTTTTCTTTCAGATAAGATAAGGTTTCTCTGATATACTGGTTCCAAGATCCAAAAGAAGGCTCGGCCAATGCTTGTTGAAACAACGCAACCATTTTCTTGTCCTTTAGTGGACTATTAAAAAACTCAGACGCTGTAATCAATCCGATATATTTCAGATAATTCAGAAATGTGTCTCTAAAATAATTTAAACGTTGAGGAGGATGTTTTTCTAACAACGTACGTTTTAACGGATAAGCAATTACATAAGGGAGAGAATTAATAAGCGCTACATCATCAGGGGATAGGTTGATAATGTCTGATTTTTCCTCCAAAGGCGTTTGACAAACAGGGCAATTCATAGCCATTGGAAAAGAAGCTTTTGAAAGTGCTAAGGCACAAGATGGTGTTTGGCAGATAAATTGGCTCAACGTAATTTTATTTTTGTTTCATTATCTTGATAAATGTATTGGTATTCTTTGATTTGTTATTAATTTAGGGCTATTCAATTGAAACAGTTGTTGGTTTTATAAGTTCTCCAGTAGTATAACTGATAAAGGATTTGGCATCTTTCTTTTTACCATTATATGCTAGGAGAATACCCGAGTTCGATTTAAAAAAATTATCTAATGAATAAAGATGGAGCTTATCATTTTCAATTAGCGTCAATAAAATTGTTGACTTAGAAGATTTCACACTTTCTAAAATAGGTTTTAATTTCTCTTGCTCAGATATAAAATTTTTCACTTCGTAGTATGGGAATATAAAATCGCTATCATCTTCTAGTATATCAGCAGGAAAAATATCTGGGCATCCACCAGATGAAAGTTTAACTAACCAATTCCTATCAAATAATTTATCCCAACTGTCTTGTTTATCTAAAGTCACAAACAAATCAAAATCAAGTTTTTGCATTTCACGTAATAAGAACAAACTTAATTTTTCCATTGCTAGATAGAAATCAAAATTAATTTTACTTGGTACACCGTGTCCTCTTGTTTTATTTCGAACAAAACTCATTAAACTAAATAGCTGCTGTAATGTCGGTTTAGATGGTATTTTATCCTTCCAACCATAAGAATGAATTAGTTTAGAAAATAATTCAATGCCATGTTCATCCAAATATTTGCTTTCAAATGATTTTCTAATTCTATTAATAATTATTCCATTATCGCTTGATTTTAGCATTTTATCAAGGTAGCTAACATAATCTCCAAAACTCAACTCTTTATCCCACCCTTCCCTTTCGTATATTGGAGAAGATTTAACTTCATCTATTGGTTCTGCAAATATAAAGCCACATAGAAACTGAGAAGCTGCTTCCCATATCATAAGATTAATTATAAATCTAAGCGGGATACTTGAAGTTTCATGAGCCTGTCTGAATAAATTATGAAATTCAAAAATACCTTTAGTTTCCAATGATTTCAATATATCATGTTCTTGACTACTCAATAAACTTCTAATTTTTATATTTATTAAAATCGCCTCTGTACTTATTTGTTCATGAATAGTAGAAAAGAGCTCTTCACGGTCCATATATGTGAACTTTTCATCACAAAGTTTTGAGTAAAAATCAATTCTCCATTTTGCAAATTGATACTCATTCCTATCTATTAATACTGAGTACTCTTCAATAAAGACGTTTACCTTTTGAGTTCTTTCTGGAATCTCATAAGCATCAATAATAACCATTAAATTATTCAATGAATAACGGAAATCATCTTCAATTCGATGTATCATATCACTACCATCATTATTGATTACTAGTATAAAATTTCTAGCGGTTTCATTTCGTATTCTCCAATATTCTGCTACGCAAGTATCTGTCTCATATAATGGACAAAAATTATTTAAAACTGCATATGAATTTTCATTTTTTTGTTTCGTATTAATACGTTTTATTATAGTTTTTCCAATATTTTCGAAAAGATTTTCACCTCTGTTTTGTACGTTTAAAATCCCAAGATTTTCTGGTAGCTTATTTCCTCTATTATAAAAAATCTTAGTTAAACCTAATATTAGGTAAAATGAAAACATAATCTGAAAATTGACACCAAATGCTATCATGATTCCTGTAGATACTAATAAAATCGGTAAATCAAATGTTGGTTTATTCTCGGTCATAAAAGTATCTCGATGATTGAGACTATTTATATTAATACTATTATGGGGGGCACCATAAGTTCCTAACATTTTTAAAAATGGAAAAATCCATGCCACCCAAAATCCAGGTATGCAAGTCCATAATGAAAATACACAAAAAAGAATTAGATCATCACTATTTTTTTTATATTTAGTAATATTACTTCGTACTTTTTCATTTCGTTGAAGATCATAATTTGTTAATTTAATTTTCCAAGCTATGTAAGCCCATTTATCAGTTCTATGGTACTTATAATCAGAAATTTCAAAAATAATATTGATTATATATATAATTACATATAAAACCAAAAGGAATTTATTCTCAGTAAATAATGGGAAATAAACCACTAAAATTACTGTGAGAACTAAATAGAGAAATAAACTGAGTCTGTAATAAATTCCTTTTTCAGTATTTTTTTTATCAATGATTGATAAGCCTTGTATAACTATCTGAATAAGTGCTATAAAAACTAAGGATATAAATACTTCAATAGTAAATACTTTTGACGTAAATCCATTGTTTGCAACAACTAGGCTCATGCAAAAAATCAAAAAGTTATTGAGTCTATCAATCCAATCTCCGTGTTTTTTACTATTTGAAACCGATTTCTTCCGGTAATATATTTGATAAAAAAATGCAATTAAAGGAGTGCTAAAGCACAGGAAAATCATCAACCAGCTTAATTGATCATTTGATATTTTGATAAACTGATTAAGAAAATCGTTTATTTCATAAAAAAAATTGAAAATAACTTCCATATAATAATCTAATTATTAAACTAACAATATATAAATAAAATCAGAATTATTAAGATTTATTGATACAAGAATCTAACTGAAGTTTTTTTTAGATAGATATGTTACTTTTTATTCTCTATAGCGTTATAAAAAATAACCAATTAAATTATTTAGTCATGTCAAAAATAGAAACATTAATGAAGGAGAATAAAAAATTATGGATAGAGGGATTTCTTTTAGGTACTATTGCTATAATGGAGTTAGGTATTTTAATTTTCAAACAACAAGCTAACAATTTTATGATTGCAGCATGTATTTTAATATTTTTTGGTTTAGGGCTTTCTTCATGGGTAGCGTTTGCAACGATTATAATGAACAAAAAAACAATCCTTAGGACCAAAGAATTTGAAGAGAAATTTAAATAGTATTTTTCAATCAATCAACGAATACAAGGATTTGAAGTCCAATAAGTTAAAATTTTCATTTTTTTTTTAAATGGAATTTAAGCGTCACAAAACAATTTGAGTAAATTTTATTATTTATTAATTCTAAGTTAGCACAAAATAAACATGATTCGTAAATCTAATTGGAACAAGTTTTGTTGTACTCTAGTTACTCAATTCCGTGAATAACTAAAACACAAAAGACATAGATACAGATTAAATAAGAATATGAATTATAATTTAGTTTCGATAAAATCCCATACCAAATTTGAATAAACTTCGCTAAGATCTCCAGATTCATCATCACTTAAATCTATAATCTCTTCATCAAGCATAGCATCGTAAATGTCTTCATGAACCTCTCCTACATCTGTAAATTCAACCCCTAAAAGTTTTGACTCAATAAATTTTTCTTGATTATCCGTTAATTTCATAAATTTATTTATTTTTAATCTGTTTATTTTTTTGTATTTCTTAAGACGTTTAATGTAAAGTTATTAAATTAAAACATTATCACAATAAAATTTAAAAAGTTTATTCCTATCATAAAAATTAGATTTTTTTTTCTCAATTAGTGAATTTGTAACAACTCTGGATATGGAATTAAAGTTTCACACATTTGTCCGCAGTAATTGTCGATAATCAAGGATAAACCAATTATTAATGCGACGATAATTAAGGAAGCGTTGATTTTATTGTTTTTCATCTCCTCAATTTCATTGATTTTGGTAAGCTGGAAGATGGTAGCTAAAGCCGCTGCTATTACAACAAGTGTGCAAACGATACCAATTACAGAAAAGAGTCCTACATAAGCTAAAGAAGTAAGTACCTGAGAAATATTAAAGCTACCCTGAGGATTTAGAATACGAATAGCATTAATTGCAGGATCAATAATAGTAGATAATATCAGTGCACCAGCAATAATGATTCCCATTTGAAAAACAGTAAAAGAAGTATTGTCCTTGTCGTTCAAGCCAAAATACTTTGACATAACAAAATTAACTGCTCTGTAAATGATAAATAATGAAATAATCCCGATAACAAAAGCAACGAGTAATTGAATGATAATGATTGCGTTCATAGTTTTTAAAGTTTAGTATTTATTATAAAAAAGAGTGATGTCCCAATTATCAGTATTGGT
>CAMCYF010000002.1 GCA_945883825.1 Chitinophaga pinensis
ACACAGTAAAGACCATTTAAGTTTAATGAAATTGGTGTTAGCAGTTCTCCGCGGCCTTTTGCAAGTTGTGGTTCATTCCGAATAAAAAAAGGACAATCACTTCCCAATTCAGCTGCTAGGAGACATAAAATTTCAATGTCTAATTTTAAGGAAAATAGTTCATTTAAAGCTAAGAGCACATGTGCAGCATCCGAAGAACCTCCACCAAGACCTGCACCAATTGGAATTTGCTTGCGTAAATGAATACGTACATTTCCTATTCCATAGTGCGACTTCATTAAGTAAAATGCCTTTTCACATAAATTTTCTCCTCTGGCTCCAGGAATTTCTATTCCTGTTTGTTCGAAAGAAAAATCAGCAGAAAGTGTTAGCTCAAGAATATCATAAAAAGGAATCTGTACCATGCAGGTCTCAATTTCATGAAAACCATCGTTGCGCATACTAAGTATCTGTAAACCAAGATTTATTTTTGCCGGTGGAAACAATATCATCTTACAAAGTTAAAAGAACCGAGCAATTTTCTTAAATTTGTTCTTTCAAATTAATATAAATGACAACTTACCTAGATTTTGAAGAACCGCTAAAAGCTTTGGAAGAACAAATCGAACAAACCAAAAAAATTGGTGAAACCACAGATGTGGACATGAGCGATAAAGTATCTGAACTTCAAAGAAAACTAGTAGCAAAAACAAAGGATATTTTTTCAAAGTTAAGTCCTTGGCAAAGGGTACAACTCTCTCGCCATCCAGATCGCCCCTACACGCTTGCTTATATCAATGCCTTAACGGACGGTAATTTCATGGAACTTCACGGAGATAGAAATGTGAAAGATGACAAAGCAATGGTTGGTGGATTTGGATTATTGGATGGGAAAAGTGTGATGTTTATTGGGCAGCAAAAAGGAATAAATACAAAAATGCGCCAATACCGAAATTTTGGAATGGCAAATCCTGAGGGCTATCGTAAAGCTTTGCGCTTGATGAAATTAGCAGAGAAATTTAATAAGCCAATTATAACTTTTATTGATACTCCCGGTGCTTTTCCTGGAATTGAAGCAGAAGAAAGAGGTCAAGGAGAAGCAATTGCTCGTAATATTTACGAAATGATGCGCTTAAAAGTTCCTGTTATTTGCATAATTATTGGAGAAGGAGCTTCTGGTGGAGCACTTGGAATTGGTGTTGGCGATAAGGTCGTAATGCTTGAAAATACATGGTATTCTGTTATCTCACCCGAATCTTGTTCTTCTATTCTATGGCGTTCTTGGGATTTCAAAGAGAAAGCTGCAGAAGCACTAAAACTTACTTCAACAGATATGAAATCTCATGGCTTAGTAGATGAAGTGATAAAAGAACCTCTCAATGGTGCACACCGCGAACAGGAAAAAATGTTTTCCATTGTAAAAGAGAAGGTGAAGGAATACATCAAACAATTAGAAGCCATAAAACCCAACGAAAGAGTTGAACAACGTATTGAGAAGTTCAATAAAATGGGCGTTTGGAAATAACCTTTTTAAGCAGCGCTAAATGAACCAATTGCTACAAACACCTATTGAGTTTTTAAAAGGTGTTGGGCCTCAGCGTGCTGAATTGTTACAAAAAGAAATTGGGATTTTTACCTTTAAAGATTTACTTGAATATTATCCATTTCGTTACTTAGATCGATCTTCTTACCATCGGATTTCTGATTTGCCTTATGTTGATACATTTGTTCAACTAAGAGGCGTATTAAAAGAGGTAAAAGAAAGTGGTGCCGGGCGCTATAAAAAATTAACAGCGCGCTTTGAAGATGCTAGCGGAACGATTGATTTAGTTTGGTTCCAGGGTTTTCAATGGATAAAACCAAATTTAAAACTCAATGTAGAATACCAGGTTTTTGGTAAAGCAAAGTTATATAGCTCAACTTGGAATATCCCGCATCCTGAATTAACGCTTTTCTCAGAATTAACAATTCGAACTGGCTTACAAGCAGTTTATTCTAGCACAGAAAAACTAAGTGCCAGAAACCTTCATTCAAAAGGGATTGAAAAACTAGTTCATGCCTTAATTCCACAAATATCTGGCTTAATCCCAGAAATACTTCCAGAATTGATAAGCACGCAACACAACCTTATTTCAAGAGAAAAAGCACTGATGGGAATTCATATTCCAAAAAATGAGCAGGAGTTTCAACAAGCACGCTTGCGTTTAAAATTTGAAGAATTATTTTTCCTGCAACTTGAAATGCTGCTTAGAAAAGAGGTGAGTTCGAAGAAATTAAATGGATTTGTTTTCAAAGAATTAGGAGAGCCTTTTAATACGTTTTATAGCCAACACATGCCTTTTGAACTTACAAATGCGCAAAAAAGGGTTATCAAAGAAATTCGGAAAGACTTTTTAAGTGCAAAACACATGAACCGCCTTCTGCAAGGAGATGTTGGAAGTGGAAAAACACTTGTTGCGCTCTTAACTATGTTGATAGGAATTGGGAGTGGTTTTCAGTCGGCACTAATGGCACCTACAGAAATTCTTGCTGCTCAGCATTTTGAATCCATTCAAAAACTGCTAGCTCCCTTAAATCTTAAAGTTGCACTTCTGACTGGTTCGGTAAAAAAAGCAGCTCGAAAAGTAATTCACGAAGGATTATTAGATGGAAGTATTCAACTCTTAATCGGTACTCATGCCTTATTGGAAGACACTGTCCAATTTCAGAATTTAGGACTTGTGGTAATCGATGAACAACACCGATTTGGAGTGGCGCAAAGAGCAAAAATGTGGCGAAAAAATACGGTGCCACCGCATGTGCTAATTATGACTGCAACACCAATTCCAAGAACACTAGCAATGACATTTTATGGTGACTTAGAGGTTTCTGTAATCGATGAACTTCCTCCGGGAAGAAAACCAATTTCTACAATTCATCGCTTTGAAAGTCACCGCTTGCGACTCTTTGGTTTCATGAAAGAACAAATTGCCTTGGGAAGGCAGATTTATGTAGTTTATCCGCTTATTAAAGAATCAGAAACCCTAGATTTTCATAATCTAATGGATGGCTTTGAGGCAGTATCACAGTCTTTTCCTATGCCAGAATATCAAGTTAGTATTGTCCACGGAAAAATGAGACCTGAAGATAAAGATTTTGAAATGCAGCGTTTTGTGAAAGGTGAAACTCAAATAATGGTCGCAACTACTGTGATTGAAGTTGGAGTAAATGTCCCAAATGCCTCAGTAATGGTAATTGAAAGTGCGGAAAGATTTGGTTTATCTCAATTGCACCAATTGCGCGGACGTGTAGGTCGAGGAGCTGAAAAATCTTACTGCATTCTAATGACCGGTGAAAAACTTTCAAAAGAAGGTTTAAAAAGAATGGAAACAATGGTACAGACAAATGATGGATTCATAATTTCTGAAGTAGATTTACAACTGCGGGGGCCTGGCGATCTTATGGGAACACAACAAAGTGGTGTTTTGGATTTGAAAATTGCCGACCTAGCAAGAGATGGACAAATAGTAACAATCGCTAGAGATGCAGCACGAAATTTAATTCAAGAAGACGCTGATTTTAGCATGACAAAACACCAAAAATTAAAAGAAAGTGTTCAGGAAATTTTACGCAAAAAGCCCAATTGGGGTCGAATCGCCTAAGAAAAATTTATTTTAATATTCCACGAGAAATAACGATTTTTTGAACTTCCGAAGTTCCTTCATAAATCTGTGTAATTTTTGCATCTCGCATCATTCGCTCAACGTGATATTCTTTTACAAATCCATATCCACCATGAATTTGAACCGCTTCAACCGTTTGTTCCATTGCAACTTTTGATGCATATAATTTTGCCATTGCACTGGATTGGTCGTAATTTCTCCCTGCATCTTTATCCAAGGCAGAACTGTAAACTAAAAGTCGAGCTGCCTCAATTTCCGTTGCCATATCTGCCAATTTAAATGCTATTGCTTGATGTTTGTAGATTTCTTTGCCAAAAGCTTTTCGCTGCTTAGAATAAGCTAATGCTAACTCAAAAGCGCCACCAGCAATTCCCAAAGCTTGTGCAGCAATTCCAATACGGCCGCCAGCAAGAACCTTCATTGCAAAAGTAAATCCAAATCCGTCCTCCCCTATTCTATTTTCTTTTGGAACCTTCACATCATTAAACATCAAAGTATGTGTGTCGCTTCCACGAATTCCCAATTTATCTTCTTTTGCGCCAACAATAAATCCTTCCATTCCTCGCTCAATAATTAAGGCATTAATACCTTTGTGACCTAATTCTTTGTGCGTCTGTGCGATTACAATGTAGGTAGAAGCCGTGGAACCATTTGTAATCCAATTTTTTACGCCATTCAATAGATAATAGTCGCCCATGTCAATTGCTGTAGTTTGTTGCGAAGTTGCATCGGAACCTGCTTCTGGCTCTGATAAACAAAAAGCACCAATTTTCTCGCCTTTAGCAAGTGGAACTAAAAAATGTTGTTTCTGAGCTTCTGTTCCAAATTTCTCTAAACCCCAAGTTACTAGAGAATTATTTACAGACATACAAACAGAAGCAGAAGCATCAACCTTAGAAATTTCTTCAATTGCTAAAACATATGAAATCGTGTCCATACCACTTCCACCGTATTTTGGATCGATCATCATGCCCATAAAACCGAGTTCTCCCAAAAGTTTCATTTCCTCTGCTGGAAATTTTTGAAGGTTATCGCGTTCAATAACACCAGGTTTTAATACATTTTGAGCGAAATCGCGCGCTGCTTCTTTAACTGCAATCTGTTCTTCTGATAATTCAAAATTCATTGTTAGAATATTTCATTTAATTTTGACAAAAATAAGGCAAATCTTTTTTACATAGTTCTACATGTTAAAGAATATTGAAATAATTGGTTTAATGTCTGGAACTTCTCTCGATGGTTTGGATATCACGCATGTTGCATTTGATTTTTCTGCAGCGCTTCCAACATTTGAATTACTGCATTCAGAAACTCTTCCATATTCCGATGAAATTCTTGCAAAATTAAACGTAGCAAAGACATTTTCAGTTCCTGAAATGCTGATGTTAGACAAAGAAATTGGCCGATTTTATGCACTAAAAGTAGTAGATTTCATAGAAAAAAATAAAATCAGTGTCAAAACTATTTCTGCAATTGCTAGCCATGGACAAACTATTTTTCACCAACCTGAAAATGGTTTTACGCAGCAAATTGGTTGTGGATCAACTTTAGCTTTTCTCACTGGAATTCCTGTAATAAATGATTTTCGTAGCTTGGATGTTGTTGCTGGTGGACAAGGTGCACCCTTGGTTCCTATTGGTGACTTTTTACTGTTTTCGGATGAAGCGGATGCTTTTTTAAACATTGGGGGTTTTGTAAATATTAGTTTTAAAAAAGGTGATGAAATTACTGCTTTTGATATATGTCCTGGAAATTTACCCTTGAATCAATTTGCAGAAATAATTGGTCTAAAATATGATAAAAACGGTGAAATTGCTAAAAAAGGACAATTAGACGACAGCTTACTCAAAAAATTAAATAACATTAATTATTATTCTTTGTCAGCTCCAAAATCTCTTGGAACAGAATGGTTGGAAAAACAATTTTTATCTTTAATTCCTAAAGAGCTTAGTCCTGAAAAAAAAATAAGAACAATTACAGAACATATCGCTTTTCAAATATCAGCTGTTCTTAATGACCAACAACTCAAGTCTGTATTTATAACAGGAGGAGGCGCTCACAATAATTTCCTAATAGAATGCCTTAAACAGCATTTTTCTGGAAATATAATTGTTCCTGAATCTAAACTTATAGATTTCAAAGAAGCAATCATTTTTGCATTTTTGGGTGCACGTTATTTGCGCAATGAGGAGACAACTATCTCAAGTGTTACAGGAGCTAAATTATCGCTTTGCACAGGTGTATATCATAGAATTTAAGCAACTTATATACCCCACTTTATTCACAATTAACTTGTTCGTAACTATCAATAAAAATCAAATTCACAAAAAGACAATTTGTGTAACTTCGCTTCGCATTTTTGTTGTTGAAATCAAGTTTATTAATTAATTTACAAATGGAAATTTATCTCATTGCTTTTTTTATTCTTGGATACGTAGCAATAACAATGGAGCATTCTCTAAAATTAGATAAATTAATCCCTGCACTTTTAATGATGGTTGCCTGTTGGACAGTCATAGCAATTAATGTAGATAATATAACATATTGGATTGATGCAGAAGGAATTGCAAAAGAATTTACAGGAGGAAATTATTTGGGAATTGAACATGTAAATAAAACACTACTCCATCATTTTGGGAAAACTGTAGAAATATTAGTGATTATGATGGGGGCAATGGCGATTGTTGAAATGATAGATTACTTTGATGGGTTTTCTTCCATTAAAGACCTTATAAAATCTCGTAAAAAAACCACTATTCTTTGGATTGTTTCAATAATAGCGTTCTTGCTATCATCCATTATTTACAACATGTTGGCTACAATTGTATTGATAACTGTTTTGCGAAAAATTATTAGTAACAAAGAAGATCGTATGTGGTATTCAGGATTCATAATTATTGCTGCAAATGCTGGTGGATGTTGGACTCCCGTTGGTGATATTACAACTACAATGCTATGGTCTGCACACCAAGTTTCTACAGGTAATTTAATGTTGAAAGTAGTTGCCCCATCCTTAATCTGTATGTTGCTTCCACTTATCGCAGCTTTATTTATGCCAGTATTTAGAGGGGAAATTGAACTTGTTGACGAAGAAAAAGTTAGAGCGAAAAAAGTTAACCCAAATTCTAAGTTTATGCTCTATTTTGGTTTAATTCTAATCATCTTTGTACCTATTTTTGAAACTATAACACATCTTCCTCCCTACATGGGAATGATGGGTGCTTTAGCTTTATTTTCAGTAACTGCTGAAGGTTTAATTAATAGTAAAAAAGGCAAGAAGAGAATTATATCTGAAGTGGGTGTTTTGCATCAAGGTCCTACAATGAAAGCATTAAGTAAAGTGGAAATGCCTTCTTTTTTATTTTTCTTAGGAATATTAATGACTGTTGCAGCACTTCAATCAACGGGAATGATTTATAATTTAGGGGAATTCGCGAGAAACTCTGAGGTTTCTAAAGATATCATTGTTATCTCTTTAGGGCTTATATCCGCCATTATTGATAATGTTCCATTAGTTGCTGCATCATTTGGCATGTTTAATGACTTACCTGGATCTGATGTTTGGTATTTTATTGCTTATGCTGCTGGAACAGGTGGTTCTATTCTTATTATTGGCTCTGCAGCAGGAGTTGTTGCAATGGGAATGGAAAAAATTTCTTTCTTCTGGTACTTTAAAAATATTGCTTTACTTGCTGCCTTAGGATATTTTGGTGGAATTGCTTTTTTTATTTTATTTCGTAACTTCTAATCTTTTTAACGTTAAAAAAAAATGAACTTATTCTTTTTTCTACAAGCCAATCCAGGCCTTACTACAGGTAATGAAACAACAACTGGTGTAAAAGATGTTCCGATTTGGGATATTATTGATCAGTCTAACGGTGGAATTGGCTGGCTTATTAATTTAATCCTTTTAATCATGTTAGGCTATACCGTTTTTGTTTTTGTCGAGCGCTTTTTGGCGCTTAGAAAAGCGACAAAAGAGGATTCTGGCTTGCTTACCAATATTAAAACTCATTTGGCCAATGATAACATTCAAGGGGCAAAAGATGCATGCGAGGCCTCAGATTCTCCTATTTCTATCATGCTTGCTAAAGGAATTTCACGTATAGGCTCTGCTAAAAACGAAAGTATTGCTGCAACAATTGAAAATACTGGAAAGTTTGAAATTCTTCGCTTAGAACAACGCTTGAATTTCTTAGCAACTGCTGCTGGTGCAGCACCAATGATTGGTTTCTTAGGAACGACAATAGGAATGGTAGTCGTATTTATTGATTTACAAAATTCTAGTGCCCTTGAGCTGAAAACAATTGCTCCAGGAATTATGACCGCAATGGTAACTACTGTCGGTGGATTAATTGTAGGTATTCTCGCATTTATGGGCTACAACTTCTTAGTGGGTCAAATAGGAAAAGTTGTTTATCAAATGGAAAATGCTGCTCTTGAATTCATGGATATGTTGAATTCTCCAAAAAAATAAAACAATGGATCTTCGCCCTAGAAATAAAGTCAAAGTAGAAGGTGGTATGGCGTCTATGACGGACCTCGTCTTCTTGTTGCTGATATTCTTCATTATCATGAGCTTAATGGCAAACAACCAAACTCCCATTGATTTACCTAAACCAGAAGAAAACCTCCCTACTGTTCAAGATCCCGTAGAAGCAATGGTTGTTATTACTGAAGATAATCGCTATGTAGTAATGCCTGGAGGAGATATGAGTAACCCAATGGATTTTGATGAAATAAAAGAAATTACAGGTGCGGCGGTAGCAAAGTCACAAAAATTAAAACTCAAAGTTGCTGGACACAGAAAAGCAAGTTATGAGGCAATTTTTAATGTTTTAGCCCTAGCACAAGCAAATGGTTGGGACCCCGTTTTAGCATATGATAAATAAATGTCAAAACAAAATAACATATCAAGTCCTCAAGTAGCAGATCCAAAAGATGTAAAAGCAGGATTAGTTAGCGCAGTTGCGTCAATTATTCTATTAATGATCTTACTCTTTCTTATTACTTACCAAATTGCAGACCCACCAGCTCAAGATGTTGTTGTAACTGCAGAAGCTGAGATAGATGAAATTCTACTGAAAGATTTAAAACTTGAAAGCGGTAGTATTGGAGGTGGCTCGGCATCTAATGACAGAGTTGATAAACCAAAGGAACAAATACAAGAAATTATTACTGGAAAATCAAAACGAAGTTCTGATAAATCAGGGAAATCAAATAAAACAAATGGAAATGATGCCAATAATGAAGCATCTACAACAGTGCAAAGTCAAGATCCTTTTGGGTCTGGAGGATCTGGAGGAAAAAATGGGGCTGGAAATGGGCCATTTAGTGGACCGGGTAATAGTGATGATGGAGATGGTGGTCTTGGAAAAGGAAATGGAGAAAGTCGCTTAAGGATAAGTAATGCCAATCTTCCGCAATACGATATTGATTATGAAAGTAATATTCACTTGCAATTAACGGTTAATGCGAATGGAGAAGTCGTAGCTGCAAAAAGTATAAAATCTAAAACAACCTGCTCAGATCAGCGTATTATTAACCAAGTTATTAATGAAGTAATGCGACAGGTAAAATACAAAAAAGAAAATGGAGCTGGATTAGTTTATACCTTTTATACTGTAAAAATCCTTGCTAAATAAGTACGAAAAAAGCATTGAATGGTTATTTAAGCAATTTCCATCATTTCAAAATTTGGGGGCTGAGGCATATAAACCAGGTTTATCGAATGTAATTTCCCTTTTAAAATCCTTTGACAATCCACAAGATAAATTACAATTTATTCATATTGCTGGCACAAATGGTAAAGGATCTACAGCTTCTTTTACAGCATCTATACTGACAGAATTAGGTGTAAAAGTTGGGCTTTTTACTTCTCCACATATTTTTGATTTCCGAGAAAGAATTCGTGTCAATGGAAAAAAAATAGAGGAGGAAGAAGTGATTTCTTTTTGTTCAAAAATTAAAGCATTAAAACTTGATTTTGAACCTTCTTTCTTTGAGATAACTTTTGTGCTTTCTTTAGTGCATTTTCAAGCTAAAAATTGCAGTATTTGTGTTATCGAAACTGGTTTAGGTGGGCGTTTAGATGCAACAAATTGCATACTTCCAAAAATTAGTATTATAACTAATATCGGCATGGATCACATGAAATTTTTAGGGAATACAATTAAAAAAATAGCACTAGAAAAAGCCGGCATTATCAAAGAAAATACAACGGTCGTAATTGGTAAAACACAGCATGAGCTGAAAGAAATATTTACTGATATTGCAAAAGCAAAAAAAGCAAAAATTTTCTTTGCCGATGAAAACAAAAAAAATACAATAGAACTTTATCCAGCCTACCAAATTGAAAATTTACAAACTGCACTCAAAACTTTGGAGCTACTCTCCTACTCCATCTCACAAGAAATAATTCAAAAAAGTATTGATAAGCTAAAAGAGAACACAGGGCTCTTTGCACGAATGACACACATAAATAGAAATCCTACTATTATTTTAGACGTGTCGCACAACGAAGACGGAATAAAAGCAACTCTAAATGCACTTATCATAAACCCAAAAGGGAAATTAGTTGTTTTACTTGGCTCTTCTAATGACAAAGATATCAACCTACACTTGAACTTATTTCCAGAAAATACAACTATCTATTTATGTACTTTTAATAATGAACGAAGTCGAAATTTTGAAGAATATCAAATTTTAAAAACCCAAAATCCAAAAATAAAAGAAGTGTTTGAGGATGTCAATTTGGCAATTAGGAAAATAAAGGAAACGCTTTCCAAGGAAGATACTTTGTTAGTCATTGGTAGTTTTTTTCTTATTGCAGATTACCAAGCCGATGACAATCCTTCATAATATCTAAAAAATTATTTATCTTTGTGCTAATGGAAAAACAAGTCATTCTCAATTCCAAGCACTTAGAACTTACATTGAAAAGACTTTCCCACGAATTAATTGAATCCCATAACGATTTTTCAGATACAGTTTTAGTAGGACTTCAGCCAAGAGGAATTCATGTTGTATCTCAGCTAAAAAAACATTTAGAAATAATTTTAGGAAAAGAAATTGTATGCGGAAATCTCGATATAACCTTTTTTAGGGATGACTTTAGAAGAAGAGAAAAACCACTTATCCCAAGCATCACAAATATTGATTTTAGCCTCGAAAATAAAAAAGTAGTTTTAGTAGACGATGTCTTATATACTGGGCGGACAATTCGAGCTGGTTTAGATGCATTATTGACATTTGGACGTCCATCGAAAGTAGAATTACTCGTGTTAATTGACCGCCGTTTTCGCAGAGATTTACCCATTCAAGCAGACTATGTTGGAAAAATGGTAGATTCCTTAATCTCTGAACGCGTATCTGTAGAATGGCAAGAAATTGAAGGTGAGGATAAAATAGTATTGTATACAAAAGATTCAAATGAATAATTTAAGTGTAGATCATCTTACCGGAATAAAAGACCTCAGCAAAGAGGACATCGACTTGATCTTCAAAACCGCAGATAGCTTCAAAGAAGTAATTAACCGACCAATTAAAAAAGTTCCTTCACTGAGAGATATTACAATTGCAAATATTTTCTTTGAAAATTCAACACGGACAAAACTTTCCTTTGAATTAGCAGAAAAAAGACTTTCCGCAGACATTCTTAACTTCAGTGCTTCTGGGAGTTCAGTAAAAAAAGGTGAAACACTTATTGATACTGTAAATAATATCCTTTCTATGAAGGTGGACATGGTCGTTATGCGACATCCGAATCCGGGAGCAGCACTTTTTTTATCTCAAAAGGTAAATGCAAAAATTATAAATGCTGGAGATGGAACTCATGAACATCCTACTCAAGCACTTTTGGATGCTTACTCAATTCGTGAAAAACTTGGCTCTGTACAAGGAAAAAAAGTAGTTATTGTGGGAGATATTTTACATTCTCGCGTTGCATTATCAAATATTTATTGCCTACAGAAATTAGGTGCAGAAGTCATGGTTTGCGGTCCAACAACCCTTATTCCAAAAGACATGCATTTATTAAATGTTAAAATTTCACACAATCTAAGAGAAGCATTGGAATGGTGTGATGTTGCAAATATGCTGCGAATTCAGTCAGAAAGACAAGAAATTAGTTATTTTCCATCCTTAAGAGAGTATTCAATGCAATTTGGATTAAACAAAGAAATTTTAAATAGTCTTTCAAAAGAAATTGTAATAATGCATCCAGGTCCAATCAATCGCGGCGTTGAAATTACCAGCGATGTTGCGGATTCTAAACAAAGTATAATTTTAAATCAAGTTGAAAATGGTGTTGCAATTCGAATGGCGGTAATTTATTTACTCGCAGCGAAGATTGATCGCTAATTATTTTTACATTTGACAAAACGATTAAAATGAACTTTTCAACTGACCAAATAAGAAATGTCACTTTTGTTACTTCAAACGTTGAGAAACTAGATGCATCAAATGCCCCAGAATTAAAGAGTCATTTCTTTTTATTAAATAACGCGGGCATAAATAACATCATCCTCGATTTATCGTCATCTAAATACTGTGATTCATCAGGTTTAAGTGCAATACTTACAGGAAACAGACTTTGTAAAGATACAAATGGTAAATTCGTAATTTGTGGACTTCAGGGAAATGTTCAAAAAATGATTGAAATTGCGCAACTTGATCGTGTTTTTAAAATTTGTGATACAGTTGAAGAAGCCCAAGCTGCCATTGAATTTTGAGTTTTAAGATCACCATACTTGGAAGTGGTGCTGCTTTGCCAACAAATAAAAGAGGGCCATCAGCTCAATACATCGATTGCATAAACCGACACTTACTAATTGACTGTGGAGAGGGAACTCAAACACAATTAAGAAAATTCGGATTTCATTTTCAGAAAATCAATCATATTTTAATTTCACACTTACATGGTGATCATTTTTTTGGTCTCCCTGGTTTATTAAGCACCATGAATCTTTTAGGAAGAAATACTGGACTTACAATTTATGGACCTGAAAATCTTCATTCACTTTTAAATGATATCTTTAGCTGTGGTGGACAACACTTGAATTTTAATCTCAACTTTGTTCCACTAGATTTCACTGAAGAAAAAGTCCTTTTTGAAGATAAACTAATTTGCGTCAAAAGTTTTCCTTTAAAACACAGAGTTCCAACCTGTGGCTTTAAAATTGAAGAGAAAACAAAAGAATACAGTATCAATGCAGAGGCAACAAAGAAACTTTCAATTCCCTTGAAAGATTATCCAAAACTTAAGCGAGGGGAAAATATTTTCTTGGAAAATGGCAAACAAATTGATTTTAGAAGCTGTATTATAGAGCCAAAAAATCCTAGGTCTTACGCTTATTGCTCAGACACCTATCCAAGCGATAAATATTTGAATTCTATACAGGGAGTCGACATGCTTTATCATGAAGCAACATTTACAGAAGAACTTGCAGACCGAGCAAAGTCAACCCTACACAGTACCGCTAAAAAAGCTGCAGAAATAGCACAAAAAGCAAATGTTAATAAATTAATGTTAGGGCACCTTTCTTCGCGATATGAAAATAGCGAAGGTCATTTGCTCGAAGCCACTCAAATATTTAAAGATACAATCGTAGCAGAAGATGGAATGGTGATTGAGCTCTTATAAATTAGTAAAGAATCTACTTTACGAGATCTTATTTTTGAGCAAAACGATAAAGAACATAAGCAACTATACTAAAGAGAATATTCGGAATCCAGACAGCCAAAAGCGTAGGAAATCCAACATTTATTGCTGCTACAGTAGTCATCTTCATGGCAAAAATATAGATGAATACAAACCCTAAACCGATTGCGATATTTAATCCTATTCCACCTCTTTTTTTCTGAGAGGATACTGCAACTCCTATAATTGTTAAAATATATGCAGCAAAAGGGTAAGAAGTGCGCTGGTGCAACTCAATTTCATAAGATGAAACAGCTGCTGATCCTTTTAATTTTTCTCGTGAAATTAAATTCCTTAATTCAGAAAATGTCATGGTTTCTGCAATTGTTTTTCGTTGCGCCATTTCCTCCATTACAAAATTAAAAACAGTATCTTTTTGAATTCCAAATTTAAGTGTTCCCTCAGGAAATAATATATTTTTTTCGTAATAATCTTTTAATTGCCATTTGTTTGTTCCCGGATAATTCTTTGCATAGCGAGCTTTTAAAAAATAAACTACCTCATTACTATCATTCCATCGTTGAATTGTGAAATCATGAACTTGACCCTCAGAATTTGTGTAATTTGAGAAATAAACAGATTGATTTCCGGGGTAATCTGCATGATAATCTTCAACACTTATTTCATCACGGTAATATTTTTCTTCAAATGCTAGGCGATTGTTGTTAGCCCATGGAACAATAAAGTGATTTAAAACTAGCGAAATAAGCATTAAAACAGTTGCTCCAATTAAATAGGGTCTGTAAAATCGAGTAAGAGGGCGACCACTAAACCAAATCGGAATAATTTCTGTGTCTTGAGCCATTTTTGCGGTAAACCATATTACAGCAAGAAAAATAATCATCGATGAAAACATATTTCCATAGAAAAGAATAAAATTCAAATAATAATCAAAAAAAATAGCTGTTAATGGTGCTTTATTGGAAATAAACTCACTCAATTTTTCAGAAATATCAAATACCATTGCAAACAACATGATGATACCCAACATAAAAAAGAATGTTGTTAAAAACTTTCGTATGATGTAGCGATCAATTATTGATAACATATAATTTCCTTACAAACGTTGACTTAATTGTTTTACCATCTTTTCTTTCCAAGGCGAAAATTCTCCTAACTTGATTTTCTCTCTAGCCTCTTTCATTAACCGAAGATAAAAAGATAAGTTGTGAATAGTGGCGATTTGTATTCCTAAATTCTCACCTGTTTTAATTAAATGGCGCAAATAAGCTTTTGAATATACTTGATCTACCCAAACAGGACTTTCACTGTCGATTGGCGAGAAATCAGTGGCCCATTTTTCATTTTTAATATTAATTGTCCCGTTTTCTGTAAATAACATTCCGTGTCTAGCATTACGACTTGGCATGACACAATCAAACATATCGATTCCCAAAGCAATGCATTCCAATAAATTTTTTGGCGTGCCAACTCCCATTAAATAGCGTGGTTTATCAGAAGGTAAAATGGCGCATACATGTTCTGTCATTTCATATAATTCATCTTCCGGTTCTCCAACGGATAAGCCGCCAATCGCATTGCCCTCTGCACCAAAAGATGCAATTGTTTCAGCTGATTCTGTTCTTAAATCTTTGTAAGTACTTCCTTGAACGATTGGAAAAAGACTTTGATTATATCCGTACTTTGATTCAGTGGCATTAAAAGCCTCAAAACAACGATGCAGCCAACGGTGAGTCATTTGCATAGATTTTTTTGCGTAATTATAATCACAAGGATAAGGCGTGCATTCATCAAAAGCCATAATTATATCTGCACCTATAGATCGTTGAATTTCTATTGCCCGTTCTGGTGTAAAAAAATGATAAGAGCCATCGATATGAGATTGAAATTTTACGCCCTCTTCATTTATTTTTCGAGAACCTGACAATGAATAAACTTGGTAACCGCCACTATCTGTTAGCATCGGACGATCCCAAGAAATAAACTTATGCAAACCTCCTGCTTTTTCTATGATTTCTGTTCCAGGCCTTAAAAATAAATGGTAAGTGTTACCAAGAATGATTTGTGCATGAATATCTTCAGATAATTCTTTTTGATGAACTCCTTTCACAGAACCTCCAGTTCCAACAGGCATAAATATTGGTGTCTCAATAACACCATGATCTGTGTGTAATAATCCTGCTCTAGCTTTAGAAGATTTATCGTGGCTTATTAATTCAAAGTGCATAAATATGTTGAAAAAAACTTTGAGCAAAGATACAGGTATTTGATTTCGCAAGGCATCTTTGTACTCAAGTTTTAACAATGTCCAATATTTCTGATTTTTTTATCACCTTCTTTCCCCTAATTTTTGTCGTTTTTATTCTTGCTGCGACAATTCAATTTTTATTTACAAGTATAATTCATGGGCGCTTATCTTTTTATAAAAAGGGTGAATACAAGCAAACAGAAAAAGCAATCCCGGTAAGCATAATCATTGCAGCACGAAATGACTCAGATAATTTATATGAAAACTTGCCTTCAATTTTAGAACAAGATTACCCAGAATTTGAAGTAATTGTGGTAAATAATCAATCAATAGACGAAAGTGGTTGGTTATTAACTGCTTTTCAACAGCAATTTAAAAATCTTCGGGTTGTCGAATTAGAAAAAAATAAGCACCTTAGACCGGGAAAAAAACTGCCAATTACACTTGCCATTAAAGCCGCAAAACACGAGCATTTTTTACTTACAGATGCAGATTGCAAACCAAAAAGCAATCAATGGATTAGTAAAATGTCAAATCAATTTTCTTCCAAACATGAAATTATTATTGGTTATGCTCCATATATAAAGGGTAAAGGATTTCTTAATAATTTAATTCGTTTTGATACAGCTTGGATTGGAATTAATTATTTATCTATGGCGCTGGCTAAATTGCCTTACATGGCAGTAGGTAGAAATTTAGCTTATACCAAAAAAGTTTTTTATTCAGTCAATGGTTTTAAATCACATTATGCAATACCTTCAGGTGATGATGACTTATTTATTCAAGAAGCTGCCAAAAAATCAAATTATTCTGTAGAAATTGACCCTGAAACCTTTTGTTATTCTCCAGCTCCATGTACTTGGTCAACATGGATGGCTCAAAAAGCAAAACTTTATGCCACTTCTAACAGACATAGGCTTATTAAGAAAAGTTTGTTAGGAATTTATCCAATTTCAGTGATTTTAATGTGGTTTTTGTTTGTTCCTTTGCTTTTTAGTACTGATTTTAGAAATTTATCCATAGCAATTTTTATAGCTGTAATGGCATATAAATGGCTTATACAAGGTCGATGCATGATGAAACTGAAAGAAAATAATTTTATAAAATTTTTGCCCTTTTGGGATCTTTTATATGCTATTCTTATGCCTATAATTTATTATGTGACTGAGCGTCAAAAGTTTTATAAATGGTAGAATTTGAACATTTATCCGATAAAGCAAAACAAGATTTAGTTCTTGTCGAGGAAGCTAAAAAAGGAAAGCAAGCAGCCTATGCAGAACTGATGGATCGTTACCGTGATTCAATTTATTTTACGATGCTGAAAATGGTAAAAAATACAGACGATGCAGACGATTTGACTATTGAAGCATTTGGAAAAGCATTTAACCGACTTGAGCAATATTCTCCAAGTTTTGCTTTTAGTACCTGGCTTTTTAAAATTGCCTCCAATAATAGCATTGATTTTATTCGAAAAAAAAGAATTCAAGTTACTTCTATGGATTCCGGATTCAGCAATAGTGATGGTGAATCTATACAAATTGATGCGCGTTCTACCGGTTTAAATCCTGAAGAAACGATTATTCAAGGACAAAGAATAGATCACATGCGCTTGCTTGTAAGTAAACTTAAACCAAAATACCGCGAGCTTGTGGAAAAAAGATATTTTGAGGAAATGAGCTATGAAGAAATTGCGGAAGAAATGAATCTTCCTTTGGGCACTGTAAAAGCTCAATTGTTTCGGGCCCGCGATTTCCTTGCTTCCATGATTGATAAGACAAAAGAGACCATTTAAAAAGTGAAAGAAATACTTCACTATTTCCCAAATTTGTCACAAGAACAGGTTCAACAATTCGAAAGATTAAAAGACCTTTACGAAGAATGGAATCAACAAATTAATGTAATATCAAGAAAAGACACAGAAAATTTTTACGAACGACATGTCCTGCACTCATTGGGCATCGCAAAAATAATTCACTTTCAAAAAGCTTCTGAAATTCTTGATGTTGGAACAGGAGGTGGATTCCCAGGTATTCCAATGGCTATTATGTTTCCAGATGTGCAGTTTACCTTAGTTGATTCGATTGGCAAGAAGATAAAAGTTGTAAATGAAGTTTGTGCCGCTCTCGGTTTAAAAAACGTTACGGGCTTGCATTTGAGAGCTGAAGATGTAAAAGGGAATTTTGATTTTGTAATAAGTAGAGCAGTTACGCAAATGCCTATTTTTATAAATTACGTCAGAAATAAGATAAAGAAAGAACGCAACAATAAACTAAAAAATGGAATCCTTTATTTGAAAGGTGGGGATTTAAAAGAAGAAATGAAATCTGTAAAATACCGCTACAAAGAATATAATTTAAGTAACTTTTTTAAAGAAGAATTTTTTGAAACAAAAAAAATAATTCACGTAATTATCTAATTTAATAACGGAGGATAAACCATCTTAAAAGATGGGATTTCAATCGTAAATTCTTCGTTAGTTTCTGTGTTTAAAAAAGAATAAAATCCACTCATTCTTCCATAGGGATTCCACAATTCACAACCACTAATATAATCAAAGGACTCATTTTTGCCTAAAATTGGTTGTTCTCCTATTACGCCTGATCCACTAACAACGCTTGAACCAAGAGTGAGATGTTCGATTTTCCAATATCGATGTGTCAATTGAACACGATCATTACTCGTATTTTGAATGTTTATCTTGTAATTGAAAAAAAAGTTATTGTTCTCAACATCAGATAAATCTTCGCGAAACCAAGTAGAAACTGAAATAATTATTTTTTGCTCTATTTTTTGTTCCATAAAATAAACTTCATTTAATATGCATAAATATAACGAAAATTACTAAAAGTTGTTGAATTTCTGCTCTTATTTAAATTCATTCCAAATTTGAAGAAAAATGATGAAAAGAAAAAGCATTCTATCAAAATAAATTGAGTAATTTTGTGCAGAATTTATAAAAACACTCTCTTCATGTCACGATTAGTCAGTATTCACAAAGGCTTAGACATTAGGTTACAAGGATTAGCGGAAAAGCAGCTAAAAATTTTACCGAATTCAAGAATAATTTGTATTAGTCCCTTAGACTTTCATGGTTTAAATCCAAAATTACTCGTTAAAGAAGGTGATTCTGTAAAAATTGGTGATCCTCTTTTTTTTGATAAAACAAATGAAGCACTTCACTTTGTGACTCCAGCAAGTGGAACTGTAAAATCAATAGTTCGAGGAGAAAAAAGAAAAATTTTACAAGTTCTGATTGAAACTAATGAAAATCAAGAATATAAAAATGGAGCAGCCGAAGATGTAAGCAAACTTTCTTCTGAAGAATTAAAAACAAAAATGCTTGCTTGTGGTTTGTGGCCTTTTATAAAACAAAGACCTATAGATGTAATTGCTGATCAGAATCAAGAACCGAAAGCAATATTTGTTTCAGCATTTGATAGTTCGCCTCTAGCGCCAGATTATAATTTTATCTTGGAAGGCCGAGAGGAAGATTTACAAACTGGATTTAATGCTCTTTGCCAATTAACTAAAGGAAAGGTACATTTAAATATTGATGCTAAAAACGATAGCGCACTATTTTCAAATATTAAAGGAGTTGAAATAAACAAATTCGCAGGAAAACACCCTGCAGGTAATGTGGGTACACAAATTCATCACATTGACCCAATTAACAAAGGTGAATATATATGGACAATCAATATTCAAGATCTTGTTATTATTGGTAATTATTTTAATACGGGGAAATTAAATGCTCGTAGAACAATTGCTCTTTCTGGCTCTGAAGTAAGTGAGCCCCAGTATTACAATGTGCTTATCGGAACTAACCTAGATGGTATTTTAAAAGGGAAAGTTAAAGGAAATCATGTTCGTTTTATTTCTGGAAATGTATTGACGGGAGATCAAAAACAACAAAATGATTATTTAGGATATTATCACAATCAAATTACCGTTATTCCTGAAGGAGACAATTATAAATTCTTCCTCACAAAAGGTTGGTTAGGACTTGGTTTTGATAAGTTTTCTAATTCGCGACTTTTTCCAACTTTTTTACTTCCAAAATCAAAACAATTTGTTTTAGACACCAATACTAATGGCGAGGAAAGAGCTTTTGTTGTAACTGGTGAATTAGAACGGGTATTTCCTTTCGATATTTTTCCAATGCAATTAGTGAAAGCTGCAATGACTAAAGATATCGATGGAATGGAGAATTTGGGGATTTATGAAGTTGCACCGGAGGATTTTGCGTTGTGCGAATACGTTTGTACAACAAAAATTAATATCCAAGACGAAATCCGAAAAGGATTAGACATAGTTGCTGAAGAATGTTTGTAATACTAAAAAAATAGAACAGTGAAATTCTTAGAGAATATATTACACAAAATGGAACCCAACTTCGTAAAAGGTGCGAAGTATGAAAAATGGAATCCTTTGTTTGAAACAATTGCAACTTTTGCATTCACCCCAAAGCAAGTAACTACAAAAGGTGCCCATATTCGTGATGGCGTAGATTTAAAAAGAACCATGATGATGGTAATCATCGCCTTAATTCCATGTTTACTTTTTGGGATTTACAATACAGGTCATTGGCAAATGGTGGCGGAATTAGGAAATAGAAATTTACCTTATTGGGAAAATGGTTTGGATAAGTTTTGGAATGGCTCTCTTATTGTTCTTCCTTTAATTGTTGTTTCCTATGGTGTAGGGCTTGGTATTGAATTCATCTTTGGAATGCTTAGGGGACACTCTTTGCACGAGGGATTTTTAGTGTCTGGAATGCTTATTCCTTTAACGATGCCTGCTGATGTTCCTCTCTGGATGGTTGGAGTTGCAACGGCATTTGCTGTAATTATAGGTAAAGAAATTTTTGGTGGAACGGGAATGAATATTATCAATGTAGCACTTACGGCTCGTGCCTTTTTATTTTTTGCCTATCCAACTTCTATGTCTGGTGATAAAGTTTGGATGGCCGGAACTGAAACAACAAAAGTTGATGGATTTACTGGTTCTACTGCGCTAGGAGATTTGGCAACTTTTATGTCAGATAAACCTGTTTTTCAAAATTTAAATGGCTTTACGTCTGAATATAGCTTATCAGAATCTTTTATCGGAATGATTCCAGGTTCTGTTGGTGAAACATCAACTTTTGCGTGTTTAATTGGTGCGGGAATTTTACTCATAACAGGAGTTGGATCCTTAAGAATTATGGCTTCCTTTTTTGTAGGTGGACTTGCAATGGGCTTATTATTGAATTTAATGGGTGGAAATCCTTATTTTGAACTACCCGCTGTTTACCACTTGGTAATTGGTAGTTTTGCATTTGGTGCAATCTTTATGGCAACAGATCCTGTCAGCGCTGCTCAAACGGCAAAAGGAAAATTAGTATACGGATTCCTTGGTGGTTTACTTGCAATCTTAATTCGTGTTTTAAATCCAGCATATCCCGAAGGTGTCATGCTTGCAATTCTATTCATGAATATCTCTGCTCCCTTAATTGATTATTATGTAATTCAAGGAAACATCAACCGTAGATTAAAACGTATTAAAACTGCATAAAAATGGCAATGGATAAAGAAAGTAACGCTTATACAATCATTTTCGCTACGATAATGGTTGTAGTTGTTGGAGGATTATTAGCGTTTTTGGCAATTAGTCTTAAAGAAAGACAAGATGCAAATGGCGAAATTAAAAAAAAGATGGAAGTTCTTTCTGCCTTACTATCTCCTGAAGAGATGATGAAAGTTTCAAGAGAGAATGCCGAGGCAGAATATGAAAAATACATTACCGGCGGAGTTGTTATCGATGTAAATGGAAAAGTTATAGCTGATGGAGAAAAAGGGAAAGATGCGGCATTCCAAACAAATATTCAAGCACAATATAAAGATAAAAATATAGCTGTAAACAAGCGTACTTATCCTATGTTTACTGCAAAGAAAGAAGGGAAAACACTTTACATTATTCCAATTGTTGGAATGGGACTGTGGGGACCTATTTGGGGAAATGTTTGCATAGCAGAAGATAAAAGTTCGATTGCAGGTGCTTCATTTGGTCACAAAGGAGAAACTCCTGGCCTTGGTGCCGAAATTTCGCTGGGTTTTTTTATTGATCGCTGGGTAAAAGGTGATGAGAAAATCACTGATGAAAATGGTGACTATCAAAAATTTGATGTGGTAAAAGATGGAACTGGAGGACAAACTACTAAAATTGATGGGATATCAGGTGGGACAATAACTTCAGAAGGTGTAGAAGAAATGATGAACCGCTGCTTAGTTCCATATACTGTTTATTTTAAAACTTTATAACAATTAAAAATGAGTGAAAACCTTGCAAAAATAAAAGCGCCTTCAGAATCATTGTTTTCTAAAAAAAATAGGAAATTATTGATTGAACCTCTTACTAATAATAATCCTGTAACTGTTCAAGTTCTTGGAATTTGTTCAGCACTTGCTATTACGGTAAAAATGGATACTGCTTTAGTAATGGGACTGTCAGTTATATTCGTTACAGCGGCAGGAAATTATGTTATTTCTGCACTAAGAAATATCATGCCGCCACGTATTCGAATAATCGTGCAATTAGTTGTTGCTGCTGCATTGGTAATTATCGTTAATGAGATATTAAAAGCCTATTTACCAGATATTTCAGAACAACTTTCTGTATTCGTTGGTTTAATTATTACAAATTGTATTATCATGGGCCGTTTTGAAGCTTATGCAATGGCGAATAAACCTTGGCCATCTTTCTTAGACGGAATAGGAAATGGAGCTGGTTATGCAATACTTTTATTAATTGTGGCTTTTGTCCGAGAATTATTAGGTTCAGGAAGCTTATTTGGAGTAAAAATTCTTGGATCTGCAGTTCCTGGTGAAGAAACTGGATTGTACACAATGGGTTACGTAAATAATAATTTAATAATTCTTCCTCCGATGGCTCTCATAATTGTGGGAATTATTATTTGGGTTCAACGAGCTAAAAATACTTCATTACAAGAAGAAAATTAATTAACGAGCTAAAATTTAAAAAGTGGAAACTACCTTAGATATTTTTATAAAGTCTATTTTCTCTGAAAATATGATTTTTGCTTACTTTCTCGGAATGTGCTCTTATTTGGCCGTTTCTAAGACCGTTAAAACTGCCGTAGGACTAGGTGCAGCTGTGGTTTTTGTACTTGTCGTTACAGTTCCATTAAACTGGCTTTTAGAAAATTATTTACTGAAAGCAGGAGCATTAGAATGGTTAAACCCCGCTTGGAAAGAAATTGATTTAAGTTTTATTTCTTTCATTATGTTTATTGCTGTAGTTGCTTCTGTTGTGCAATTGGTAGAAATGATTGTAGAAAAATTTTCTCCTGCTCTTTATGGAGCACTTGGGATTTTCTTGCCTCTTATCGCTGTTAATTGCTCAATATTAGGTGGCGCCTTGTTTATGCAAGAGCGTCAATATTCAACTTTTTTAGACGTTACAGCATTCTCATTGGGCTCTGGAATTGGTTGGGCAATTGCAATTATCTTAATAGCCGGTATTCGTGAAAAAATTCGTTATTCCAAAATTCCTGCTCCACTGAAAGGTTTGGGAATTACATTTATAATAACTGGATTGATGGGTATGGCTTTCATGAGTTTTAGCGGTATAAAATATGTTGATGAAGTAAAGAAAGAAAAACCAAAAAACTCAGAGTCTTCTTCCTCAAAAACAAATGAATTATCAACTTCTAAATCAAGTAAACAATGAGTTTAAGTTTATTAATGACTGTAACGATTGTAATTTTTCTATTCGTTACATTATTACTTACGGCAATGTTGCTTTTTGCGAAAGCCAAACTTACTCCTAAAGGGTTAATCTCAATCGATATTAATAATGGAGAAAGGATAGTGGAGGTAGGTGGTGGTTCAACCTTACTTACTACATTGAGCAATAATGGTGTTTTTTTACCTTCTGCTTGTGGTGGTGGTGGAACATGTGTTCAATGTAAATGCCAAGTTTTAGAAGGTGGTGGAGAAATTTTACCAACTGAAATACCACATTTTTCGCGAAAGCAAATCGCAGATAATTGGCGTTTAGGTTGTCAAGTAAAGGTGAAAGAAAATATGAAAATTCATGTGGAAGAAGAAGTTCTTGGTATCAAAGAATGGGAAGCTACCGTTATTTCTAATCACAACGTTGCAACTTTTATTAAAGAATTTATTGTAGAAATTCCAGAAGATATGGACTACAAAGCTGGTGGCTATATTCAAATAAAGATACCAGTATGCGAAGTGAAATACTCTGAAATGAACATCGATGCACATCCGCAAGATCACCCAGGAGAACTTGATAAATTTAGAAAACATTGGGATAAATTCGGAATGTGGGATTTAGTAATGAAAAATGAGGAGGAAGTTATTCGTGCTTATTCTATGGCTTCTTATCCCGCAGAAGGAAGACGCGTAATGTTAAATGTAAGAATCGCAACTCCACCATGGGACAGAGCGAGAAATAGTTGGATGAACGTGAATCCTGGAATTGCATCTTCCTATATTTTTAGCTTGAAAGAAGGTGATAAAGCTATTATTTCTGGACCTTATGGCGAATTTTTCATCAATGAATCAGATGCGGAAATGATCTACATTGGTGGTGGTGCTGGAATGGCGCCAATGCGTTCTCACCTTTACGAATTATTCAAGACAATCAAAACAGGAAGAAAAGTAACATTCTGGTACGGTGGTCGCTCGAAAGAGGAATTGTTTTATATCCATTATTTCAGAGATTTAGAGAAAGATTTTCCAAACTTTAAATTTTATCTTGTTCTTTCAGAGCCTTTGCCTGAAGACAATTGGACTGAAAAGAAAGACATGAATGATAACACTGGAGATGGATTTGTTGGATTTGTTCACCAAGCAGTAATCGATCAATATCTTAACAGCCATGAATCGCCTGAAGACTTAGAATTCTATTTCTGTGGACCTCCAATGATGAACAATGCAATACTAAAATTGTGTGATGAATGGGGAGTTCCTAATGAAAATGTTCGTTTCGACGACTTTGGTGGGTAATTTATTGACTCAATCTTAGTTTTCCTTCGTTAACAAAGCAGATGCATAAGCTTTTATTGCTCGACTTTCACCAAAAGAATCTACCTTTTCATGAGTTGTTGCTTTCAATGAGACTGCGTCTTCCTCAACACCAATCAGCTTTGCTATTATCGTTTGCATGTTAGGAATGTATGGATTTAACTTTGGTTTTTCTAAAACGACTGTGCAGTCAATATTAACGACTGAATAACCCTTTTCATTGATTTTTTGAAAGACATTTGAAAGTAATATCGTAGAATCAATTCCCTTGTATTGAGGATCAGTATCAGAAAAATGAAAGCCAATGTCGCGAAGATTTGCAGCCCCTAAAAGTGCATCGCATATTGCATGTAACAGAACATCAGCGTCTGAATGACCAACAGCTCCAATATTTGATTCAATTTTTACACCGCCAACAATCAAAGAATGATTTTCTGCAAGTTGATGCACATCAACACCAAAACCTATTCGAAAAGTTTGCATATTATTCTGGTTCTTCTGTTTTTGCTGTTGTAACTCCTCCGATATTAAATCGCAGTGTGAAACGCAAAGTGTTTGCCAATGGACTTTGACGGCCGTTTAGAGAAGCCAAATAAGAAAAGTCAATAGCAAATGCATTGTACTTTAAAGATGCGCCTACATTTAAAAATTGGCGATTTCCTTTGTTTTTACTTTCATAAAAAATTCCAGAACGCAAAGCAAAAACGTCATTGTACCACCATTCAACTCCTGCAGCAATATTGATTTCACTTAATTCTTCTTTTAAACGTGACCATTTTGCAACTGCGTAGGTTCCATCTTCATTTTGGATGTAGTTTCCATCTTCATCCTCTAAAACTGTACCAGGAGCATCAGAAAAAGATTGAAGTATTCCAGCAATAACACCTATATCATTTGACTTTCCAGATATCAATGTATCTGATTTATATATTGCAGGAGTAGGAACTAATAAGCGTTGAAAATCAACCGAAAATGTTAACTTGTTATAACTGTTGTTTTGTAAAGTGAACGAATTTCCTATTTTCATATTCATTGGAATAAAATCTCTTCTAGATAATTCAGAATATGCCACTTTATTTCCAATATTATTTAAGGTGATTGCACAAGTATAAATACCTTTAATCTTACCTAATTTTGCCTCATCATTTAAATAGGTGAAAGATAAATCTGTAGCGCCTACAATGCCTGGTTTTGTGTTTACGCCAGCAACAGGTATTCCTCCTGTAAGATTAGAATAAGCAAATTTTCCATTTATTCCAATACTAAATCTTTTTGCCAAGCGAAAAGCATAAGCACCTGTTAATTCAAATTCACTTGGTTTATCATCACGCAAAACGTTTCCTTGTGCATCGGTGAATGTAATTTCTCCTAAACTAAAATAACGCAACGATCCTCCAACTGTATGTGTTTTGTTAATCTTGTAGTATGCCGATAGATAAGATAAAGAGATGTCATTTGTTAATTGCCTTAGCCAAGGAGTGTAAGACATACTAATTTCAGACTTTTGTTTTGCAAAACTCAATATAGAAGTATTCCAATAGATGGATGTAGAACTTGGACTTAATGCAGTTCCTGCGTCTCCCATTCCACCAGCTCTTGAATCTGGCGTTATTGCCATAAAAGGTAAGGATGTTGTGATAGTATTTAATTGAAGATCATTATCCGTAACTCCTGACCCTCCTCCATTTGGCTGAGCAAAAGTAAAAAATGATAGACCTAAAGTCAAAAGAAAAAATCCTATGAATTTCATTGAAATAAATTGATAAATTGATATATGAATACGTTAAATGCTGTTTTATATTGTTTGCTAGCGCAAAATAACCAACTTTTCTGTTTTTTCAGCACTTATATTCTCTGAATTACTGATTTTTAATCTGTAAATATAAACACCTTTTGCCAAGCGATCACCAAAATCATCCAAACCATCCCACTCAATTCCAGATTCACGAAAACCTTTGCTGGTAATGTACTTATTTATCGTTTTTACAAGTCTGCCTGAAACAGTGTAAACTTGAACTTGAACATCTAAACTATTGCACGAAAGATTATGCTCAAACATAAATTCTGTCTTAGTTGTAAATGGATTTGGATAATTATAGACACGCTCAATATTAGGCTTTTGCTTTTCTCTAACTGTAAAATTTACACTTGCAGTGGAAGAATTATTGTTGACATCCCAAGCTTTTACTTCAAGTGTATGTTCTCCAGCCAACAATCCCTTGAATTGATAGCGAACCTCTCCAGATTTATAATCGTTCAGAATTGTAGTATAATAGTCATTTAAAACAATTGGATCAGAAGTTTTTCCATCTAAAATTGCAACAATATCATGGCCAATGCCATTGCCAATAGTATTAATTCCGTTTTCATCAAATGCTTTTAAAAACAAAACTGGATTCTCATCGGAAATACTGCCGCTTATAAATTTTTCATCATTTAAATACAACTCTAAATCAGGGCCAATATCATCATTAATTCCATTTGGATCAATTCCCCCAATTCTAAAATTTGTGTCGGCTCCTATTGCATCAATTCCTTGACCAAAAGCATAATAACTTATTTTTCCTCGCCCAATATTCAAAGCAATATCTTTTGGAACAATAAAGGAAAAATCAAAAAAACCATTTACCACAGAACATTTACCTTTATAGATAATATTTCGCTGCAATTCATACTCTATTTCAGGAGAACCATTATCCTGACCCAAGGTTGTTTGCTTTTTAGGTTTGTCAAAAATAGAGGGATTAAGAACACCGTTAAATGAAGACATTAAATTTCCAGAATTATCTACTAAATGACCTTTAATTCGAACTTTACTCAAGGCATTTAAAGTGTCTAATTCGATTAAAGGATTTTTGCCATTAATGCTATCCGTAATAACTTTATATGTTGGTAAAGCAATCTTTAAAGCTGGATCTCCAATTAATGTAAAACTTCGCTTATTATTACTGTTTCCGGATGCATTCTTTGTTCGTTTCACAATTTCGCCGAAAGTTAAAGGCGAGCCGTCAGGATTACGATCAAAAACATTATTGTAAAAAGCTAATCCTGTAGTTGTATTTACGTTAAAATAAACAGCTCTTGTAGTTGTCATTAATGCAATTGCGCCACCATTTGGATTTAATGCAGCCCATTCTCCAGCTGAAACTCTTGCTGGGTCATCGTATTTTGTAAATTCACAGGTAGCAGAGACAAATACATGTAACTTATTGATATTTGTCCAACTATTTATTTGTGGTATTGTTACAACTCGCTCTTCAGCTAATCCAACCTCACCGCCATGACCAACATAATTAACAACAAGGGCTCCACGTTGTACACGGTCTGTAATTGCATTTTGCAACTCAGGATACCTTTGTCCTCCAGCTGAAGTTTCTTGAGGATATGCGTCCAAGTATAATTTATCACAGTTCATCTCAAAATGATCAGTTTTTACATTATTGTACTGAGGCTCGGTATCATTATTAATAAAATATCCGCCTTCTTCATCGTCAGCAATTTGCACATATTTTGTTCTCCAATCTCCGTAAGTATCAGTTGAGGATTCTCCTAAGCAGCAGGAACCTTCAGCAGAAGAAAATAAATTAGATCCGTTCTTCATATAATGTTCTATTTTATCCACTTGTTGCTTTGCTTGAGTTAAATTACTCGCTAAAATTCGGCCGACTCCAATGTCTAATAAATCTACAGCTGAAATAGCTTCATTATCATCTAACATTCCATAATAATCATCTGTAACCATCGCTTCAATATAATTTTCAATAATGCTTTCAACCTGGTAGGTTAAAACATAATTATTGTTATTAGGAACTCGATTTTTTGGATCATACGTCCCATCGCCGAAAAGTAATAGGTATTTTGGTTTTGTTGAGGGAGCCAAAGCTCCACGATCATAAAACATTTTAGCAAACATTCTTATTGCAGTTGGATCTGGAGCACCAGAACTAAATTCATTAAAAATCTGGTCTGTTGTTGTAACATGAACGCTCAAACCTTCTTCACGATGTAAATCAGCTAAACGATTTGCTTGTACTAAAAAATCTGGATGCGTGATAATTAAAAAGTCTGCTTGTGGTAATGCATGTAGATTTTGATTTGACACTGAAGCAACTTTTTCAGGTGTAAAAAAAGAAGATCCATTTGAAGCAACATATTCATTGTAAATATTATAAGTTTTAAAAGTGTAAGTTGTACCTGATAATGTTCCTGAAATCTTTTTTGGTTTTTGACGATCAGAAATATCCCAAATAAAACCATTCGTTGGAAAGTTTGAGGTGGAATAGGAAACTAAGGAAAGTGAATCCTGAGGGCTCAAATTTCTGAAACCAAATTGTGTTCCAAAAAAGACAAGTTTTCGTCTTGTATTTAAAACAATTCTATCTAAATATGTCAGTGTATTTGGACTATTTCGCGTTATTTTAATCTTGAGTGGAAGAGATGAAACAGGATTATTCAACTGAAAAGATTGATTAGAGCGAGCAAAACCAGATCCTGTACTTGGTAAAGAACTTTCACTTAATGTGGATCCATTAATACTATAATTTTGTGCCGTACCAGCTGAGTTTGAAGAATTTGACGCAAGTGTTGTTTTAAACCTAATTGGACTCGAATCGATATTTGGAATTGTAAACGTGAATGTTTTTTCCAATTCTACATCAAATAATTCGCCATACCACCGCTGTCCTCCGCCCATTAAATTCACTAAATCATTTTCATAGACATCACGGTAATCATAGGAAGAAATTTCAGAATTAGTGACCCCCTGTATTTCAGGCAAAGTTTCTATTCTTAAAGGTGTTTCTGCAGAGTTTATATTAATAAAATAATACGAATTATCAGAATAAATATTTTGTTTGCGATCAAACTCAACCGTTCCATTTGCTTGCCATCTGTGAGGTCCATGACCATAAAAAAGTATGTAATCATTAGCATCAAAACTGCCATCAGCTTCACCCTGGATAAATAATGCGTTTTTAGCTAAATCATCAATTCTAGGACTTGAGTTTAATTCTGGTAAAACTCCTTCTCCATTCCCATAAATATGAATATGTGCGGGGTTTAATCCATTTATAGAAATACCACAGGATTCAAGGAAATTTTTATCAATTTTATAAATACCATCTTTATTGACTGCAATTTTATACCACAAGCCACTTCCATCCTCAAGAACAGAGGATGTGACAAAGTCTTTTTGATGACCAACTACTGAAGCTTCAGCTAATTCAAAAATCATCTTTTTAACACGGTGTAATTGATTATTTATTAGTTTATATGGAAAGATATTTACAGCAAAATAAAAATCATTGTTTGCTTTTGTAACTTGGTAAGAAATTTCAAGATTTTCAGATAACTGAATGTTTAATGCTGAGAGTTGTTTAAAGTCACTCTCTGGAGCTAATTCATAAACTATTTCATTCAAAATAGGTTTAGCGTTATTTTTTAAATATTTTAAATAAAAATAATTCGGTTTTCCACCACTAGATTCTTGACCTTCAATTGAGGGAATAAAGTACGTCTTTCCTTCAAAAAGATGTTCCACTGGTTTTTGCCAATTCAGTTCTAATAAAATATCCTGTGAGAATGAAAAATTCGCTAAACACAAAAATAAATATGTAATAAAATAGTTAATCTTCATATAAATTTGTTGTTTTATATAAAAAACGAATTAAATTAGCATATATTTTAAAATTAAGCGATATTTGTAACCTTTGAAACATAAATTACGTTTATAATTTTTATATTTAAATCTAAGTTTGTGAAAATTAACATCCTACATACTAGTTTAATATTAGCACTATTTTTAGTGTTTAATATATTTGAAGCACGAACTCAAGACCCAACTTTTACTCAATTTTATGCAAATCCAATATATTTAAATCCTGCGTTTGCTGGAACTACTGGTTGTCCAAGAATTTCATTAAATTATCGTAACGAATGGCCAAGTTTATCAGGAAATTATGTTACTTATTGTGCTGCTTTTGACACTTATGCTAAAAGCATTTCAGGCGGATTGGGTATAATTGCAATGCACGATCAACAAGGGCAAGCAACAATTCAAACAAGTATGATTGGAGGAATTTATTCATACAATTTAAAAGTAAATCGAAAATTCTCCTTGATGCTCGGCGTTAAAGCTGCTTATTTTCAAAAATTTCTTGATTGGGATAAATTAACCTTTGGGGATATGATTGATCCAAGGAGAGGATTTATTTACCAAACTGGAGATGTTCCTAGAGGAGGGCAAAGAGGATTTTTTGATGCATCAGCTGGAATTGTTGGATTTGGAAAAAGTTTTTATTTTGGTATTGCAGGAAATCATTTAAACAGGCCAGATGAATCTCTAATTTTAGGGAATTCTAGGCTACCAATTAGAATGACTGGACATGTAGGGGCAATAATCAACATTGGTAATAAAGGTAAATATTCTAATAAAACTAGTTTAATGCCTAATATTATTTACCAATATCAAAATGGTTTTCAAGAACTAAATATAGGTGCTTACTTAAAATATGGTATTTTTACTTCGGGAATATGGTATAGAAATAGAGATGCATTTATTGTTTCTTTAGGAATAGCCACTGAAAAAATAAAAATCGGTTATAGCTATGACTTAACAATATCAAAACTTGGAAATGCAATTACTGGCGGATCCCACGAAATTTCAATGGGCATAAATTTAAAATGCAAAAAGAAAGCTAAAAATTTTAGAAAAATTTCATGCCCTTCATTTTAATGTAACAAATTAAAAAAAAATACTTATTCATTAATCGTAAAGTTAAAAAAATGAGATCAACCTCAAAAAGACTAGCAGGACTTATAATTATTGTGATGATAATCCTTTCTTCTTGTGCTAAAGAAAAAATAACAAGCTCTACTAATAGTAAATCCACCTCAACAGGATGGGAATTCAATGACTATAAAAATGGTGGATTTGAGAAAATTGATGAGAAAGAACAAGAGACTGGACCAGGTCTTGTATTAATTGAAGGTGGTGTTTTTACAATGGGTAGAACAGAGCAAGATGTAATGTTTGATTGGAATTCTAGAGCTGCTAAAGTTACGGTTGGTTCATTTTATTTAGATAGAACTGAAGTAACAAATTTGCACTGGCTAGAATATCTTAATTGGATGAAAAGAGTTTATCACAAAACCTACCCTCATGTATACAAAAAATCACTGCCTGATACTTTAGCTTGGAGAAAAGCTCTAGGATACAGAGAGAAATATGTTGAATATTACTTGCGTCACCCTTCCTACAATGATTATCCAGTAGTTGGCGTATCATGGCTTCAAGCAAACGAATTCTGTAAGTGGCGAACAGATCGAGTAAATGAAGGTATTCTTGTTCGTGAAGGAATACTGAAATGGCACTTCGCAGATTTGTATAACGAAAAAGATGGAGATATTGGAGCAGTAAATAACAAAGATTTCGATAAAAAATTTCAATCTAAACCCGAAAATATGTTTAGTACAGAAAATTATCTGAATGGTAATTATACAATTAAAGATGATAAGATTGAGAAAGATAGAAATGGAAAAGTAAGACTCACAAAAGAAGGGAAATATAAAATGAAAGGCGATTACGGCTATACTCTTGATACTAAAGAATCAAAAGGAAGAGAAATTCCTCGTGATCCTTATCAATTAACTAATTATGATCCATTATATGCAAATCTTAAAAAGAATGAAGTAATGTGTTTAGGCAAACGAGCTGTTAAAATGGAAGATGGTATTTTACTTCCAAATTATAGACTCCCCACAGAAGCTGAGTGGGAATTTGCAGCAATTGGACTAATTGGAAATTTAGATCCTGAGTCTGAAAACATAAATGACAGAAGAATTTATCCATGGGATGGTCATTATGTGAGGCAAGATGAAAAAGAGTTTGCTGGTAAAATCCAAGCTAATTTTATGAGGGGCCGTGGAGATATGATGGGTGTAGCAGGCAATCTTAATGACGGAGGAGATATTACTGTCAGAGTTGATGAATTCTGGCCAAATGATTACGGATTATATCACATGGCTGGAAATGTATCAGAATGGGTAATGGATGTTTATCGTCCTATGTCAAGTGAATCTTTTGAAGAGTTTATGCCATTCAGAGGTAACGTATACAAAACACAACTTCTCGTTCCTAATGGTCTATACGATAAACCTGTTAAAGCTATGGAAAACTTATATGATGTTCATGGTATGAAAGAATATGTAAATGAATTTGCACGTATTATGTATTTATCAAAAACAAATCTTAAAATTGACGGCATTACAGGCAAATACGTAGACCAATATACAAATGATACGGAACGTATAAGAATAGAAAATGAAAAGAAAAGTGATTTATATATAACTAGCTCTAGTGTCATTACTAACATTAAAGATTCAGTTGTTTTGAGAAGTTTTTACAACGGTAAAAGCAAAACTAACTTAAAATATTCTTGGAGTGTCGATAAATCAGCTGACGTTCAATTTAAAGATAATAAGCAATCCCTCGATTCAGCTGTAGTGTTTTTTAATTCCCCGGGTAACTATATATTTACTTTGACATTTACTGATTCCAAAAAAATTACCACAACAAAGAAAATTAATATTGAAGCTAGAGATTTGGCTCAACAACCACTGATAAATAGTAATTCTAGTAATTCTAGAATTAACCAGAGGCAAGATCAAAAAAAATACAGATTCAATACATTAAGTAAGGAATATTTATCAAATAATAGATCATTAAGCGAACAAGAAAGAAGACAATTTTTATTTCTAGATTCCCTAAATATGCATCTCGATACTGCTATTTTCCTTATGAATGCTAACAGGCAGAGTGCTGCATCGGCATATGTTGAAAATGCTTTATTCGGAAATAAATCTCTTGTTCTAATTAATAAAGGAGATATTAGAGGGAATAATGACCAAACAACAATAATTCCAGGTTCAATTTGGCTTAACGGTAATGACGATGCAAGAGATCCTCTTTTTGGTAGAGATTTTTTAGACTCTATGTTTACTAATTTCAAAAATGATCCGACCATTGCAACATGGATAATTACACTGCGAAATGGTTTAACTGAATTTATATCAGAGACAAAAGGGAAACAACGTTGGAGAAATGTTACCGTTGAGGAAAATGCTGGAAGATTAAACTATCGAAAAGATGATTACCGTGATTATCTAGATGGAGATTTAGAATCTTCTATTTATTACAATAATCAAAAACGTAAAGATGAAATCAATCAAGGTAAAAGAGACCCTAAACAAGTTATGTATCAAAACCAATTTGAGAACAAAGACTTAGATAATCAAGATATCGCGTTTGGATCAAGTGGTGCACCAACTACTCTAATTTCTGATAAATCTAGAGTTTACAAAGGTGGTTCATGGGCTGACAGATCATACTGGTTATCATCTGGAAATAGGAGATTCTTGGATGAAGACAAATCATCAGATGTAATCGGATTTAGATGTGCTATGGACAGACTAGGCAGTCCAAGAGGTAATAGAAAAAAATAATACTACTAAATTATGAAAAGTTCGAAGAATTCTTCGAGCTTTTTTTTTGCATATTTGTAGAATGGAAAAACTATTTTGGATTTTTTATAAAACAAGAAGGATTTCAATAGATTCTAGAACTGTAGAAAAAGATTCACTTTTTATAGCTTTAAAAGGCGATCGATTTGATGGAAATCTTTATGCAGAAAAAGCAATAGAAGCTGGAGCTAAATATGCAATAGTAGAAGACAAATCAATCTCAAATGAAATAAATATATTTTGGGTAGAGAACTCCTTATTATATCTTCAAAAATTAGCAAATTTTCATCGTTTAAAATTTAACATCCCAATTATTGGAATCACAGGAAGTAATGGTAAAACAAGTACTAAAGAACTAATAAACGCGGTTTTATCTCAAAAATACAATGTATTATGTACAAAAGGAAATCTGAATAACCATCTTGGAGTTCCTCTCACCCTACTTCAACTGAATGATAAACATGAGCTTGCAATTATTGAAATGGGTGCCAATAAACCTGGAGATATTAAAGAATTAGCAGAAATAGCAGAGCCAAACTATGGAATTATAACAAATATTGGTAAAGCACATCTTGAAGGATTTATAAATTTTGAAGGTGTTCTAAAAACAAAACTTGAGCTTTTTGATTTTATTTCTTCTTCAAAAGGAGAATTTATAGTAAATGCTGATGATGAAGTATTAAATAATGCTACAAAAGATTATTCAAAACGAATGCTATACAGCACTAATAAAAATGCGGCAGTTCAAGGAAAATTAGAGGGATTAACACCGTTTGTTGAACTAAGTTATACAACAGAAAATTACGAATCCCCCTCCATAACTACTAAAATGATTGGCAATTATAATTTTTATAATTTTTTAGTGGCAATTACTTTTGGACAAATTTTTAAAGTCAGTAATGATTTAATAAATGAAGCTATAAGCAATTATGTGCCTACAAATAATCGTTCGCAAGTTTTAAAAACGAATAATAATGAATTGATAATTGACTGTTACAATGCGAATCCCTCCAGTATGCTTGCAGCCTTAGAAAGTTTTTTGAAGATGAAAGAAACAAATAAAATTGCTATTCTTGGAGATATGTTAGAGCTTGGGGAAGAAAGCTTAGCTGAACATAAAAAAATTCTTATTTTCTGTTTTGATAATAATTTAGAGTTTATTACAGTTGGCCCTATTTTTCAAAGTTTAAATAAAGAAGGTTTTAATTCTATAGAAGGCTATAAAGAATTTCACTCAAAAAACAAGCTAAGTGAAAAAACTATTTTGTTAAAAGGTTCTCGTGGTATTACCCTTGAACTTTTGATTCCTCATTTATAAATGTCAGCTAAGACCCATACATCATTAAGAATGATTTTAGAAATTGATCTATTTCACCATCCATAACTCCATCCACATCTGCTGTTTCAGTTCCTGTACGAACATCTTTAACAAGTTTGTAAGGCTGCATAACATAATTTCTAATTTGAGAACCCCATTCAATTTTCTTTTTTCCTGCCTCTATTTCTGATCTTTTTTCCAATCTTTCACGAAGTTCTAATTCATAAAGTTGAGAGCGCAATAACTGAAGTGCTTTTTCTTTATTCGCAAGCTGAGAGCGCGATTCAGAGTTTTCAATAATAATTCCTGATGGAGCATGCCTCAAACGAACAGCAGTTTCAACTTTATTGACATTTTGACCACCAGCACCTCCAGACCGAAAGGTTTCAAAAGAAACATCCGCAGGATTTACATTTATTTCAATATTATCATCTACCAAAGGATAAACATAAACAGAGACAAATGAGGTGTGTCTCTTTGCATTTGAGTCAAAAGGTGAGATTCTAACAAGTCGATGTACTCCATTTTCACCCTTTAAATAACCAAATGCAAATTCTCCCTCAAACTCTAATGTAACTGTTTTAACTCCTGCCACATCACCTTCCTGAAAATTAAGCTCTGTAATTTTACAACCTTTTTTTTCACCCCACATCAAATACATCCTCATTAACATTGAAGCCCAATCGCAACTTTCTGTTCCTCCTGCTCCTGCTGTTATTTGAAGAACTGCGCTTAAGGAATCTTCCTCACCAGATAACATGTTTTTAAGCTCCAAATCCTCTATTTCTTTCAAAATGATTTTATACGACTTATCTAAATCCGCTTCACTTGTCATTCCTTCCTTAACAAACTCATACAATACTTCTAAATCGTCGACAGAAGCTTTAGATTTATCAAAAGACTCAACCCAGTATTTTAAAATGCGAATAGCCTTCATTTGATCTTCAGCTTTTTTTGGATCATTCCAAAATGATGGATCTTGTGTTTTTAATTCTGCTTCTTTTAAATGCATTCTCTTCTCATCAATCTTAAGATAAGATTGAATTGCGGTAACTCGATTTGTTAAATCTTTGAAATTTTCAATTGTCATGATGCAAATTTAAGTATTATCATTTCATAAAGAGTTTATAAAATTGGTCTTTTGAATTACAAAATAATTACATTTGTAAAAAGATTCATAAAATGAATGTGCCTGCTAATTTAAAATATACCAAAGACCATGAATGGGTTCTTATAAATGGTGATGAAGCAACAATTGGTATTACTGAATTTGCTCAAAGCGAGCTTGGTGATATTGTATTCGTAGAAATTGAAACTATCGGTGAAACAATGGAAAAAGAAGCTGTTTTTGGGTCAATTGAAGCAGTTAAAACTGTTTCTGATTTATTTATGCCTCTTACAGGAGAAATATTTTTATTTAATGAATCCTTAGAAAGTAATCCAGAATTAGTTAATACAGATCCTTATGGTGAAGGATGGATGATTAAAGTAAAATATAGTAACATAAATGAACTAGATGCATTATTGGATAAGATAGCTTATGAAGCACTTCTTAATTAAATAAATATTTTGTAAATTAAGTAATTTTATAAAAGATGGAAAATAAAAAAAGTAACGAAGCAGATCTTGAGCCAATTCGCTCAAGTTTGTTCATGGTGGGTCTTAATTATATAGCAGGTATAGTACTTGCAGCATTTACCTTCCAAACAATCAGTGGTGATAATGGAATGGGAGAATTAAATGAGAAATCTGCTGAAAATGTTTATCAGCAAGAAGAAAAAAAGGAAGAAACTCCGCCACCACCTGCTGCAACTGCACAAGTAAATGCTCCACCTCCAGTAACGGAGAATATTGTAGAACAAGAAAATACAGAAGAAGAACCAATAACAGTTGTTGAAGTGCCACCAGTTGTTGAAGTTGCTGAGGAAACTATTATTGTTGAAGAAGAAATTATTGAATTTCCAGATGTTGAAGCTGAATTTATAGGTGGAGCTCAAGCAATGATGAAATATATTCAACAAAATATTCTATACCCTCCTACATCTATTGAGATGAATGAGCAAGGAAAAGTTTATTTATCATTTGTGGTAGAAGCTGATGGTAGTATTTCAAATGTCTCTATTGAAAGGGGTGTTAGTAAAGATATTGATAACGAAGCAAAAAGAATTGTGCGCAGTATGCCAAAATGGACACCTGGAGAGGCAAAAGGAAAAAAATCTAGAACTAGATGTAGATTGCCTATTAATTTTCAATTGGGTTAAATAATAAGCAGATTTACCAAGTCCAGCATTCTTTACAGAACTTAGACTCAATTGAAGTTTCTAGTTTATCATCTAATTTATTGAAGAAATCAATTTTTGATAACTTCTCTAACGAATCTATTGTAACTACAAAACTTTTAAGAGGCATTTTAGAACCTTTATTTGGTAAAATAAACGCAATAGATTTAGATTTCTCATTTTTAAAATCCAATATTGCTTTATAATAATATGTTGGAACTGTAACCAAATTTGGACCTATTACAGCTTGTTTAGTTCCCTTTTTATTATAATACCCAAAACAATGATAATCGAACTAGCTCTAAATTTAAGAATGTAAAAAAGATTTCTAAACGTCGATTTTAGCATATTTAGCATTCTTTTCGATAAATTCTCTTCGAGGTGGAACATCATCCCCCATTAACATTGAGAAAATCTGATCGCATTCTGCCGCATTATCAATTGTAACCTGTCGTAGTGTTCTACTCTCAGGATTCATTGTAGTTTCCCAAAGTTGCTCGGCGTTCATTTCACCAAGTCCTTTATAACGCTGAACATTTACAGAAGATTCACTGCCCGCACCTTTTAAATCATTGATTAATTTATCTCGTTGATCTTCGTTCCAAGCATAATCTGATTTTCCACCTTTTTTTACTTGATATAACGGTGGAGTTGCAATGTAAATGTATCCATTCTCAATTAAGACTTTCATAAATCGGAAAAAGAACGTTAAGATTAAAGTTTCAATATGCGAACCATCTACATCGGCATCACACATAATAATAATTTTATGGTAGCGTAATTTTTCGAGGTTAAGTGCTTTAGAGTCTTCTTCCGTTCCAATTCTTACTCCAAGAGCAGTATACATATTTTTAATCTCTTCATTTTCGAAGATTTTATGCTGCATGGCTTTTTCAACATTCAAAATCTTTCCTCTCAAGGGCATAATAGCTTGAAAATGACGGTCACGACCTTGTTTTGCAGTACCACCCGCAGAATCACCCTCGACAAAATAAATCTCACAAGCAGCAGGATCTTTTTCCGAACAATCGGCAAGTTTACCAGGAAGTCCAGAACCCATTAATATGCTTTTACGCTGCACCATTTCTCGAGCTTTACGCGCTGCGTGTCGGGCTTTTGCTGCTAATATTACTTTTTCGACAATTAATTTTGCTTCTGCGGGATGTTCTTCTAAATAAGCAGATAACATTTCAGAAACTGCTTGACTTACTGGTGCTGTTACTTCTCTATTTCCTAATTTTGTTTTAGTCTGACCTTCAAATTGTGGTTCTTGTACTTTTACAGAAACAACTGCAGTCAAGCCTTCACGAAAATCATCTCCATCTATTTCAATTTTTTCACGGGCTAATATTCCTGAATCAGTGGCGTATTTTTTTAAAGTATTTGTCAAGCCACGACGGAATCCTGATAAATGTGTTCCTCCTTCATGCGTATTAATATTGTTCACATAAGCTTGAATATTTTCTGTATATGAAGTATTGTATGTCAGAGCAACTTCCACCGGAATATTTTCTCTTTCACCCTCAAAGTAAATAACATCACTTATCAAAGCCTCACGATTACGATCAAGGTATTGGGCAAATTCACGCAATCCACCTTCTGAATGATAAGTAGTAACTGGAGCAACTCCTTCGTCATCTAAATCGCGCAAATCTGACAATGTAATTGTAATACCCTTATTCAAAAAAGCCAACTCACGCATACGTGCAGCTATAATATCAAAATTATATTCTGTAGCTTCAAAAATTGTTGCATCTGGCTTGAAAGTAACTTCCGTTCCTGTTTCATTTGATTCACCAACAACTTTAACATCGTATAAAGGTTTTCCAATAGAGTATTCTTGTTGAAAAATTTTTCCTTCTCTTCGTACAGTTGCTTTAAATTCAATAGAAAGTGCGTTAACACAAGAAACACCAACTCCGTGTAATCCACCAGAAACTTTGTAAGTGTCCTTGTCGAATTTTCCACCTGCATGCAAAACTGTCATTACAACTTCAAGAGCAGATTTTTTCTCTTTGGTGTGCATTGCCGTTGGAATTCCACGACCATTATCTTTTACAGTTACAGAATTATCTACATTTATTAAAACTTGTATTGAATTACAATATCCTGCTAAGGCCTCATCAATTGAGTTATCGACAACTTCGTACACTAGATGATGTAAACCTCTAGATCCAACATCTCCAATGTACATTGCAGGCCGTTTTCTTACCGCCTCTAAACCTTCTAAAACTTGGATGTTATCCGCAGAATAATTATCTCTTCTTTCTTCTTCAGCCATACTATTTTATTTAAGCTTCTAATTTTATTTGAAGCATAACAAAAATAAGAATTTTGACTGATTTAAGAGATGTAAAAAATTGTTGAAAGCCTTAACTTATCAACAAAATATTCACTTTTTAACTATTTATTGATCCATTCAACAATTGATGCATCATCTGGTGCAGTAGACGGTGAAATTACTCGAGCCAAATAGCCATTTTCGTCCAATAAATATTTTTGGAAATTCCATTCTACTTTATTATCCTTCAATCCATTTAGACTTTTTTTAGTCAAAAATTTATAAACTGGATGTATTTTTTTGCCATTTACAGAAATCTTTGACATCATCGGGAAAGTAACACCATAATTTTTTTTGCAAAATTTTGCAATATCTTCATTAGAGCCCGGTTCTTGCATTAAAAAATCATTTGCAGGAAAGCCTACGATTACAAAATTTTTCGACTTATACTTAGTATACAATTCTTCCAATTTTTCATATTGAGGAGTTAGACCACAACGTGACGCGGTATTCACAACCATAATTTTTTTTCCTTTGAGTGAAGAAAAATCAAATTTATTTCCTTCAATGTCTGTTACCACAAATTGATGAATAGACTCAGTAGTTGAGGAGGAAGATAAGAGCATAGTACTTAAGATAAAAAATAAAAAAGTTTTCATAAATAGAATTTGTAATTATAACAAAGAATTCTTTTTAAAGTTCTCTATTATTGGAACATTATTTGTAAAAATACGAATACAATAGTATGAAAATCAAATTACTGTTTTTTCTATTTAATTTAACTAGTCTTTTTTCATTTTCCCAAGTTAAAATAACAGGAGAGTGGCAAGGAATAATGATTCAAAATGGAGATTCAATTAAGAATAGCAAGCCTGTTTATTTTTCATTTTATCTAGTGAATGGGCTTTTAGAAGGCAAATTTAGGCAAGAAATTTATGGCGAACCAGCTTATTCTATCGCTCAACTTACAGGTAAATCAAGCTCTAAAAATAAAATCAGCTTTCAACTAAAGAATTATTCTAAGAATAACTCCAATCAACTTCATAATTGTTTATTGAACTTTGAACTAGCATACAACGAAAAAAGTGGCTATTTAGAAGGAAAATATATCTGCAAAAAAAACACTCAAGTAAATGGGAAAATTATGCTTTTTAGAGCGCAATTTGAATTTAACGAAACTACATTGAATCTAGTTTCTCACAACTGGATTGACCGATTTATTTTTGACATAAAAAATGGCATATCATCCCAAGAACGTAGGCTATCCGAATTAAAAGAATTTAAATTTGAATCTATTTATTTTGAAAGCGATAAATCTATTATAAAAGAGGAATTTGAAGAATATTTAATGAATATCGTAAAAATTTTATTTAGCCATTCTGATATTCGAATAAAAGTTATTGGAAATACTGATTCAGATGGGTCAGATGGCTACAATGAAAAACTATCAAAGAAACGCGCTGAAGCAATAATGGAATTTTTACTTAATAATGGTGTCAAAAAAGAAAGGATTGAATTTGAATTTAGAGGAGAAAAAAAACCGGTAAAATCAAATAAAACAGGAGAAGGAAAGAAAAAAAATAGAAGAGTAGACTTTGAGTTTATCTAATTCTATTTAAAAAAATCTTATTGATTGAGATTACTTTTTATTGAACTAAAGAATTTAATTTCTCCTGTAATAAATTTATTTTATTTAGTGCATCTTCCTCCTTTACTTTTTCACTCGCGACGATTTTTTCTGGGGCACTCGCAATAAAACGCTCGTTTTGCAATTTTCCTTGAACACTTTTTAAGAATCCACGCGTATATTCTAATGCTTCTTTTATTTTTTCAATTTCATCAGCAATATCAATGGTTTGTCCAAAAGGAATAAAATATTCATTTCCAGAGACGATAAATGAATTTGCATTTGGGATTTTTTCAACCTGGTATTCCAAACAAGATAAATTACCCATTTTAATAATAACAGGATCAAATTCTGTTATGGCATCTTTAGATTTACAGATAAAAAGTTCTAATTTAACTTTAGTTGCAATGTTATTTTTCTTGCGAATATTTCTGATTTGTGTAATTACCTCTACAGCCTTATCAAAATTTGTTAAAGCTATCTGATTAAATGTTTTCACACTTGGCCATTGAGCAAGGATGATGTCGTCACCATCGATTCTTTTTTCAAGTAAATGCCATAATTCTTCAGCAACAAAAGGAGTAAAAGGCTGCATTAATTTTAGTAATTCTTCAAAAAATTTCTTTGTGCTTAAAATTGTTTTTGAGTCGATTGGTTGTTCGTAGCCGGGTTTAATCATTTCAAGATACCACGAACAAAAATCATCCCATACCAACTTATAAATTGACATTAAAGCCTCAGAAATTTTAAATTTGTCAAATAAATCATTGATTTCTGCAAGGATTTTTTGAAAGCGATTTTCAAACCATGAGATGGCTATTATTGAAGATTGAGGTTGTTCTATTTCGCGAACTTCCCATGAAGAAACCAAGCGATAAGCGTTCCAAACTTTATTCGTAAAATTTCTACCTTGTTCGCATTGTGAGCTATCAAAAGGTAAATCATTTCCTGCCGGGGAAGAAATCAAAACGCCAACCCTTACGCCGTCAGCACCAAACTGTTGAATTAAATCAAGAGGATCCGGAGAATTCCCCAAAGACTTCGACATTTTACGCCCTAATTTATCGCGAACAATTCCCGTATAATATACATTTTTAAAGGGCAAAGCACCCATATATTCATAACCTGCAATTATCATTCTTCCTACCCAAAAAAACATTATTTCTGGAGCAGTAACCAAATCATTTGTTGGATAATAGTAATTTATTTCTGGATTTTTTGGCTGTGTAAGTCCATTAAAAACAGAAATAGGCCATAGCCAACTTGAGAACCAAGTGTCTAAAACATCTTCATCTTGTCTAACTTGATTTTCAAGAATTAATTTTCCAGATTTCTCACTTGCTAATTGCGCTGCTTCAGCAGCTGTTTTTGCAACAACAAAATCATTTAATCCCGTTCCAAAATACCATGCTGGAATTCGATGTCCCCACCAAAGTTGACGAGAAATACACCAATCCTTAACATTTTCCATCCAATGGCGATAGGTATTTTTAAACTTTTCAGGATGAAACTGAATATTTCCATTCATTACATTTTCCAAGGCTGGCTTCGACAATTCTTTCATATCTAAGAACCATTGCAATGATAATTTGGGTTCAATAACGGCATTTGTTCGCTCAGAAAAACCAACTTTATTGATATAATCCTCCGTTTTTACCAAATAACCTTTATCGTGTAATTCTTTCTCAATAAGCTTTCTAACCTCAAAACGATCAATCCCTTCATAATGCAATCCGTAACTATTCAAGGTTCCATTTTCATTGAAAACATCAATAATTTCCATATTGAACTTCTTTCCAATTTCATAATCATTTATATCATGAGCTGGAGTTATTTTTAAGCAGCCAGTACCAAATTCAATATCAACATAATCATCTGCAACAACCGGTATTTCTCGATTAATTAAAGGAACGATTACCATTTTGCCATGTAAATGTTTGTAGCGATGGTCGTTCGGATTCACACAAATACCTGTATCGCCTAATATTGTTTCAGGTCTTGTTGTAGCAACAGTAAGCCATTCATCTACACTATCTTTGACTTTATATCTCAGATAAAACAAGCGTGAATTAACTTCTTTGTAAATCACTTCCTCATCAGAAACTGCAGTTAGTGCCTCAGGATCCCAATTAACCATTCGAACACCGCGGTAAATTTTTCCTTTTTGAAATAAATCAATAAATACATTTTCAACAGACTCAGAATACTCTTTATCCATAGTAAAATGTGTGCGTTCCCAATCGCATGAAGCGCCTAATTTCTTTAGTTGTTCAAGAATAATTCCACCATGTTTTTCTTTCCACTCAAATGCATGGCTTAAAAACTCTTCGCGTGTCAAATCACTTTTAGAAATTCCTTCTTGCTTAAGCTTCTGGACCACTTTTGCTTCTGTGGCAATTGACGCGTGATCTGTTCCAGGAACCCAGCAAGCATTTTTTCCAAGCATACGAGCTCTTCGAACCAATACATCTTGAATTGTATTATTCAACATATGCCCCATGTGTAAAACTCCCGTTACATTTGGAGGAGGAATAACAATCGTATACGGTTCTCTTTCATCAGGAGTTGAATGAAAGTAATTTTTGTCGATCCAATGCTTATACCATCTTTCTTCCGCTTTGCTTGAGTCGTACGTTTTCGGGGTTTCCATAATAATAATTCTGCTTACAAAGATAGTAAAATAGGGCTTATTTTAAACAATAAAAATTCAATAGCTTTAATCTGAATTAAAAGAAATTGAGTTTGATAAAGTAAATTAGTCATTGATCAATAAATACTTCCTATTTTTGCAGCATGATTGAAAACAAAGAGACCGCTTTAAAAGTGGCAGAACTTCTTCTTCAAGTAAAAGCTGTAAAACTTCAACCCAAAAACCCGTTTAGTTGGGCTTCAGGATGGAAATCACCCATTTATTGTGATAACCGAGTAACATTATCTCATCCTGGAGTAAGAACCCATATCAGACAAGCATTTTGTGAAATTATTGTTTTAAGATTTGGCAAACCTGATGTAATAGCAGGTGTTGCGACAGGTGGTATTCCTCAAGGAGTTTTAGTAGCTCAGGAATTAGGCTTACCCTTTATTTATGTTCGAAGTACTGCTAAAGAACACGGAATGGGCAATACAGTTGAAGGTTCATTTCAAAAAGGCCAACGTGTTGTATTAATTGAAGATTTGATTTCTACGGGAGGAAGTAGCATCAAAGCTATTAATGCACTTAGAGATGGAGGATTAGATGTGAAAGGTCTTGCTGCAATCTTTACTTACGGGTTCAAACTTGCTGAGGAAAATTTTAGTAAAGTAGAATGCCCAATTTTAACATTAACAGATTATGCTGTATTAATTGAACAAGCACTCAACTCAAATTACATATCTCAAGATGATTTAGTACAGCTTCAAAGTTGGAGAGAAAACCCATCAACTTGGATGCAAGAGGATTAATAATGGACTTAAAAAGTGATAAAGTAGCAATTTCAGCATCTATAGAGGATGTTCATGCATTTTTATCCGACGCAAGAAATCTTGAGCTTATTTTACCCCATGATAAAATTTCTGATTTTAAATCCGATGAAAATCAATGTTCGTTTAAAGTTCAGGGGGCAATTATTATTTCTCTTATTCAAAATGGTTCTGAAGCCACAAAAATTTTCTTAAAATCAGGAGAGAAGTCACCTTTTCCATTTAAATTAACAGTAAATCTAGAGGGTAAAGGACTGAAGACCGAGGGCTTCATTGAATTTGATGGGGAAGTAAATTCATTTCTAAAAATGATGGTAGAAAAACCACTCCAAGCTCTTTTTAACTTCATGTCGCATAAGCTAGAAGAGCATTTTAACAATACTTGATAGTTTTAAGTCCAAATTCGAGGCACTTTCCATTTTTTTCTATTACTAACAAGCCAACTGAAGAAACATCAATAATTGCACCTTCAAAAACCTCATTTTCTGCTTCAAAAAAACTTTTTTCTTTAAAACGATACAAACTAGATAAATACTCCTTTTTCAATTCTAGATTACTTGAATTTACAAGTAAAAAATAGTAGTTCATTTCTTTAATTAAGCCATCTAAAATTTCTCGTATAAGAAATGTGTTTCCAGTTTCGTTTCGAATACTTGTTGCTGAGAAGTCAAAAAAATTCTGTTGATTAATATTTAGTCCTATTCCTATAAATGAAGTAGAAATAAAATTGCCGCTTACTTGATTTTCTATTAATATTCCACAAATTTTTGTTTCGTTTACTAACAAATCATTTGGCCATTTTATTTTTGCAGTAAGCCCAAATTTTCCTATGGTTTTAAGCACAGCCAAACTAGTTGCCCAATTAATTTGAGTTTGGTATTCTACTGACAGATTGTCGGGGCTATAAACAAAGGTGCAAAGAAGATTTTTACCATTTTCAGATTGCCAAATAGTCCCTCTTTGTCCTTTTCCATTTGTTTGACAGTCTGACATTATTACCGAACCATTTTGACAAAGCTTGTCTGAAAACAACTTGGCAGCAAAATTGTTAGTAGATTCGACATCCGATAAATGGATTATTTCTTTTCCGAAAAGCATTCTAAAAGAGTTTTGTTTTAAGACGAGGTCAAAATTAAAATTTATCAGTTAGATTTGTAAATTAACAAGAATTAAAATGCCAAAAGCAAAAAAAAGCAGCGAATCAGAAATACTTTGTCAAACCATAGTAGATGGAATGCAACAAAATAAAGCCAAAGATATTGTAATCCTTGATTTAAGACACTTAACTAGTGCAGTTTGTGATTTTTTCGTTATTTGTAGTGGCGATTCAAGTACACATGTTGATGGTATTTCCAATGCTGTTACACGTCATTCTCGCAAAATACTTCAAGAAAAACCTTGGCATATAGAGGGAAAAAACAATAGTGAGTGGGTTTTACTCGATTATATTAATGTTGTAGGCCATATTTTTTATAAGGATGCTCGCTCATTCTTTCAACTTGAAGAATTATGGGCAGATGCTATTCGAACAGATATTAAAAATTTAGATTAATCATTTATGTCAAAAGAGAAAAAGAAAAATCCATTTTCAATTTATTGGATCTACGCAGCACTTGGATTTGCATTAATAGCATTTCAGTTATACGTAAGTTCTGATTCAGTTGCCACTATCAAATCCAGAGAAACATTTTTCAATTTGGTTGAAAACAAAGGAGTTAGAAACGTACGTATTATAAATCAAGTAAAAGCTGATTTTTATTTAAGCGCCAAAGGAAAAGCCCTTGTCAAGCAAGCAAAAAAAGGAGAACTAGTTGAAATTAAAAAAGCGCTTTCTAAAAATGGGCCCGTTAAGAATAAAGAAATAAAATTTGAATTAGAGAATATTGGAAGCCACGCAAATTTTGAAGAAGAACTAAAAGAAAAAGGATATAGAAATTTCCAAAATGTCAATGAAGTAAATTATTTAGGGCAAATTCTCAGTTATATTCTGCCTTTTGCATTAATCATTATCATTTGGATTTTTGTAATGCGTCGCATGTCAGGCGGTGGTGGCGGTGGTGGCGGAAGCCAGATATTTAATATTGGTAAATCACGTGCACAAGTGTATGATAAAGGGAAATCCACAAATATCACTTTTGCTGATGTTGCTGGATTAGCTGGTGCAAAAGAAGAAATTGTAGAAATTGTAGAGTTTTTAAAAAACCCAAAAAAATATACTGAATTAGGCGCAAAAATTCCAAAAGGAGCATTACTTGTTGGACCTCCAGGGACAGGTAAAACCTTGCTGGCTAAAGCAGTTGCAGGGGAAGCAAAAGTTCCATTTTTCTCTCTTTCAGGATCTGATTTTGTGGAAATGTTTGTAGGTGTTGGAGCGTCGCGTGTTAGGGATTTATTCAAGCAAGCAAAAGAAAAAGCACCTGCGATTATTTTTATTGATGAAATAGATGCCATCGGAAGAGCTAGAGGTAAAAACAACGGATTTAATTCTAATGATGAACGTGAAAATACCTTAAATCAATTGCTCACAGAAATGGACGGTTTTGGAACAAATTCTGGAGTTATAATATTAGCAGCAACAAATAGATCGGATGTGTTGGATAGTGCTCTTATGCGCGCTGGACGTTTTGACCGTCAGATTTATGTTGACATGCCCGATTTAAATGAGCGAAAAGAAATCTTCCAAGTACACTTAAAGCCCTTGAAATTAGGAAAAGACATTGTTGTAGATTTTCTTGCTAAGCAGACACCTGGATTTTCTGGAGCTGATATTGCAAACATGTGTAACGAAGCGGCATTAATTGCTGCAAGAAAAAATAAAAAGCAAGTTGAAAAACAAGATTTTTTAGATGCTGTTGATAGAATTATTGGTGGATTAGAGAAGAAAAATAAAATCATCACAAAAGATGAGAAAAAAACAATTGCTTATCATGAAGCTGGACATGCAACTATTTCATGGTTATTGGAATATGCGCATCCTTTAGTTAAAGTTACAATCGTACCGAGAGGTCAATCTTTAGGTGCTGCTTGGTATTTACCTGAAGAAAGAAGTATTACAACCACAGAGCAAATTTTAGATGAAATGTGTTCAGCATTGGGAGGCAGAGCAGCAGAACAATTAATTTTTGGGAGAATCAGCACAGGTGCATTAAGTGATTTAGAGAAAGTTACAAAACAAGCTTATGCAATGGTTTCAATTTATGGATTAAATGAGAGAATTGGAAATGTTTCTTTCTATGATTCTCAAGGTCGCGATTCATTTACAAAACCATATTCCGATGATTTGGCGAGGGTGATTGATGAAGAAGCAAGTAAAATGATTGAATTTCAGTATAAACGAGCTTTAAAAATACTTACTGACAACAAAGATAAGTTAAGTGCACTTGCAGAAAAACTTTTAGAAACAGAAGTTATTTTTAAAGAGGATCTAGAAATTATTTTTGGTAAACGAGAGTGGGAAATTGCAGAGCTTGTGGAAATTAAGGAAACTCCGATAAAAGAAAAAAAGCAACGAAAAACTCCAGTAAAATCTGCAAAAACTCTGACTAATAACGAGAAAACAGATAGTATTCCTAAAGGAAAAGCTTAAAAATCTCAATTATGGAATTAATCCGAGTGCTAGACACAACTAACTTTTTCATCTTTGAACAAATTAAGTCAACGCTAACAGAGCTTGAAATTCCCTTTCAATTTAAAAATACAATGGATTCATCTTTCAACAATTTTGGAAGTTATGAAATATATGTAACTTCGGATTTTAAAACCGAAGTACTAAAATTGATTGCAGATGTCAATGGGTAACTTAGCAACACGAAGTATCACAGGATTATTATTTGTAATAGTTATTCTTGGTTCAATTATGTCTGGGCCATACATTCAAATTGCGATATTTTCAATCTTCATGCTACTTGGATTAATTGAATTCTACCGTTTGTTTGATAAACACCCAATTATAAGAGTCAGTAAAGAAATCGGTGTCTTTATTGGAGTATTTATTTTCTGTTTATTGGTTGGCGTAAGTTTAGAGATTTTACCAGTGATTTCCGTGTCAATTTTGTTTCCATTATTTTTTACTTTAATTCTGAATGAATTATGGAAAAAGCAAGAAAACCCTATTATCAATATCTCTGTTTTAGTCTTTGGGATAATTTATATTGTAATTCCATTTTATTTAACAATTGATTTAAACTTGAGAAATACTAAATATTTACCTTTAATTGTTGGGATGTTCTTGCTAATCTGGACCAACGATTGCTTTGCCTATTGCATCGGACGCGTACTTGGAAAAAGAAAGTTGTTCGAACGAATTTCACCAAATAAAACTTGGGAAGGTGCGCTTGGAGGAATACTATTTACATTGATTTTAGGTTACATAATTGGTGCATATATAAACAAAGGAGAGGATTTATTTTGGGTGGTATCCGCTTTAATCATAGCTCCGTGTTCTATTTATGGCGACTTGTTAGAATCTCTTTTTAAAAGAAGCTTAAACATTAAAGATTCTGGTACAATTTTACCTGGTCATGGAGGAATACTCGATCGCTTTGATGCTGCATTATTTGCAATCCCTTTTTTCTATTCATGGGCAATGTTATATTTATACTGGTAAATTAAAACTATGAAACTACACCGCGAAGGATTTGGAATAATGATTGCTACTTTGATAATAGTAGTGGCTTTGTCTTTTTTAAATTTTTGGTTTTTATACTGTAATGAGAAATTTATTTTTTATATCTTAACTCAATTATTCCTTCTTGTATTTCTTTACTTAATTGTTCAATTCTTCAGGATTCCACATCGTAAATGTGAATTTAGCGAAATGGATATTGTTTGTCCTGCAGACGGAAAAGTTGTGGTTATTGAAGAAACCGAGGAGACTGAATATTTCAAAGGGAAGCGCATTCAAATTTCAATTTTTATGTCGCCATTGAACGTACATGCAAATTATTTTCCAATCAGTGGAATTACAAAATATGTAAAATACCATCCAGGCTTATTTTTAGTTGCGTGGCATCCGAAAAGTAGTACGGAAAATGAACGAACAACTATTGTCGTTGAACATAAAAATGGAGTAGAAATTCTTTTTCGTCAAATTGCTGGAGCTGTAGCTCGAAGAATATGTTATTACACAGAAATTGGTGATAAAGCAAAGCAAGGAGAGGAGTTTGGTTTTATTAAATTTGGCTCTAGAATCGATGTTTTTTTACCATTAGGATCGAAAATTGATGTTAAAATTGGAGATAGTGTAAAGGCGAAATTAACACGCTTGGGAAGTTTTGATTGATTTTAAAAACCATACTTTATTTAAGTTCAAACTTTTTAAATTAATTTAAATAAAAAACTTATTTAAATTATTACTTCTCGTAATTGTTCATTAACTTCGTAAAAAACTATCACTATGAAAAATCTATTTTTAGCATTAGCCCTTACCACTTTTGTTGGTTCGATGGCAACAACAGCTTATGCAGCTGTTACAGGAACTGAAGTTGTTAAGAAATTTGACGACAAGAAGAAAAAGAAAAAGAAAAGAGGTTGTGCTTCAACTGAGAAAGGATGTGCTTCAACTGAAAAGAAAGCATGTTGTTCTAAGAAAGCAAACTAAGTAAAATTTGTTTAAAAAAAACCAACTGGAATTCAGTTGGTTTTTTTTTGTTTAAATAAAATCGTTACTAATTACCATAAAGTATAGCATATTCTTTCTGGTATTTTTCCATAATTTTTTTTCTTTTGAGCTTCAATGTTGGTGTCAATTCTCCACCATCTATAGAAAACTCTTTTGGCAACAGAACAAACTTTTTAAGCTGTTCCCAACTACCAAAAAATTCATTTATTTCATCTATTTCCTCCTTAAACTTTAAGAGAACCTTTTCTTGTAAGACTATTTCTTCATTTGAAATAGTATCAAAATTTAGATTGTTTTGCAAAGCCCATTCCTTTAAAAAGAGAAAAGAAGGCACGATAAAAGCCCCGGGGAATTTTTCTCCTTCACCAACAACTATAAGTTGCTCAATAAACCGAGACTCTTTAAATTTATTTTCCATCGCTTGAGGAGCAATGTATTTCCCTCCTGAAGTCTTAAAAATCTCTTTTTTACGATCCGTTATTTTTAAGAATTTGTCCTCTATAAAAACACCAATATCTCCCGTATGAAACCAACCATCTTTGTCCATTACTTCATTTGTAGCTTCTTCATTGTTGTAGTAACCTAGCATGACATTTGGGCCTTTCACTAAAATCTCTCCATCTTCGGCAATTTTCACTTCAACGTGTTCTATTAAAGTTCCAACAGAGCCAAAACATATTCCTTTATCGAATGAGTTTACAGTGACTACTGGCGATGTCTCACTTAAGCCATAACCCTCTAAAATTGGAATCCCAGCAGCTAAAAATATACGCGCTAATCGTGGTTGTAAAGCCGCACTTCCCGATGCAATTGCTTTTACATTTCCTCCAAGGGCTAATTTCCATTTTGAGAATATTAATTTTCTTGCAAGAGCTAATTGCATTTTATACAAGGGTGATTTGCCTTTTAATTCATAATTTTCTGCTAAAGCAACCGCCCAAAAGAATAATTTCTTTTTTAGTCCTGATAATTCGTCTCCTTTTGCAATAATTTTATCGTATACTTTTTCAATTAATCTTGGAACTGCTGAAAAAACATCTGGTTTAACTTCTCTGATATTTTCTCCAATTGTTTCCATCGATTCGCCAAAATAAATGGAGCAGCCGATATACATGTAGAGGTAATGCAACATCCTTTCATAAATATGGCAAACCGGAAGAAAGGACAAGACTTTGGAATTATTATCAGCAGGGATTCGACTTTGACAGGCAAAAACATTCGATAAAATATTCGCATGAGAAAGCATTACTCCCTTAGGATTTCCGGTTGTTCCTGAGGTATAAATAATCGTAACTAAATCACCACTTTTTACTAAATCCATTCTTGATTTCACTTCTGAGGGATCAGTTTTTTCTGACTTTTCAGAAATTTCAGACCAATGTGAGCAGCCCTCAATTTCATCAAAAACAAATAAATGTTCCAAAGAAGGAACATCCTTTCTAATTGAGCTTATTTTATCCCACAATTCTTTATTTCCGACAACACATATTCTAGTGCTTGAATCATTTAAAATAAAACGATAATCGTTTACAGAAATGTTAGGGTAAAGTGGAACCAAGATAGCCCCAACTTGTTGAACAGCAATATCCAAAATATTCCATTCTACACGATTAGTACTTGCAACGGCTATTTTGTCTCCTGCTGAAATACCAAAGGCGATTAAACCTCTAGAAACTAGGAGTGCTTTTTCGATGAAAGTAGTTGTATCCATGGGAGTCCAAATACCTTCTTTCTTTGTGACAAACATGGAATCTTTCTGATAATTCTTTTGTTGATGATAGGGTACATCAAATAAGCGCATGGAATTCATATAATTTATTTTTAACCAAATATAAACTATTATATGAACTTAAAAGAACAAGAAAGCAAAAAAGCAAACGATTATTGTGGCAATGATATTCAATATAAAGCCAATTTTTGCCATTTGATGGATTTTAATTAAGCCAGAAGAAAAGACAATTGCATTTGGAGGTGTGCCAACGGGAAGCATGAATGCACAACTAGCAGCTAATGTAAGAGGAAGACATAATTGGAGTATTGGAAAATGAGCTTCTACTGCAAATGCTGCAACTATTGGGACAAAAATTGTTACCAAAGCCAAATTAGACATGATTTCTGTTGCAAAAATAGCGATGACAACGACAATAATTATCAGTAGTGTAATGGATACATTTTGAAAAGAACTAAAAACTTGGGTGATTTCTGAAACAACTCCACCTTTTTCCAACATTTTTGCAAGAGCAAGCCCACCACCAAATAGAATCAAGATTCCCCAAGGTAATTTTTCAGTATCCTGCCATTCTAAGAGGGGTTTCTTCGCAGACTGACTCGGAATAATGAAAAGTAAAATACCTCCAAAAATCGCTGCACTTTCATCTCTGTATGAAAAACCTGTTGCTCCAATTATCAACTCACGGAAAGACCATAAAATAACAACCATGCCAAAAACTGCAAGCGCTCGATATTGATCTACGGTCCATGGTTTTTTCTCCAAATGAATAGCATGTAATTCATTCCGTTCTTTTCCTAAAGCGAAGTAGAAATAAACAAAAACTGCAAGGAGAAGTGTCAAACTTAAGGGAATACCAATTTTCATCCAATCGAAGAAAGAAATTGTTATGTTATAATTCTGTTCTAAGATACTTGCCATTTGCGTATTTGGTGGGGAACCAACGAGGGTTGCCATTCCTCCGATACTTGCTGCATACGCAATTGAAAGTAGAAGGAAAACAGAGAATTTTGATTTCTGCTGATCTACAGGCATTGCCTGAATAATCGCAAGGGCCATTGGAAGCATCATTAATGCAGTTGCAGTATTTGAAATCCACATGCTTAATAAACCGGTACTCAATAAAAACCCAAGTAAAATCCGCGGTTTTGAATTTCCTACAAGGGAAACAATACCTCTGGCAATCTGCTCATGAACTTTCCATTTTTCCAAACCAAGAGCCAAAATAAAACCTCCGAAAAAAAGATAGACGTTTCCATTTCCATACGCTTCAGCTAAATCTGAAGTGCTAAGAATCCCAAGAGGAATTGCAAGAATTAATGGGAAAAGCGCGGTAATGTAAATTGAAACGACTTCAAAAATCCAAAAATAAATCATTAAACCGCCTAAGGCAGTTGCATTCCAAAAAAGAGATTTTCCTCCGGTAAAAAATAGTATTAAAAAGAAAGCAAGGACTCCAAATACTGATAGCCAACGTTTCCAATTAATAGTTTTCATTGGTGAATTATGCGTTTAACGCATTCAACGAAGTAACGAAATGGTCGGCTTTCTTTTCAAGATCAAGAACGATTGCACGAAATTCTGCTTTACCTCTTGCTTTTTTCATACGAGATAAAATTGAATCTTGGAATGTTGCAGCTTCATCAATTAATTTCTCTGTTGCTTTTTCTTTGCTTGCATCTAATGCTTGAATGTAATAACACTCATCTACAACGTCAAAAACTAATTCGTTTAAGCTTTTCTTTAAAATTCTTTTGTTCGACATGTTTCGTTTTTTTTATCAAAAGTAAGGAGAATGTTGCAAATAATTGTTATTCTGCTGCATACTTGTTAAAACAATACAAATATTACGCTATTACTTTGCGTATCTTTGCGGCTATGTCGTATACTATTTTACAAGTCCGAAAAGGCAAAGAGCAGTCCATTTTTAGAAAACACCCTTGGATTTTTTCAGGTGCACTATTTACCGATACAAAGGAAATTGAAGATGGTGAAATTGTTGAAGTACAAGATTATAAAGGTCGCTTTTTGGCACTTGGGCATTTTCAAAATGCTACTATTGCTGTTCGAATTTTAAGTTTTGAAGAAGAAAAAATTGATAAGGCTTTCTTTCAGAAAAAAATTCGACAAGCCCTCGACTCGCGCATTAAAATTGGCTTATTTAGCACAGAGAATACTATTTTTAGAGTATGCCATGGTGAAGGAGATGGTTTGCCCGGATTAGTTATTGATTTTTACAATGGTGTAGCTATCGTCCAATGTCACTCTATCGGAATGCATCGCTCTTTATCTGAAATATCAAGTGGATTACAGAAAGCTTTCGGAAAAGACTTGATTGCTATTTACTCAAAATCAGCTGACACCTTACCAAAGCGTTTAGAAACCGCTGATGCTTATATTTTTGGGGCGTGTGAAACACCACATGAAGCAGTTGAAAATGGGGTAAAATATAAAATTGATTGGGTTTTAGGACAAAAAACTGGATTTTTCATCGACCAACGAGACAATCGACTTCTTTTAGGCAACTATTCGAAAGGCAAAAAAGTATTGAATACTTTCTGCTATTCGGGTGGATTTAGCTTACAAGCCTTGCTTCAAGGAGCAAAACTCGTGCATTCTCTTGATAGTTCGAAAAAAGCCATTGAAATGACAGAAGAACATGTTTCTCTAAATAAATTTGGAAAGAAACACGCCTCAATTACTGCTGATGCAATGGACTATATGAAAGAATTAAAGGAAGATTACGACATCATTGTATTGGATCCGCCAGCATTTGCAAAACACCGCGAAAAACGACACCAAGCAATTCAGGGATACAAACGACTAAATGCCCATGCAATTCGACAAATAAAGCCAGGTGGAATTATTTTTACCTTTTCATGTTCTCAGGTTGTAGACAAACAATTATTCACGCATACAATTATTGCTGCTGCAATTGAAACAGGGAGAACTGTAAGAATTCTTGCGCAGTTACACCAAGGTCCTGATCATCCAATAAATGCGTACCATCCTGAAGGAGAATACTTAAAAGGCCTTGTAATCCAAGTAGACTAATGCTAGAATTACGCTACAAAACTATTTTAGCTGTTGCACTTCCGATGATGATTTCTGGATTTATCCAATCGCTTGTTTTAATTACTGATGCAGCCTTTATTTCGCGTTATTCAACAGAAGCATTTGATGCAGTTGGAAATGGAGGACTCATTTATATAACGATGTACATGTGTCTATTAGGAATGGGAGATGGCGCTCAAATAATTATAGCTCGCCGAATTGGTGAAGAACGACCCGAAGCAATCGGAAGGATATTTGGTTCATCTGTTCTAATGAATTGCCTTCTTGCAGCTATTCTTTTTATCATTTTATATTTTATAATGCCGGGCGCTATTCTAGGCTATTCTAAAAATCAGGAGATTGCTGCATTACAGGGGGATTATATTCAAATAAGAAGTTTCGCATTATTTTTCTCGATGATTACAATAGCAATTCAAGCTTTTTTTCTTGCAAAAGGAAGAACAGTAGTGGTATTAATCGCCGCATTAATTACAGCATTAAGCAATGTTTTTTTAGATTACGGACTTATTTTTGGAGAAATGGGATTACCAGAAATGGGATTAAAAGGTGCAGCATTGGCCTCTACAATCGCAGATGGATTGGGAATGCTTTTTCTACTAGTTTATTTATTTTTCTCCGATGAAAAACGAAAATACCGGCTATTTTCTCACTTCTCCTATAATTTCCAATCTATGAAGGAACTTTTAAAAGTAGGAAGTCCACTCATGCTTCAAGGATTTTTTGCACTTGGAACATGGACACTTTATTTTACTTGGTTAGAGCAAAAAGGGCAGTTTGATTTAACAGTTTCCCAAAATATTCGCTCTATTTATTTTTTGGCCTTTGTGCCAATTTGGGGCTTTGCAGGAACCACAAAAACATATATCTCACAGTATTTAGGTGCAAAGGAATTTGATAAAATACCTGTTATTCAAAGAAAAATTCAATTATTAACCGTTGGCTTTTTACTTTTAACATTTCATGGAGCAATTTTATATCCTGAAAAATTAATTTTAATGATAAATCCAGAAGAAATATATTTGCAAAAAAGTGCAGAAATTCTCCAACTGATTTCTTTATCTGTATTATTATTTGGGATTATCTCCGTTTATTTTCAAACAATCCATGGAAGTGGAAATACACTTCATTCAATGCTTATAGAGTTTTTTACAGTATTTATTTATACAATTTGTAGCTTTTTATTCATAAAATGTTGGAATTTTGATGTCTATTGGATTTGGACTGTTGAATATATTTATTTTGGTGTTTTGGGATTGTTATCCATTCTCTATTTAAGATACTACCCCTGGAAAAATAAAATCGTATGAGTGAGGTAAAAAAATTACGACTTGTATTTATGGGCACGCCTGATTTTGCAGTAGGCATTTTAGACGCTTTACAGAGAAGTATTCATGAAATTGTTGCTGTGGTAACTGTTGCTGATAAAGCCGCTGGCAGGGGGCAAAAATTAAAAGAAAGCGCAGTTAAAATCTATGCTCAAGCAAATAATTTAACAATTTTACAGCCAGAAAAATTAAAAGACGAGCATTTCTTAGCACAATTAAAAGAACTTCAAGCTGATTTATTTGTAGTTGTAGCTTTTCGAATGTTACCTAAAGAAGTTTGGAAAATGCCCGCTTTTGGAACCATTAATCTTCACGCATCTCTTCTACCAAATTATCGAGGAGCTGCTCCAATCAATTGGGCTCTTATCAACGGAGATGAAGAAACGGGAGTAACAACTTTTTTTATTGATGAAGCAATCGACTCTGGAAAAATAATTGCGCAGGAAAAAGTAAAAATATCTTCAAATACAAATGCCGGAGAGTTACACGATGAATTAATGAGTGTAGGCGCTCAATTAACATTAAAAACTGTTGCTGCTATTTCTCAACAGACACATACTGTTATTGATCAAGATAAATTTGACGGAAAAGATTTTAAAACAGCTCCAAAAATTTTCAAAGAAGATTGCGAAATTTCTTGGCAAGAAACTGTGGAAAACGTTCACAATAAAATTCGGGGGCTCTCGCCCTACCCTGCTGCATGGACAAAACTAAAGAACACTAAGAAAAATGAAATTCTTTTGGTTAAGCTTTTTACTTCAAAAACCATAGAAAATAATGGTCTTAGCTTAACAGGAAATCTTCAAGAACACGCTGATGGAATTCTTTTCCCATGTAACAATGGGTTTATTTGTATCACAGAACTCCAAGTAGAAGGTAAAAGAAGAATGACTTACAAGGAATTTCTTGCAGGAAACGAGATAAAAAATTGGGAGCTATTTTAAGCCTGAAAAGGATGATTCTATAATGTCTTTATCCTCGTTATCTTTCCACTTTTTTTTTGTGCCCGTTTTTTGCACATTAAAACTAAGTCCAATAGAAATAGGGCTAATTTTTTCTACTGCGTCTTTTTTAAATAAACCATTCAAACTATAGCTGCCAAATAATCCATAAGCGCCATATGCTACTCGCACCATTCCATCCAATGAAAGTAAATTAGCATGAAAAAATTTATTATCTCTAATAACATTATTGAACTTATCACCGTTACTGTACTTTCCTTGCAAGCGATGATTTGTAAACAATCGAATGCCTCCTACAACACCTACTGCTAAACTTATTGATTTCTTTTGGTTTTTCTTTGTTGAAAAATCTAGAAATAAAGGAATTTGAAAAAAACCAAGATTGAGTGTAGAAGATTTTACTGTAGCAAATGCATCGTATAAAGATGGGTTCCCTGTAACTAAATCAATCGTTGAATCAGTGGTCAGAAAAGAATAATCATCATCAAAAGTGAAGGTTTTAAAATTAAAACCGAACCCTGTTGTTATTCCAATAAATTGTTTGAATAAGGGAATTTTATATTCAAATACATTTAATCCAAGACTTGTTGATTGTAAGACTTTATTTGACCATTGAGCTGATTTATTAGTTGACATAAATCCAATATCGAATCCTTGCCATTGCCCATTATACAGATTCTTTTTGTTTGATGTCATACTATCGACTCTACTATTTAAAGTTGTTTTAATCATTTGAGAAAAACTTAAATTAGAATTTAAGATTATTAGTGCGCTAAAAAGGATTTTGTAAATAGTCATATTTATGTTTTAGAAATTTATACTCTGTGAAATTAAAAATAATTATTCAAAATTAAATCTTCAACAAAATTCTAAACATAAAATTCCTTCCGGCTTGTGGGTAATAGAAGTTTTCAGTGGTTGTTTGACCTTCATAAATGTATGAAAAGGTATAGCCATTGTTTGAATACAAGGCATTGAAAATATTATTTACTAACAAGCTAAAAGTAATTTCTTCAAAAAACTTATTTTCAATTTTATAAGACAAGGTTAAATTTGAAAAAGAGATGGGATTTATACTTCGATTATCATTAGAAGTATTATCCAGATATTGGCGGCCAACATATTTAGTTAGCCAATCGATGCTTAAATTTTTTAATGGTTTAAAGGTTAATCCTGCATTTGTAACAATAGTTGGGGAGAAAGCCAAATTTGTATTTTTATGATCTATTAACTGCTGCGTATAATAAGGTTCATCGTCTAAATATTCATCAAGATACTCATTGAATTGTTTGATTTTATTTTGACTCAGCGTGAAAGCGCCTGATAAGGCCAATGATGGAATAATTTTATATCTTCCAGCTAATTCAATTCCAACTCGGTAACTTTCTAGTGCATTTGTTCGCGTATAACCACCGACATCGTTTATTTGCCCTGTCAAAATCAATTGATTGGTATAATCCATCCAATAAATATTGGTATTAATTGCAAGTTTTTTATAATTGTAAGCGTATCCAATTTCTAGATCCCGCATATTTTCAGCTTTTGGGTGATTTTCAGCTGTACTTTCTCTGAAATCTTTTCGAACAGGTTCACGGTTTGCAATTCCAAATGTAGCAGAGATAAATTGACGTGAATTGATAGAATAATTTACCCCAACTTTCGGATTGAAAAAGTTAAATTGTACATTTTGCTTTAAATCGAGTAATTGTCCACTCACATCATCAATTCCAAGAAAGGAATAATTCACATGTCTGAACTGTAAATCTGCTGAAAAAGAAAGTTGATCAAAACGATAAGAAGCTTTCAAATAATTACTAAACTCTGTTTTTTGGGCCTCATTATCGTAATAGCGGTCTCTAATTTCACCGTCTGCTGCAAATCGTGCCCAAATTACTTCACCAAAATGTCTTCCAATGTAAGTATTTGCTGCACCACCAAATAATAATTTCAGCTTAGAAACATTGTATTGTAAAGAGTAGATTCCGCCAATAAAATCATTATCCAGCCATCTTCTTCTGATTAAATCTGAACTTATAATGCTGTCACCACCAATAAGCACAGGGCTGTAGCCATAATCTGAAAGGTCGTCATCTTTGCGGTATTGTTCATAATAACCTCTACCATACGTATAATGTCCAGCCACATTCATAATTAAATTTGGTTTAAAAGAATGTGTAAAATGCAATTGGTAGTTATCTTGCTGATAGTTGTCCACCTCATTCTCATAGGTATAAAAATTATATGTTATACCAGAATTTAAAAGATTTGCTCGTTCTTCATCACTCAATCCATTTCTATCAGCATACGCATTCATTTCTGTCACGTTTTCATTCACCCTACTTTCTGGTGTTCCATACCAAGATTGATAAGTTATTTCTTTCCCGCTAAATGTAATTGCTTTAAGCACAGACTTTTTTCCAACATAAGATGCCGCTAAATAATAAGAACGCAAATCGGAAGTTGCTCTGTCAATGAACCCATCAGAAGTAATTCTTGACAAGCGTGTTTCTAAAGAAAACTTATTATTTATTAAACCCGTTCCAGCTTTTACAGTAGTTTTTAGTGTATTAAAAGAGCCATAAGTATTATCTAAAACACCAAAAGCTGCAGAAGAAATATCTTGTGATTTAATGTTTAGACTTGCCCCAAAAGCTGCAGCACCATTCGTTGAAGAACCAACACCACGTTGAACTTGCATGCTTTCAATGGAGGAAGCAAGATCTGGCATATTTACCCAATATACATCGTGAGATTCTGGATCGTTTACAGGAATTCCATTAATTGTTACATTGATTCGCGAAGCATCTACACCTCGTATTCTAATTCCAGAATATCCAATTCCTGTTCCAGCATCAGAAGTTGAAACAACAGACGGACTTGCTTCCAAAAGCGTTGGAATGTCCTGACCAAAATTATTTTTCTCAATAAGATCCGTTCGATTTATAGTAGTAGCTGATGTTGTTTGCTCAAAGGAACGAGTTGATAAAACCTGAACTTCTTCCAAGTTTTTTGTATTGGTATACAATGTAATTTGAATAGAACTATTAAAATCAGAAGGCTTGATATCTTTTTTTGTTACAAATAAACCAGGTGCTTCGAAAAGTAATACTAGTAACTGACTAGGAATATTGTTAATTTTAAAACTACCATTGCGGTCGGTGTAGGTTCCATAATTTCCACCCTCAACAGTGACATTTGTACCTGGAATTGGATTTCCAGATTGATCAATAACTGTTCCGAACAAATTATTCTGCGCGAAAAAATTAAAACTTAAAGCATAAAATACAGCGATTAAAAAAAATCTTGTTTTCATTTTTAAAAAAAATAAACAAGAACAAGGGGCTAATTCTTGACGGTTATAAATCTATTAGCTCAGTCATCTTCCCTGCGCAAGCATTACCTTACAGGTTCAATGGGTATAATCTCAGCCCGTTTTAGCAACGAACACCCCTTAGAGACAATGCAAAGGTAAATAGTTTTTTGTAGCTGAAAAAAGAAAAGTCATTTATTTTTTTTAGTGTACGCTTTCTTACCAACACTCAAAATCCTAATCAAATTCAAAACTCTAACAATAATCTCAATTTGAGAAATTATTCTATTTTCCTTTCTTTTTTTCTTGATACTTCGACAATGCTCAGTACAAGTCAAGAAACCAATAAGTCAAGGCTCTGAATTTCTATTATGTTCGCGAATCATTATTTTAACACTACTTACAACTCGTTGCGAACAATTTTAGCTCCTTTCTAAAACTGAAATTTTTTAAAAATGTTCTTTCAGAAATTTTAAAAATTAACAGTTTCAGTTCAGTAGCCAAAAACATGAAATTCAAGGCCGAATAGTATTCGCTAATATTCACTAAATACTTCTCACTTCGAATGAATCTTTGATTTTTATATTAAAATATTTTACTGGTACGATTGCGAATACTCAATTATTTTTTAATCCTTCCAAGCAAGCTAAAAATAAAAAACCCTAAAAAAATACCGACAGAATTTGCTAAGGCATCATAAAAAGAAGGATCTCTTCCAGGCACTAAACCTTGAAAAAATTCTATTAATAAACCGTAAGCAATAAGAAATGGGATTCCTATAAAATATGAACGAATATTAGATGAAATAAAGCCAAAATTCAAACTTAAAATAGCATACGCCAAAAAATGATTTAGTTTATCGGATTTTTCGAATTCAAGGCCTGATTTTGGAGGCAATAAACTCAAGAGTGTAATTGCAATTATTAAGATAATAAAGAGGGTTAAAAAAAGTTTATTCTTCTGTTTCATATCCGAACTTTTTTCCTTTTTCAAGAGCAGGCAGGCCATTTTTCAACCACTCTGGAGCTGGTTTGTCTAGTAAGTAATGATCAAAAAACTGGCGCATTCGAATACTTAAATCAATACGATTTGGCGCCTTTTTTAAATTGTGGTCGTCATCATTATAATTTAATAGCCAACAAGGTTTTCCCAAGCGACGCATTCCATTATACAATTCTATTCCCTGATACCAAGGAACTGCACCATCACTGTCATTGTGCATAATTAACAAAGGAGTTTTTACATTTGGAAGGTGGAACAAAGGCGAATTTTCAATGTAGCGTTCCGGTGCATCCCAAATTGTTTTTCCTATTCGACTTTGTGTTGATTCATATTGAAATTGACGGTTAAGCCCTGTTCCCCATCTGATGCCACCATAAGCTGAAAACATGTTGCTAACTGGTGCTCCCGCCATTGCAGCTGCATATTTTGTTGTCATTGTAATTAATTGTGCTGTTTGATATCCCCCCCAACTTTGACCTTGTAAACCAAGTTTATTTTCATTTATAGGATAGTTTTTTACAACAAAATCTGTTCCGCTAACAATGCAATTATATGCTGACTTTGCTGGAAAACCACTAGAATAACGAATATCAGGAATTAAAACAAAATAACCTGCTGACGCATATTCTGTTGGATTTATAGTACTCGCTGAAGGTCGTGGAGCAAGATGATTGTGTAAATTTTCAGAATTTAATTCATAGAAATAAACTAATAATGGATACTTTTTGGAGGGGTCAAAATTTTCAGGCTTGTACAATAATCCTTCTAATGGTTCCCCATCAAAAGCCTTCCATTTTATCAATTCTACAGTCGCCCAATTGTAGTCATTTTGCTGCGGATTTGTATGAGAAATAGTCCGTTCATTTTGAAAAAACTTATTTATGAGAATTATTTCGGGGTATTGACTTACTGTCATATTTCTTAAAACAAGAGTTTCTTTATTTTTAGATCTTTCTAAGGACATTAATTTAGCATTTTCATTTTTCTGTTCAAAAAGTCCAAATTCCCCATTTTCATTATAGAAACTAAATAAGTGAAATCCTTTTGTTGTTTTATTAAATCCTTTAATATAACAATCTGCTAAATCTATGAAAACACTGTCATTCGACCATTTCACTAAATCAAGTTCAATATTTCTTTTCATTCCTTCGCCATTTGTTAATGACTTCAGGGTTTTACTCGCTAAATTATAACTCCAAATATCAAATTCTGATTTAAAAATAAAATCTGTTTCATCGCGAACGAAGCCATATTCACCTTGGGGACCAGCATCCATAGGTTGACCATTTATATCCTCATGAAAGATGGTATTCTCAGCAGAACAAGACATACAACTTTGAGTATTCGAATAAATATCTAAAATATACTGCTGGGAATTTTTAGGATCAAAAAAGGTATAATAATTTCCTAAAGGCGAAAGTTGACCTCCATAGGCAATTGCTTGAGCTATTTTACTCCGACTTCCATCCAAAAGAGAAATTCGATACACATCCTCTAAACCTGGCGATTTCCATTGCGCTTGTATTTGATAAGGTTGTGAGTTTGTCCCTAAAATATAATCTCCAATAATTTTTTTTGATAAATAAGAAGAAATTGTATCATTTGTTAAGGCAATAATACTATCATTTGAAAGGTTTAAAACATAAATAGCAGACTTTTTTCTAGCATCATTTAATTCTACAAGTTGCTGCGCTTGAATTTGTTTGTCCAAGTAATGCCAAACATCCACTTTTACTTTTTCAGATTCCAAAAGTGTATCTTTTTCTTCAGGTGAAATTCGATCGCTAATACCAAAAAACAGATACTTATCATTATCTGTAAACAAAGGAGATCGATGTTCAGAAACACCCAATTTTTTATCAATATGAATATCATTTGAATCTCCAAAGACCCTACTTTTATTTGTTTTAAAATCAAAAAATGTTAAGGTAAATTGCTTTGTCTTATTGGTATCTTGGGATGATAGAAACGCAATTTTATTCATCGATTTATTCCATTCAGGTAATTTTTGTGCAATTACATTTTTACCTATGAAAAGAGGTGCTTCATTAAAGCTTTTAGAAGCATAAATACTCAATTTAAATGAATCAATTTTCACTTTTTCGTGTTGAATTACTGCAATTTGAGAACCGTCTTCAGATAATTTGAAATCTGTTATATTTTTAAGTTGACTTTGGCCACTCAAAGAAAATAAAGTAAGGATATTTCCATCACTTTTTACTTCATCTGATTTTTTCTTTTTTATAAAACACTTTCGCGCTTTCTTCTTTTCAGGTAATTGATTTCCTTCAGTCGTATAAGCCAAAACAGAGCCTTCAGTGGCAACTTGAAAGTTTTTCAATTTAGGTATTTTGATCAGTGAATCAGATGTGAATTGATAAATAAAAAGAGAATCTTTTGGCCATTTTTTCTTTTCGATTTTTTGTAATTCACACTTTCTCAGCGTATCAAATCCTGGAGTAATTTTAAAAGCAAAAAACGATTCATCTTTTGCAATTTTAGCATCTTTAGCGCGAGAAAAAGAATCTAACTTCTGTGTTTCTACATTATAAAAAAAGAGAAATCCATCGCCAATTAATGGATTTGTTTCGTAAACTACTAGCTTTCCATTTGTCGATACTTGTTGTTTTTCTGTTCTTTTCCAATCTTTATAAGATGTATGATCGATTACTTTCTTTTGTGAAAAACAAATTAAGGGTAAAAAGCAAATTAAAAAAAAGTTAAATCTCATTTTAAAAGTGTTTTTTGTTTTAGTGAAGTAAGGTAAACGCCAAAAAAAATAATTAGCATGTAAAATAGTTTTTCAGCAGTAATTGTTGCAGTATAATCATCCGCCCAATTTAATGCAACAAAAATATACGTAAAAAGCAGAACCATAATTGGTTGAGTATAAATATAGGAACTAGAAACAGATGGACTAAGGTATTTTAAGCCATACATCGTTAGCAAATAAGTAAGAAAAGTAACACCAACGATAACATACACTATTTTTAAAATCACACTTTGGGAAAAAGCTGAGAAATTTGTAGTTACTAATTCTGGAATAGTTGGAGGGAAAAGTAAGACAAAAACTAAACCGAAGGTAAAAACCCAAGTAATGACAGTTAAAGGCTTGTATTTTGACATCAAAGGTTTTGCGATAACAAGGTAAATCGCGTAACTGAGGCAATTTATAATTAGAAAAAAATCTCCTAAGGACGAATCACTTTTTAATGCTGCTGCTTTAAATGTCAATAAAATTGCGCCTAAAGCGCCGAGTATAATTCCACACATTCGAGTGATTGTTATGCGCTCTTTCAAGACGAAAAGAGATAAAACAACAACCATCATGGGATTCAAAGCCATTATTATTCCTGAATTTATAGCAGAAGATAAATTTAGGCCATGAAAGAAGAACAATTGATTGATTGCAACACCAAACAGACCGCATGCTATAAACAAAGGGAAGTCTTTTCGATTTATTTTTTCCATTTTTCTGAAGGAAATAAGTAGCCAAAATAATAAAACAGAACCTAAAACACGAAAGAGTATAAATACATTTGGGGTAACAAATTCTGGCATCACGCCCTTCGCTAGAACATGGCTTGCTCCGTAAAGTACATTTACAAAAAGAAGGGCAAAATGTGCTTTTATATCTTTCACCTTCCCATAATATTCCAACGTGTTTTCAAAATTGTTTTTCTGTAATCATCCAATTTTTCTGTGACATTATATTGCCTAAACTTCTCCATTAATTTAAATGTCCCTTTTCCTTGTTTGAAATCCATTTCATCTGGAAAAATAGGTATAATTGCTAAAAAATGAATTGTTTTTTCTTCTTCTATTATTGGGCTTAGCTCAGTTTTTAGATCAATTGGTTCGGAAAGAATAAAATGATTTTGCAGCATGCTCTCCGATAAAGATTTCATTTCTTTCCCACAGGGCATTGTATGTCCATGACCAAACCAAGTATTATTATTTATTACATAATTCTTCAGCCGTTCAAGCCAAGAAAAAACCCATGAAAATTTTGGGTTTTCGGAATCCTCAAGTTCCCAATAACTCGGCAAATAGAAATAAAGTTCGGCATATTCTTTACCGATATGTTTTTCATGTACCGGCATTTTGAAATCCGAAAGTCCAGTCGTAAGCAATATACTTGATCCGTTCTTTAATTTAACATACAGGAATTCACCAAATGAATTTTTTAAGGGTTGAATTGATTCACCAAAGCGCTTAGATAAGTTGCTTTTTAATGCCTGCATGAGTTTCTAATTTGTAGTTTTTATTGAAAATGTTAATCTACCTTTCAGTGTACATTTTCTGATAGTACTTTTGGTATTCTCCACTCGTTACTTTTTCCACCCAATCTTGATTTTCAAGGTACCAGTCAACTGTTTTTTCCAATCCTTCTTCAAAAGTTATTGATGGTTTCCACCCAAGTTCTCGCTCTAATTTTGAAGCATCGATTGCATAGCGTTTATCGTGTCCTGCTCTATCGCCAACAAAAGAAATTAATTTTTCAGAGCTTCCGCTTATACGATTTAACTTATTATCCATTAATTGACATAGAAACTTTACCAACTTGATATTTGTCCATTCGTTCAGTCCACCAACATTATACGACTCACCTATTCTTCCTCTATGAAAAATTGCATCAATAGCAGTCGCATGATCTTCCACCCAAAGCCAATCTCGGATATTATCCCCTTTACCATAAACAGGTAAAGATTTGTTATTTTGAATATTATGAATCATTAAGGGAATTAATTTTTCTGGAAAATGATGGCTGCCGTAATTATTCGAGCAATTAGACATTTTGATAGGAAAATTGTAGGTGTGAAAAAAAGCCCTAGCAAAGTGATCAGAGGAAGCTTTAGAAGCAGAATATGGACTTCTTGGATCATAGGAAGTCTCTTCGGTGAACAGGCCCTCCGTTCCTAAACTTCCGAATACCTCATCAGTAGAAACATGATGAAACACGTGATTTTCTCCTCCAGCCCAAAAATCTTTTGCCACTTGAAGTAAATTAACTGTGCCAACAACATTGGTCAAGACAAATTCCATTGGTCCTTCAATAGATCGATCGACATGAGATTCCGCCGCTAAATGAATTACATCTGTCACTTCGTATTTTTTAAATACCGCTCTTAGTGCCTCGGCATCTACAATGTCAATTTTTTCAAACTTATAATTTTCATGATCAGAGACATCCTTTAAATTTTCGAGATTACCGGCATATGTTAACTTATCGATATTAATAATCTGATAAGTTGAATACTTTTTTAATAAATAACGGACTACATGAGAACCAATAAATCCGGCGCCACCAGTAACAATAATTACTTTTTCAAATGCCTTATTCATTAATTTATTATTTATTTGATTTATCTCTCACTTTGTAAATTCGTTCAATAATATCAACCACTTTCATACCCTCAAGTGCATTTGTTGTAGGAGAAGTTCTGCCTTTTAAAGTATTGATAACGTTTGAAATAATATAATTGTGATTTGCTGCAGAACCTTTATACGGACCATAATCATTTGCAGGATTTGATTCTTTTAAAACAGGCATTTCGTAGCCAGAAATAGCACATACTTCAACTTCATTCATGTATTGACCGCCAATTTTTACGCTGCCATTTTTTCCAATAATTGTCATTGAAGATTCTAAATTCTGGTTTGCAATAGAAGTAGAATAATTAATACTTCCCATTCCACCACTTATAAAATCGAAGCTTACAAATCCTGAATCTTCAAAAGCAGTTGTAGTTTGATGATTAAAGTCTGCAAATTTTCCTTGAATATTTTTTATATCTCCAAATAACCAATACATGATATCGATGAAGTGTGAAAATTGAGTAAAGAGCGTTCCACCATCTAAATCAGCTGTTCCTTTCCAGCCACCAGACTTATAATAACGATCATCACGGTTCCAATAACAATTCAATTGAACCATATAAATTTCCCCGAGTAAACCGTCAGTTATTACTGATTTAATCCACTCTGATGGCGGAGAATACCGATTTTGCATCACACAAAAAACATGCTTTGATTCTTGGAGTGCTGTAAAAAGAATTTGCTCACAGCTTTCTTTTGTTAAGCCCATTGGTTTCTCGCAAACAACATTTTTCTTTTCTACTAATGCCTTCAATGACTGTTCGGCGTGTAAACCATTTGGAGTACAAACATTGACAACATCAAATTCTAAACCGCTTGCAAAAAGTTCTTCCATTGTGCCAAAAAAGGGCACATCAATGTCTTCCGCAGCACATTCTTTTTGGGATCTAATATCGACCATTGCTACCAATTCGCCTTCTGCATCTCTTCGAATCATTTCAGCATGACGCTTTCCAATATGTCCAGCACCAATAACAACGAAACGTATTTTTGAATTATTTGTCATCTTCTAATTTCCTTACTTTTTTATTCTTTAATTCATATTTTTCATTACTTTCTGAGCAAATAGCGAAACCATTTTCATCAAAAATCAGACGTTGCCCATTTTCGCTCATCCAACCAATCTGACGCGCAGGATTACCAACCACCAGTGCATAAGCCGGAACCTCTTTTGTAACTACAGAACCAGCTCCAATAAAAGCAAATTCTCCAATATCATTTCCGCAGACAATCGTTGCATTTGCGCCAATACTCGCTCCTTTTTTAACAGTAGTTTTAGTATATTGTTCTCTGCGATTTACCGCACTTCTGGGATTCATTACATTTGTAAAAACCATTGATGGGCCAAGAAAAACATCGTCTTCACAAATTACTCCAGTATAAATAGAGACATTGTTTTGAACCTTAACATTGTTTCCTAAAATTACATTTGGCGAAACGACAACATTCTGACCAAGATTACAATTTAATCCTAAGACACAATTTGACATAAGATGCGAAAAATGCCAGATTTTGGTTCCAGCACCAATTTGGCAAGCATAATCAATTATTGCAGTTTCATGAGCAAAATACACCATTTTTATTTCTTTAAGTATGTGTCAAAGTTATAATGATTTGATTCAAAAAGTTCCTCTTTCGATAAACCTTTAAAATATTCGTATGTCACCTTTAATCCTTCAGCTCGATTAATTTTTGGTTCCCACTTTAAAATTTCTCTTGCTTTACTAATATCTGGTTGTCGCTGTTTTGGGTCATCAACTGGAAGATCCTTGAAAATTATAGTTTGTTTGGTACCTGTCAATTGAATGATTTCTTCAGCAAACTGCGAAATTGTTATTTCAGAAGGATTACCGACATTTATGGGATAAACATAATCGCTTAAAAGTAAGCTAACAATGCCTTCCACTAAATCATCTACATAGCAGAAAGACCTCGTTTGAGAACCATCCCCAAAAATCGTTAAATCTTCCCCACGCAATGCTTGTCCAATAAAAGCTGGAAGAACCCTGCCATCATTTAAACGCATTCGAGGACCGTAAGTGTTGAATATACGGATAATTCGTGTTTCTAAACCATGAAAATTATGGTAAGCCATTGTTATTGCTTCCTGAAAACGTTTGGCCTCATCATAAACACCTCGAGGTCCAACAGGATTTACATTTCCCCAATATTCTTCAGATTGTGGATGAACAGTTGGATCACCATAAACCTCAGAAGTTGAAGCAATTAATATTCTTGCACCTTTAGCTTTTGCCAGACCTAAACAATTGTGTACACCCAAGGAGCCAACTTTTAGCGTTTGAATCGGAATTTTAAGGTAATCAATAGGGCTAGCAGGCGATGCAAAATGTAATATATAATCCAAATCTCCAGAAACATTAATAAATTTTGAAACATCATTGTTATCAAACTCAAATTGTTCCAAATGAAACAAATGTTCGATGTTCTTTAAGCGACCTGTAATTAAATTATCCATTGCGAGGACATGGTAACCATCTTTTATGAAGCGATCACATAAATGAGACCCTAAAAAACCTGCAGCACCTGTAATTAATACACGTTTCATCTATTTTTCAATTACGTTTCGACCTATAGAACAATAATAAAATCCTTTATCATTCATTTCAGTAATATCAAATAAGTTTCTTCCATCAAATAAAACGGCATCTTTCATTAAAGATTTCATTCTTGTAAAATCTGGATTTCTAAAAATTCCCCATTCTGTACAAATCAAAAGCGCATCTGCACCGGATAAAGCTGAATATTCATCATTTGCATAGTCTATTTTAGCACCTAAACTATTTTTTACATTTGGCAGAGCTTCAGGATCATAAGCACTAATATTTGCACCGGCATCTAAAAGAGCTTCTATCATAAATAAAGCTGGAGCTTCACGAATGTCATCTGTATCTGGTTTGAACGATAAGCCCCAAACCGCAATTTTTTTACCTGATAAATCGCCACGAAAGAAATTTTTAATTTTAGGAAACAAAATTGTTTTCTGCTCCTGATTTACTTTTAGTACAGCAGATAAAATTTCAAATTTAAAGTTGAAATCCTCCCCTGACTTTACTAAAGCTTTGACATCTTTAGGAAAGCAAGAACCACCGTATCCAATACCAGGAAATAAAAATCGCTTGCCAATTCGCGTATCAGAACCTATTCCAATACGAACTTGATCAACATCCGCTCCAACTAATTCACAAAAATTAGCAAGCTCATTCATGAAGGTAATTTTGGTTGCTAAAAATGAGTTTGCGGCATATTTTGTTAATTCTGCAGATTTTTCATCCATGAAATATATTGGATTTCCTTGTCGAACAAATGGCCGATACAAACTCTCCATTACTTTTCTTGCGCGTTCATCTCGGGTTCCAATTACAACTCGATCAGGTTTCATGAAATCACTGACGGCAAATCCTTCTCTTAAAAATTCTGGATTTGAAACAACAGCAAAATCAACTTGGGTATTTTTGGCTATTACAGCGTGAACTTTTTCTGCAGTTCCAACTGGAACAGTACTTTTATCTACAATCACTTTATATCCTGTAATGAGTTTTCCTAGTTGTTCCGCTACGCCTAAAATATAAGATAAATCTGCTGAACCATCCTCACCAGGTGGAGTCGGTAAGGCCAAGAATATAATTTCAGCGTCCTTAATTCCATCTTCTAAAGAAGTTGTAAAAGAAAGTCTTTTTGCTGATATGTTTCGGTCAAAAATTGTATCTAAATTCGGCTCATAAATTGGAATGATGCCATTTTTCATCTTCTCTACTTTATCGGCATCAATGTCTATGCAAATAACTTGATTTCCTGTTTCAGCAAAACAAGTTCCAGTAACTAAACCAACATATCCTGTTCCTACAACTGCTATTTTGGTCATACGATCTTTATTACTTTTTTAATGTGAGGTATTCTGCTGCAGTTTTTGTAATAAACTCCAATTGTTCTAAATCCATTTCTGTATGAATTGGCAAAGATAGTACACGATGGGTTAACCAATCTGTAATTGGTAAATCTGTTGATGCGCTCCCAAATTCCTCAAACATTTTTTGTCTGTGAGCAGGAACAGGGTAATAAATCATTGATGGAATATCTTTACTTGCTAAAAATTCATTCAATCCATCGCGATTATACCCGTCTAAAGACAATGTGTATTGATGAAAAACATGTTTTGAATCATCCGCTCGAAATGGGATTTTTACACCCTCTATCGCTCCAAAAAAAGCATCATAAAAATCTGCTACTTCTCTTCTTGCGTCAATATAATTATCTAATTGTCTCAATTTTATTCGTAAAACTGCAGCTTGGATATTATCTAATCTTGAGTTACAGCCAACTACATCATGGTAATAGCGTTTACTTTGTCCATGATTTGCAATCATTCGTAATTTTTCCGCAAGAAGATCATCATTTGTACAAATTGCTCCACCATCTCCATAACAACCTAAGTTTTTTGATGGAAAAAATGATGTGCAACCGATATCGCCAATTGTTCCTGTTTTAACAAGTGATCCATCCAATAAATGGTAATCAGAACCAATTGCTTGAGCATTGTCTTCAATCACAAAAAGCTTGTGTTTTTTTGCAATCGCCATAACTGCGTTCATATCAGCAGCTTGTCCATACAAATGAACTGGGACAATTGCCTTCGTTTTTGAAGTAATTGCAGCTTCTAATTTGCTAGCATCCATGCAGAATGTTTCTTGATTTACTTCAACAAAAACAGGCTTTAAGCCCAAAAGTGCAATTACTTCTGTGGTTGCGATATACGTAAATGATGGTGTAATAACCTCATCTCCTGGCTTGAGACCAAGTGCCATCATTGATATTTGAAGAGCATCTGTTCCATTTGCGCATGGAATCACATGTTTCACTCCTAAATACAATTCTAATTCTTTTTGAAATCCTGCAACTTCAGCACCATTAATAAATTGAGTACTTTGTAAAACATCCATGATTGCTGAATCAATTGCTGGCTTTATTTTCTCATATTGAGAAACCAGATCAACCATCTGTATTTTTTTCATTCTATTGATTTATTGACAACAAAGTTACTAATTTTCGTTGGTTAGTCAATTTTACTTAGATGCACCAACAAAGATATATTTATCATTTTTTAGTATTCAAATTAGAGATTAGAACGTTTGTAAAAAAAATGAGTTTAACTTTGAAAAATGAAATACTATTTCCCCTTATTGTTCTTGCTTTTATTTCACTATTCCTTTGCACAGCGAAATGTTAAAGATTCTTCAATAGCGACACCTTTAATCGGTGTTCATTATGGGGGAAATTGGACAGAGGGAGATTTAGCAGAACGTTATGGTTTTGCAAGTCATCTAGGGATAAGTGCAAACTATAAAACGGCAAAAAATTGGTGTTTTGGCTTAGAGAGCAATTTTCTCTTTGGAGATAAAATTAGACTTAGTGGATTATTTGATCATTTAATTGATGCAGCTGGAAATATTACAGATATAAATGGAGATATCGGAAGAATTCTAGCATACGAGAGAGGATTTAATGTAAATGCTTCATTTGGTAAAATTTTTCCTGTTTTAAGTCCAAATAGAAACTCTGGAATTTTAATACACGCTGGAATTGGATATACGCTTCATAAACTAAGAATTGAAACAACAGATCAAGTTATTCCACAATTAGAATTAGATTATCGAAAAGGATATGATCGCTTAACATCAGGAATAAATTTCCATCAATTTATTGGTTATTCATTTTTAAGAAACTCAGGAGCACTTAATTTTTATGCCGGTTTTTATATTCAGGAGGGTCTCACAAAAAATCGAAGAACCATTTTCTTTGATACACCAACAATTCCTGTATCAACAAAACAAATGATTGATATTCAGTATGGCTTCCGAATTGGATGGTATATTCCTTTTTATAAAAGAAAGCCTAAAGAATTTTATTATAACTAATGAAAATACTTTACAATTTTGGAATTTGCCTATTTTCAATTTTAATGAGAATATTTTTCCCTTTTCATGCGAAGGCTAGAATGGGTGTTTTGGGTCGAAAAAATTGGAAATCTAAAGTAGAAGGAATTCCAAAAAACAAAAAAGTAGTTTGGTTTCATTGTGCATCGTTAGGTGAATTTGATCAGGGATTACCCCTTATGAATTCCTTAAAATTAAAAAATCCTGATCTCTTTCTTGTGGTGACTTTTTTTTCTCCTTCTGGAATGCTTCATTATCATAAAAGATTGCATGTTGTAAATTTAGCAATGTATCTTCCTTATGATACTCCAAGAAATGCTAATTTTTTTATTGAAAAAGTAAATCCATCACTTGTATTTTTTGTGAAATATGAATTTTGGCAAAACTACATTAGGGAATTAAGCAAGAAGAATATAAAACTTGTTTCGCTTTCTACACTTTTAAGACCAAATCAGTATTTTTTCAAATGGTATGGTGGATTTTTTAGAGAAGGATTAAAGAAAATAAGCTACTATTTTACTCAGAATGAAGAAACTAAAAATCTTTTAAATTCTATTGGTATTCATGAAGTAGCAGTTGTAGGAGACACGCGATACGATCGTGTAAGTGAAAACAAGGAACTTTTTTTAGAAACTCTCAAAGCTGGAAACTCTGATCCTACTGCAATTTTCAAGTCATTTTTAGCACAAGAAAAAGCACTAATTTTTGGGAGTAGCTGGGAAAAAGAACTTGCTATTTTAATTGACTTACTAAAGGATGATTGGAAAGGAAAAATAATAATTGCACCGCATGATGTTTCAGAAAGTAATGTTAGAAAAATTCAGTTCCTACTCAAAGAAAAGGCAATAAAATACACTGATTTTAAAAACTACAAGGAAGAACAAGTCTTAATCCTAGATACTATTGGTCAACTTTCTACAGCTTTTTATTATGGGAATATTACTTGTATTGGAGGTGGGTTTTCAGGAAGCCTTCACAATATTTTAGAGCCTGCTGCTTTTGGATTACCCGTTCTTTTTGGTCCAAAACATTCAAAATTTCCTGAAGCTGATCAATTTACAGAAGAGGGTATCGGTTTTGAATTCCATGATTTTGCCAGTTTTAAAATTCAATTGAGCTATTGCCTTGAAAATAAAGCAATGATTAATAAAAAGACACTTGCATTTATGGAAGAAAGAAAAGGAGTTTGTGAAAAGATTTTAAGTAACCCGATTACCCAAATTTAATAAGCGCGTTCGTTTCTTTTTTCCATCCAATTAATAAAAGCCTTGTTTACGACTTTATTCCCACCGGGAGTTGGATAATCTCCTGTAAAATACCAATCACCTAAATTATCAGGACAAGCGATATGAAGATTTTCTACAGATTGGTATATAATCTCTACTTTAGATTTCATTGAAATTGGAGTCAATAACTGCGCAATTTTTACAGAAATTTCTTCATCTGTGAAAGGTGCATAAATTTCCTTAACGTAGTTCCGCACTTGTTCTTTTGGAAGATTAACCTGCGATAAACATTTATTATATACGTCTTGAATAATATTTTCTCTTTTTGTATCAACTAATAATTGAATTGCAGCTTCAAAAGCTATGAAATCCCCCATTTTTGCCATGTCTATACCATAACAATCTGGATAACGAATTTGAGGAGCTGAAGAAACGACTACAATTTTTTTAGGCTCCAAACGATCTAAAATTCTTAAAATACTTTGTTTTAAGGTTGTTCCTCGAACAATACTATCATCAATAATAATTAAATTATCTTTTAAAGGGCGAACGCTTCCATAAGTAATGTCGTAAACATGAGCCACTAAATCATCGCGTGAATCATCTTGTGTGATAAAAGTTCTCAATTTCGCATCTTTAATTGCTATTTTCTCAATGCGAGCTCTTTGTTTAATGATTTTGGAAACATCTTCGGATGAAGGTTTATCTCCCAATGCTATTATTTGTTTTATTTTTTCTTCATTTAAAAATTCTTCTAGTCCCTTAATTAAGCCATAAAAGGAAACCTCAGCAGTATTTGGAATAAAAGAAAAAACAGAATTATCAAAATCGTAATCAATTACTTTTAATACCTTATCTACAATTAGGCGGCCCAATGCTTTTCGTTCGTTGTAAATCGACGAATCTGAACCACGAGAAAAATAAATCCGCTCAAAAGAACATTTTTTCGGGGGAAGCGGCTTATTAATTAATTCTTCTGTAACAGTTCCATTCTTTTTAATAATTAGAGCAAAACCTGGCTTTAACTCTTTAATATTTTCTACTTTAAGATTAAATGCTGTTTGAATAACTGGTCGTTCTGATGCTACAATACAAATCTCGTCATCTTCGTACCAATAAGCTGGACGAATTCCCGAAGGATCGCGCAAAACAAACGCATCACCATGCCCTAAAAGTCCGGCCATCGCATAGCCACCATCCCAATCTTCTGATGCTTTTTGGAGAATTTTTACCAAATTTAGATTTTCTGAAATACGATTGTAAACTTCTAAATTATCGAAGCCTAATTTCTTGTATTGCTGAAATAATTCATCGTTTTCTGCATCTAAAAAATGTCCAATTTTTTCAAGTACCGTGACGGTATCCGATTTTTCTTTTGGGTGTTGACCTACATTTACTAAAACATCGAAAAGCTCATCTACATTGGTTAAATTAAAATTTCCTGCAATTACTAAATTTCGTGTAATCCAATTATTTTGACGTAAGAATGGATGACAACTTTCAATGGAATTTCTTCCAAAAGTTCCATAACGTAAATGACCTAAAAACAATTCTCCAGTAAAGCCCACATGTTTTTTTAGGTAATCAATATTTTTTAGGTTTTCTGGATTTTCATTTTGAATTTGCTGAAAACGTCCATTTATCTGATCAAAAATATCTTGAATAGGACTTTTTGCAATAGACCGAGTGCGAGAAATGTAACGCTGACCAGGTTCCATATCAAATTTGATATTTGCAATCCCTGCTCCATCTTGTCCACGATTGTGTTGCTTCTCCATTAAAAGATGCATCTTATTCACCCCATAAAATGCTGTTCCGTATTTGTCTAAATAAAATTGCAAGGGTTTTTTTAGCCTTAATAAGGCAATTCCACATTCATGTTTAATAGCATCACTCATATTTAACAGAAGGATTTGACGCGAAGTTACTCATTTGTTTTGAGTTCAGCCCCAAAAGTTTTTAGCAAATTATTTATCAAGGTCTTTTTTATAATCGTAGAAGATTTTTACCCTTTGTTCTTCGCCTGAATCTTTATCTAATGCTTGTTCTTGCTCATTTGCGATACGCTGTTGCTCCAAATAAATCCCCTCTAAATCTGGAGGTTCAATTCCAAGTTCTTTTTCAATTTCATAGTCGTATTTTGGACGTTGAGGACCTTCTTTTCGGTAATAAAAAGCCAAAATTATTCCAACAACAAAACCCATTAAATGACCTTCCCAAGAAATACGGGTGTTAGTAGGAAAAATCCCCCAAATTAAACTCCCATAAATAAATACGATAAATAAAGATAAAGCTTGAAGTGGAAGGTATTTTCTTAAGACACCTGAAGTAAATAAAAAAGTAGCTAAACTGTATATTACTCCACTCATTCCAATGTGATAAGCGCCATTATTTTTAGCGAAAATCCAAAGAAATACTCCTGTATAAATCCAACTAAAGAAAAAGACTTTAAGCGCTATTTTTTTATACGAGTAAAACAATAGCGTTATCAAAAGAAAAGTTGGAATAGAATTATTTAAAAGATGTTTATAGTCATCATGAGCATGTATCCATGGCATAAAAATCACACCTTTTAAACCCTCAATACTTCTTGGAAGAACACCATATTTATGAAAATCTGTGATAAATAAAAAGTCTGCCCAATATACCATCAACATGAATACAACAACCAACAAAGCTGGTGGATATGCATTGCGCAAATGATTATCAAATTGAGGATGTTTATTCATAATTTTAAGTCTTAGTGTCAAAGAATGTGCCTTCCTAAAAAGACTGACATAGTGACTGAGTTTTTTAATTTAGAATCAAAGTTAGACCATTAAAAAACTTAAATTTGCAACATGGATGAAATTAAGAATAAAATCAAAGACAGTGGCTTGATTCAATTAGACCTTGCGGATTTTAAGCCAAGAAGTATTTTACTTGGCCTCGATTTAGGGGATCATTTATGGCAAGGACTTGTGCTCAAGGAAAAAGATTTTCGTTTTTGGATTAAAAATGCAGATTGGGAAAGCTATCAAGGAAAGTCAGTTTATATTTATTGTTCTGCAGATGCGATTATTCCAACTTGGGCTTTTATGCTTGTGTCAGCTGCGCTACATCCGCATGCTGCATGTATATGTGTAGGTTCTAAAATTGATCTAGAAAAACAACTTATAGCAGAAAATATTAGGAAAATTGATATAGCTAAATTTAAAAATGCAAAAGTTATTGTGAAAGGTTGTAGCGATATTTCAAATCCTGAATTTGCACTCGTTACTTTGTTAAATCATTTACAACCGTATGTTGATTCACTGATGTATGGTGAGCCTTGCTCTACAGTTCCAGTTTACAAGAAAGCGAAAAATAAAGACTAAAATTAATATTTAAAAAATGTCAAAAATCAAATTCTGGATTGATGCAATGAGATTAAGAACTCTGCCTTTATCTGTTTCTGGAATTATTATTGGTTCTGGAATGGCTGCCTTACTTGGTAAATGGGATGCTCTTATTTTTTTATTTGCCATTTTAACAACTATCAGTTTTCAAATACTATCAAATTTTTCCAATGACCTCGGAGACAGTCAAAAAGGAAGTGATAACAACAATCGGATTGGGCCAAAAAGAACAATTCAAGCAGGACTTATTTCCGAAAAAGAAATGAAGATAGGAATTATAATATGTTCCATACTGGCACTACTTTTTGCCGGAAGCTTGATTTATATAAGTGCTAAAAATCTAAGTGAGTACCTCATCTATTTTTATGCTGGCTTGGCTTTATCTTGTATTCTTGCAGCAATAACTTACACGATTGGGAAAAAAGCATATGGCTATCATGGATTTGGAGATTTAATGGTTTTTCTATTTTTTGGTTTGGTGAGTACTTTGGGAGTTTTTTCACTTTATGGAGAGGGATTTCAGTGGTTGGTATTATTACCTGCAATAACAGTTGGACTTTGGAGCACAGCTGTTCTGAATTTAAATAATTTAAGAGACCACGAAAATGACAAGCAATCAAAGAAAAATACACTTGTTGTATCTATGGGCTTTGAAAAAGCAAAATACTATCATGGGTTTTTAATTATCCTAGGGCTGAGTTTTTGGTTTGTTTCAGTCTTAGTAATTAGCGCATTAACCTATAACATTTTATTGTTTGTAGCTTTAATCCCTTCAATATCACTAATTTTTCACTTAAAACGAGTATTCCAAACCTCCGAACCAAAGGATTTAGATCCTGAATTAAAAAAAGTAGCGCTTATCACATTTTTTTCTTCATTGATTTTTGCGCTTGTGATAAATTTGATAAAACCCAATTAAAAAAATAGAATTACTTTTCTAAATAGTTTTATTTCCTAATGAAATTAATAACTTTGCTTTCCTAAAGAACATCAATCAACATGGATAAAGTTTCGTATGTGGGGAATGCTGATTTGAATGCAATCGATCACTTGTATAAACAATATCAAAAAGATCCAAATAGTATTGATAGTGGTTGGGTTAAATTTTTTGAGGGTTTTGAATTTGCACAAGCTAATTATGAAGACGGTGGCGAAATTCCTGAAAATTTTCAAAAAGAATTCAAAGTTATACAACTGATTAATGGTTATCGCACTCGAGGGCATCTTTTTACAAAGACAAATCCTGTTCGTGAGCGCCGTCAATACACTCCAGATTTATCAATAGAAAATTTTGGGCTTGCAGAAATAGACTTAGAAAGTACTTTTCAAGCAGGTGAAACAATCGGAATTGGTCCAGATACGCTAAAAAATATTATTTCTCACCTTGAACTCACCTATTGTCAATCGATCGGGATTGAATTTATTTACATGCGTGACCCTGAAAGAATTGAATGGTTTAAGACAAAAATAGAAATTAGTAACCGTCCAGAAATTACAAAAGAACGCAAAATTCAACTTTTCAAAAAACTCAATGAGGCCTCAAGTTTTGAATCCTTTCTTGGAAAAAAATTCGTTGGGCAAAAACGTTTTTCAATAGAAGGAGGAGAAGCATTAATTCCTGCTTTAGATTCCATGGTTACAAAAGGGTCTGAGTTAGGTGTTGAATATTTTGTAATGGGAATGGCTCATCGTGGACGTCTGAATACCTTGACAAACATCTTTAAAAAACAACCTAGAGATATTTTTAGTGAATTTGAAGGAAAAGAATTTGATTTTGAAAGTACTTTTGATGGCGATGTAAAATACCACCAGGGATTCACCTCAAACATCGTACTTGACAACGGTAAAAAAATGGGGCTAACACTTGCACCAAATCCGTCGCATCTCGAGGCTGTAAATACAGTAGTAGAGGGAATTGCAAGAGCTAAAATTGACCATGTTTACAAGGATGAAAAGAAAGTATGCCCCGTATTAATTCATGGAGATGCTGCCATTGCTGGACAAGGTATTGTTTATGAAACAATTCAAATGGCGCAACTCCCCGGCTATCGCGCAGGAGGAACAATTCATATAATTGTAAATAATCAAGTTGGATTCACAACAAATTATATTGACGCACGCTCATCTACCTACTGCACAGATATTGCTAAGACAACATTGTGTCCTGTATTTCACGTAAATGGAGATGACCTTGAAGCGGTGGTTCAAGCGATTGAAATTGCAATAGAATACAGACAAGTTTTCAGTAGAGATATTTTTATCGATTTATTATGCTATCGAAAATATGGTCATAACGAAGGCGATGAACCAAAATTTACGCAACCAAAATTATATGATATCATTGCGAAACACCCAAATCCAAAAGTAATTTATCAAGAACAACTTGAAGAGGAAGGGCTAATTAGCAAAGATGAAGCAAGGAAAATTGAAGAAAACTACAATCAGTTTCTAGAAGATGAATTTAATGCAGCTCGTGAGAATGACAAAGCATCTGTTTTTGATTTTTTAAGTTTGATATGGAAAGATTATCGACACGGAACTGCTAAAGACTTTGAAGAATCTCCAAATACAGGTCTTGACAAGAAGCTTCTACTTGACCTTGGCATAAAATTATCAACACTTCCTGAAGGCAAAAAATATTTTAGAAAAATTGCTAAAATATTTGAGGATCGTTTAAATGCCTTCAAAAATAACAAAATGGATTGGGGTTCTGCCGAAATGCTTGCTTATGCTAGTCTCTTAAATGAAGGGCATTCGGTAAGAATTTCCGGACAAGATGTTGAGCGAGGCACCTTTTCTCATCGTCACGCTGTTGTAATAACAGAAGATACAGAAGAAAAAATTGAGACCTTAAATTTACTTTCTGAGAAACAAGCAAAATTTGAAATTTATAATTCCTTACTCTCTGAATATGGCGTGTTAGGATTTGAATACGGTTATTCATTAGCTACTCCAAATGGTCTTACAATTTGGGAGGCACAATTTGGAGATTTCTTTAACGGTGCACAAACCATGATTGATCAATTTATTTCTGCTGGAGAAGATAAATGGGCAACACAAAGTGGATTAGTTTTATTACTACCTCATGGATACGAAGGTCAGGGTGCAGAACATTCAAGCGCGAGAATGGAGCGTTTTCTGCAACAATGCGCAGATTTAAATATGCAAATAGTAAATACGTCTACTCCAAGTAATCATTTTCATCTTTTGAGAAGACAACTGAAACGTGAATTTAGAAAACCACTTGTTGTTTTTTCACCAAAAATGCTTTTACGCTATCCAGCAGCGACATCAAGCTTAGAGGAAATGGCAAATGGAGGGTTTCAAGAAGTAATTGACGACAAAAATGCGGACCCTAAAAAAATAGATACGCTTGTTTTGTGTAGTGGAAAATTCTACTACGAAATGAAAGAAAAAGCCGAAGACTTGAAAACTGAAAATATAGCCTTCGTTAGAATTGAGCAATTGTATCCATTCCCACAAAAACAAATCGATGCACTTCTTAAAAAATACGATGCAAAAAATACTGTTTGGGCACAAGAAGAACCATCAAATATGGGGGCTTGGACATACATGGCAATGAACTTAAGGAAATTAAATTTGATAGGAATTTGCAGGCCTGCAAGCGCAGCATCTGCTGAAGGCTCAAAGAAATTACATGAAAAAAGATTAGCGAAATTATTCAGCGAAATCTTTGCTTTTGCTAAAATTTCAGTTGGAAAATAAAGTAATTTGAAATTATTATGGCACATTTAGAAATGAAAGTCCCTAGTCCGGGAGAATCAATATCAGAGGTAGAAATTGCGGCTTGGTTGGTTGCTGACGGTGATTATGTGGAAAAGGACCAAGCAGTGGCAGAAGTAGATTCGGATAAAGCAACCCTAGAACTTCCTGCTGAAGAAAGTGGAATAATTACTTTAAAAGCTGCAGAAGGTGATGTTGTAAAAGTTGGTCAAGTAGTTTGTTTAATCGACACATCTGCAGCGAAACCTGCAGGTTTTTCCTCGAGTAAAAGCAAGGAAGATGCAAATCCTTCTAAGCCTACTGGTAAAGAAAAAACAAGCGAAGCTTCAGAAATTCAAAAGGAAAAAACCTATGCAAGTGGACTTCCTTCTCCTGCAGCAGCTAAAATTATGGCTGAAAAATCGCTTTCAAATGAGCACTTAATTGGAAGTGGAAAAGATGGAAGAATTACAAAGCAAGATGTACTTCAAGCGCTAGAAAGTGGAATAAGTAGTTCATCAGTGGCTTTAAATGGAGGAGCCAGAGGCACGAGAAGAGAAAAAATGTCAATGTTACGCAGAAAAATTGCAGAGCGCCTTGTTGCTGTAAAGAATGAAACTGCAATGTTGACTACTTTCAATGAAATCGACATGAAGCCAATTATGGATTTAAGAGCAAAATATAAAGATGCTTTTGCTAAAAAACATGAAGTAAATTTAGGGTTTATGTCCTTTTTCACAAAAGCAGTTACCGAAGCCCTGAAACTTTTCCCTTCTGTAAATGGTCAAATTGAAGGAACAGATATGATTTTTCACGATTTTTCTGATATTGGAATTGCTGTTTCCTCTCCAAAAGGATTAATGGTTCCTGTTGTTCGAAATGCCGAGAAAATGAGCTTAGTAGAAATCGAAAGAGAAATAAAGCGCTTAGCAATTAAAGCAAGAGATGGGAAAATTACACCTGAAGAAATGACTGGTGGAACCTTTACCATCACAAACGGTGGTGTTTTTGGATCGATGCTCTCAACTCCGATTATCAATCCACCTCAATCTGCTATTTTAGGAATGCACAATATCGTTGAAAGACCTGTTGCAATTAATAGTAAAGTTGAGATTCGCCCAATAATGTACCTTGCCTTATCTTATGATCATCGAATTATTGACGGAAAAGAATCTGTTGGTTTTTTAGTAAAAGTAAAAGAAATACTAGAAAAGCCAGAAATAATGATGGTTGAAGGTATCGACAGTTTTGAGAAATTATTTGATTTGTAATTCCTTAATTTTATTAAATCTATCTTATTACTGAAGAAAATCCTAAGTAAAAGCTAGCATCTTTTTCGTATATTTGAGGTCCTTAAATAGAATGAAATGTCCAAAATTACTAAGCAAGAAGCACTAGATTATCACTCTTCCGGAAAACCTGGAAAAATTGAAGTTGTACCCACAAAACCCTATGCTTCACAACGCGATTTAAGTTTAGCATACTCGCCAGGAGTTGCTGAACCGTGCATTAAAATTGCGGAAAACAAAGATGATGCATATAAATATACTAGCAAAGCAAATTTAGTTGCTGTAATCACAAATGGAACAGCAGTTCTTGGTTTAGGGAATATTGGTCCATTGGCAGCAAAACCCGTAATGGAAGGAAAAGGCTTGCTTTTTAAAATTTTTGCAGATATTGATGTTTTTGATATTGAAATTGATGCTAGCGACCCAGAACTTTTTATTCAAACAGTCAAGGCAATTTCTCCAACATTTGGCGGAATAAATTTAGAAGATATTAAAGCACCTGAGGCATTTGAAATTGAGAGGCGCTTAAAAGAAGAGTTGGATATCCCGATCATGCATGACGATCAACACGGTACGGCAATTATATCTTCTGCTGCCTTACTAAATGCTTTAGAACTAGCAAAAAAATCCATTGATAAAGTAAAAATTGTTGTTTCTGGCGCGGGACCATCTGCCTTAGCTTGTTGCATGTTATACCAAACCTTAGGTGTTAAACTAGAAAATATTTTCATGTTTGATTCTAAAGGTTTATTACACAAAAAAAGAACAGATATTGATGAAATGAAAGCCCTATTTGCTGTTCATGAAAAAGTACTTTCTATTGAAGATGCCTTTAAAAATGCAGATGTTTTTCTAGGATTATCCCGTGCAGGATTGGTTTCAAAAGAAATGATTGCATCAATGGCGAAAGACCCCATTGTTTTTGCCTTGGCTAATCCAGATCCTGAAATTTCATATCAAGAAGCAAGTTCTGTTAGAAAAGATATAATCATGGCGACAGGGAGATCCGATAATCCCAACCAAGTAAATAATGTTTTGGGATTTCCATTCATTTTCCGTGGCGCTTTAGATGTTAGAGCAACTACGATAAACGAAGAAATGAAGTTGGCTGCTGTAAAAGCAATCGCAGCACTTGCAAAAGAAACAATTCCAGAAGAAGTTCTTGAAGCATATGGCGAGAAAAATATTTCTTTCGGAAGAGATCAAATTATCCCAAAACCCTTAGACCCACGCTTGATTTATCATGTTGCCCCGGCAGTAGCAAAAGCTGCTATGGATTCTGGTGTTGCCAAAAATCCAATTAAAGATTGGGATAAATACGAAAATGAACTAAAAAATAGACTCGGACTAGATAATAAACTTGTTCGCGACATTACGACAAAAGCACAAAGCAATCCAAAAACTGTTGTGTTTCCAGAAGCAGATAATGTAAAAATTCTTAAAGCAGCACAAGTCGCCTATGAAGAAGGAATTGCATTTCCAATTTTACTAGGGAAAAAACAGCGAATTCTTCAGTTAATAAAAGAATATGCTATAGAATTACCTGAGATTGTAATTATTGATCCAAAATCTGAGGAGGAAGAAAAAAGAAGGATTTCCTATGGATTAGCATTTTTTGAACGAAGGAAAAGAAAAGGATTCACAGAATTTGAAGCCATTCAAATTATGCGTGAAAGAAATCATTTTGGAGCAATGATGGTTGACCAAGGTGATGCAGATGCAATGATTACTGGCTTAACAAGAAGCTACAGATCTTCTGTTAGCCCTGCAATACGAATTGTTGGATTAGAAAAAGATGTAAACACTGTTTCTGGAATGTATATTTTAAATTCTAAAAGAGGCCCTTTATTTTTAGCTGACACAACCATTAATCTTAACCCAAGCGCAGAACAAATTGCAGAAATAACCTTCAATGTTTCTAAAATAATCCGCAGGTTAAAAGTAACACCAAAGATTGCATTATTGAGTTACTCAAATTTTGGTTCATCCCCTGGGCCTGATTCTGAAAAAATGGCGAAAGCAGTAGAAATTTTACATGAAAAACATCCTACTTTGATTGTTGATGGAGAAATCCAAGCAAATTTCGCATTAAACAAAGAACTGATGAATGAAAAGTTTTCGTTTTCGCAACTTGCAAATAAAGAAGTAAATACGCTTATTTTTCCAAATCTTTCAGCAGGAAATATCTCATATAAACTTTTGCAACAACTTATTGATGCAGATGCTATTGGACCAATATTAGTAGGTCTGAAAAAATCTATTCACGTGCTACAACTTGGCTCATCGGTGAGGGAAATAATAAATATGATAAAAATCGCGGTAATTGACGCACAAAGTAAATAAGCTATGATAGGTTCATTAAATGGGAAGTTAATAGAGAAAAATCCAACAGAATTATTAATAGAATGTTCCGGAGTTGGTTACGAAGTTAAAATATCCTTAAACACCTATACTCAACTATCTAATAGTGAACAGATAAAATTACATACCAAGCTCATTGTACGCGAAGACGCACAAATTTTATATGGCTTTTTCACAAAAGAAGAACGTGAAATGTTTAATTATTTAATTAGCGTTTCTGGTATTGGACCAAATACGGCTATGATTATGCTGTCGTCTCTTGTTCCAGAAGAAATAGCACATGCAATTCAAACAGATGATGTCACTACAATTCAAGGAATTAAAGGTATTGGAGCGAAGACAGCACAAAGAGTTATAATTGATCTAAAAGGGAAGGTTATAAAATTCAGTTCTGGCAGTGAAACATTCGATTTAAAAGGCAATAAAACGAGATTTGATGCGTTAAATGCATTAGTTTCTCTCGGATTTGATAAAAAATCTACTGAAAAAGTATTAGATAAAATAGACGGCGGAGAACAAACAATTGAACAATTAATTAAAGAAGCTCTGCGATTGCTATAATAGAATGAAAATCATTTTTACCTATTTTAATTTCCACATAATTAGAATCATTTTATTTGGTTTTTTTGCGGTGTTTTCTACTTTTTCCTTAACGCAAAATCAAATAGGGCTTCCTTTTCCAATTACAAATCCATTAAATCCAACTCAAAACACTCCTCAAAGCTTTGATTTAGGAGATCCAACAAGTCTCACTCAATCACTTATATATGATCCAGAAACTGGAACTTATATCTTTAGTGAAACTTTAGGAAATGGTCTTTATTTTAGAAATCCGTCAATGATGACATTAGATGAATATTTAAAATATGAGGAGCGTAAATTAATGACACAGGATTGGCAGGAAATTATTGAAGAACAAACGACTGAAAACAGAGCATTTGAATTACCAATCAAAATAAAAAGTAAAGTTTTTAAGAACTTCTTTGGTTCAGATGAAATAAAAATTATCCCCGGGGGAAATTTAGAATTATCACTTGGGCTTTCATCTTCCCGTGTTGACAATCCGATGTTGCCGCTTCGACAGAGGAGAATTACACGCTTTGATTTTAATCAAAATATTAATCTAGACATTACTGGTCAAATAGGAACGAAGCTTAAACTAAATACTAAATACAATACTGGAGCAAGTTTTGATTTTGAAAATATCTCAAAAATTGAACACACAGGGACTGAAGATCAAATTCTTCAAAAAATTGCTCTAGGAAATGTTTCCCTCACCTTGCCAACAACTTTAATTCAAGGGTCTCAAACCTTATTCGGAGCAAAAACACAATTAAAATTTGGGAGAGCCACAATTGATTTAATTGCTGCATCATCCAAAGGCAAGCGAACAGAAATAAATGTTTCCGGTAAAGCACAAACTCAAGAAATCAATGTAACAGCAGATAATTATGATGCTAATAAGCACTATTTTTTAAATCTTTATCACCAGCAAAACTATGATTTTGCAATGTCAACACTTCCTGTTGTAAGTTCCACAACTTTTATTACGCGAATTGAAGTTTGGATAACTAACCGCACAAGTGTAACTGAAAATACACGGAATATTATTGCTTTTACTGATTTAGGAGAGTCAAAACCTGAAAATTGTCAAGGGAATCCAATTAATTTTTCTTTAGATATTCAACCAGATAATACTTCAAATTCCTTATACGACTGGGCAGCTACACAACCCTCAATTAGAGACTTTTCAAATTCTGTACAAGTTCTATCAAATCAAGTTTCTACTCCTGGACCTTTTAAGCCCGCTATTCATTATGAAAAAGTTGAAAATGCAAAGAAACTTAGTGAAACAGAATTTACTTACAATGCACTTTTAGGTTATATCTCACTAAATACAAATCTAAATAATGACGAAGTACTTGCTGTTGCTTATGAATATACTTACCGAGGTGAAACATTTCAAGTTGGTGAATTTTCGACAGACGGCTCTAATGGTCAAGAAGCATTAATTTTAAAATTATTAAAGCCAACTATTACGAATCCTAATAATAAAATTTGGGATTTGATGATGAAAAATGTTTATTCTATCCAATCAGCACAAGTTGATCAAACAGGTTTTAGATTAGACATTCTTTACAATAATCCTGAAACATCTGTTTTAGTGCCATTTTTTCCAATGGATGGTGTTAACGATAAACAACTTGTTACTTTATTAGAAATGGATAAAATCAATCAAAATAATCAACCCTTTTCAGATGGAGTATTTGATTTTTCTGCTTTTAATCAAATTGGAAATAAAATTGAGAATGGAGGAACTATTAATAAAAAATCAGGAAGAATTTTCTTTTCAACTGTTGAACCATTTGGTAAGACACTGAAGCTAAAACTTCAAAATGCTGGCATAGCAGAGGCGATTATAAATAAAGTTGTCTTCTCTGAACTTTACGACTCGACTAAAACTGCAGCACAACAAATACCGAGTAAAAACCGATTTTCATTCAAAGGACAGTGCCAATCATCTATTAGTTCAGATATACCACTAAATGCTTTGAATGTGCCTCCAGGATCTGTTACGGTTACTGCTGGAGGTATAAGTTTAATTGAAGGGACTGATTATTCTGTCGACTACAATCTAGGAAGAGTAAAGATTTTGAATTCAGGTATTCTAGAGTCGAACACTCCGATAAAAGTTTCTTTGGAAAGTAATTCAGTATTTGGTTTTCAAGCAAGATCAATGATTGGAGGGCACTATCAATACCGCTTTAATGAAAATTTCAAAGTTGGAGGAACATGGGTTAGAATGATGGAGCGACCCGTAACTCAAAAAGTAGATTTTGGAAGTGAACCATTTAAAAATAATATAATTGGCTTAGATTTAGCGTTTAGGACAAATATCCCATTTTTAACAAAATTAATAGATTTATTGCCAGTAATCTCTACCAATCAGATGTCGACAGTCTCATTTACTGGAGAATTTGCACATCTAATTCCAGGACAACCAAGAGCAATAAATAAATCAGGTACTTCCTACATAGATGATTTTGAAGCAGCACAAAGTATTATTGATTTAAAATCAGTTACATCTTGGTACCTAGCCTCTGTTCCTCAAGGACAACCAAACCTCTTTCCTGAAGCGAGTATTAATAATTTATCTGCTGGATTTAAACGATCTGCAATAGCTTGGTATATGATTGACCCTGTTTTTTACCAAAGTAATTCTCTCACTCCTGAGCACATCAAACAAAACCCTCAAATGCTATACGATAGTAGAATGAGATTGGTTAATCAAACAGATATTTTTCCTAATTTACAGCAACAATATGGCTCTATTCCTAATCTTTCTGTCTTAGACCTTGCCTATTATCCATCTGAAAGAGGAATGTATAATTATGATACAACTGCTACATTAAATCCTGATGGGACATTTATAAATCCTGAAAATCGTTGGGGTGGAATTATGCGTTCATTATCAACGAATGATTTTGAGCAAACAAACATAGAATTTATTCAGTTTTGGGTGCTAGATCCATTCAATGAAGATGCGGAAAATGCAAACCCCAATAGCAGCCATTCAGGAGGTGAATTATATTTTAATCTCGGTAATATTTCTGAAGATATTCTCCCAGATTCTCGTAAAAGTTACGAAAATGGTTTGCCTGCTCTATCTACTTCTTTGACAGATAACATTGATACAACTATATGGTCAAGGATTTCTTCCCAACAAGCAGTCGTTAATGCTTTTGATAATGTCGAGGAAGCACGCTTAAATCAAGATGTGGGACTTGATGGATGGAATAGTGAAAATGAAAAAACTGCTTATTTAAATTTTGTGAATTGGGTTCAAAGTAATCCTGTTTTGACAACTGCAACAAAAAATAAAATTACTAACGATGCTTCTCACGACAATTATAATTATTACCTAGATGATGATTTCGATGCACAACAATTAGATATTCTCAAGAGATATAAGAGTTACAATGGACTAGAAGGCAACTCACCTACCACAGAATTCTCAAATAATTTAAATGGAGATGGGTACCCCACTCAAGCAACTAATAGACCAGATATAGAAGATATAAACGCAGATAATAACCTCTCAGAAACTGAAAATTATTTTCAATATAAAGTTAAACTCCGTCCAAATGAAATGCAAGTTGGAAGTAATTTTATAACAAATGTTCAAACTTACCAAAACGGAAATAAAACAGAGAAATGGTACCAGTTTAAAGTTCCTTTAGCTGCTTATGAAAAAAAAATAAATGGTATACAGGATTTTCGCTCCATTCGTTTTATGAGAATATTTTTAAAGAATTTTGATGAAGAAGTAATTCTACGTTTTGCTAAGCTTGAATTCATTCGTGGAGAATGGCGAGGATTTAGGCAAGATCTCACACAAGCAGGACTTAGCATTCAAACTGATCCTAATCTTACAACATTTAATATTGGTGCAGTAAATGTTGAAGAAAACGACCAACGATATCCTGTAAAATATGAAGTTCCACCCGGAATTACAAGGGAAATAGATCCTTCTCAAGTATACGAACGACAAATGAATGAACAATCATTGATGCTTGAGGTTTGTAATTTACAAGATGGAGATGCGCGTGCAGCATATCGTAATGTCCAATTTGATGTTAGGACATATAAAAAATTAAAAATGTTTGTTCATGCGGAAGAAGTAATTCCAAATACACTTAATAATCAAGACTTAACACTTTTTGTGCGTCTTGGAACAGATTTCGTAGAAAATTATTATGAATATGAAATGCCAATGGATGTAACAGATTGGGGTGTAACTAGTCCTGATGCTATTTGGCCTGAAAATAACAACGTAGAAATTATATTTGATGACTTTTTAAATCTCAAAAAGGAAAGGAATACAAAAATAGAACAGGGAGCTAGTGGAATATCTTATATTGTAGAGTATAGCAAACCTGATCCTGTTAATCAAAAAAGAAAAATAAAAGTAAAAGGAAGTCCAAACCTACAAGGGATAAAAACAATAATGATTGGCGTCAGAAATCCACTTAAAAATGATCCTGATAATATTTGGAAACCCGATAATGGTGATGCAGAATGTGCGATTGTTTGGGTTAATGAATTACGGCTAACTGACTTTGTGAGTGAAGGTGGTTCTGCAGCAATTGGTCAAATGCAGGTGCAACTTGCTGATTTTGGTACAGTTGCAGCTTCAGGTAACTACTCAGGAATAAACTGGGGAAGTGTGGAAAGCAGAGTGCAAGAAAGACAAAGAAATGAAAAAATCGGAATAGATATAAATACAACCTTACAGTTGGGGCAATTTTTTGGAAAACAAACAAGATTATCTCTTCCCTTTTTCTATGGTTATTCGTGGGGAGTAATCAATCCTGAATACGACCCTTTCAATCCAGATATTAAACTAAAAGACTATGATGCAGCAACACGAAAAGAGCGAGCGAAATTAGGGCAAGATTTTAATGAACGACGCTCCTTTAATTTTACAAATGTGCGTAAAGAGTTGAAAGCGGGCAGTAAACCACACCTTTGGAATGTATCAAATGTTTCATTAACCTATGCTTTTTCAGAAAATTTAAAGCGAGATTTTAACACCAACTATGATAATACAAAGACATGGACTGGCTCATTAAATTATAATTACACATTTACTGGTAAAGCATTTGAACCATTTAAAAAATGGAAGCCTGTTGAAAAGAATAAAAACTTTGCTATAATAAAAGACTTTAATCTTTTTCTATTGCCTAAAAACATTTCATTTAGCAATGAATACTCAAGGATTTTTAATCAACGGCAGATAAGAAATAACCTCGTTCCAGATTATGAATTTCAACCTGTTTACTTAAAAAGATTTGATCTAGTTAGAAACTACCAAATTGGATATGACCTTACAAAAAATATCAAAACTACGTTTTCGGCTGTTAATAAATCAATTTTTGAAGAGGGCAATCACGGAATTGATAGAAAACTAGACCCTGAGGGATATCGAGAGTTTTTAGATACATTAAGTTCACAAATTAATACTGGAGGAATTACCATAGATTATACTCATAATTATTCTGTCGCTTACACTTTGCCTTTTGATAAATTCCCTATCACTAATTGGATAAGTGGAAACACAAAATATACAGGCACCTTTAATTGGCAACGCGCCCCCTTAGGACAGAATAGTTTTGGAAATACCATTCAAAATAATCGAGCAATTAATTTAACACTTCAAGGTAATTTTATTAATCTATATAATAAATCTCCCTTCCTAAAGAAAGTATTAGCTGCCGGGGCAAGTAGAAACAATCTAAACTCTAAAACTGCGGAAGGAAAAGAGAATAAAAAAGATTTAGATAAAAAACCACCTCAGAAAATTGAAGAATTTAAGCCTGAAAAGCCAATTGACCAAATGACACCAAAAGAATTTCGGCAATACGAAAGAAAAAAGAGGAAATGGGAACGTAAAAAAGAAAAAGAACAAAGGAAAATAGAAAGAGAAAAAGAGGAAGTACCTATTGTAAATGAATTCCTTGCACGTATGCTTATGTCTATAAGAAATATAACTGGATCGTATGCTTTAAATGATGGTACCTTACTTCCTGGTTTTAATCAAGAAACAAGTATTTTAGGGATGAATGGTGAAACAACAGATTTAGCAGGATTTATTTTTGGGAAACAAGGATATGACGTTCTAGGAAGATCAAATGGATATAACATTGCCGAGCTTGCACGAAATAAAAACTGGTTAGTTCAAAATGAAAACTTAAATGCACAATTTACTGCTACTCATTCAGCAAATTTAAGTCTAAAATCTACACTCGAACCATTAAAAGATTTAACTATAAATTTAAATGTTACTAGAAACTATAGTAGTAATAGAAGTGCGTTTTTCCGGTGGAATCCTGACGAATTAGAATTTCAAAATCAAAGTGAATTTACAACACAAAATCTAACTTATTCAACAATTACATTTAACTCAGCTTTTGTAAAGCCCGGCGCAGAAAACAGTTCCGATATTTTTACTCAACTCCTAGCCAATCGCAAATTAGTGTCTAATCTTATTGGTTCGCAAAATCTAAATTCAAGTGTTCTACCAAGCGGATTTAATGATGGTTATTCAGGCTCACATCAAGATGTTGTAGTTGGCGCTTTCTTAACAGCTTATTCTGGCAATAAGATATCTAATAGAACTATAAATCCATTAAATAATACTCCACTTCCTAACTGGACGATAAATTATACCGGTTTAACAAAATTTGAATTCACTAAAAAATTCCTGAAAAGTTTTAAATTAAATCATGCTTATTCTTCAACAGTAACAGTAAGTGGAATGCAAACAAATCTCAATGCAACTCAAGATGTGAACGGTTTTTCAACTGCCAGAGATTTGAATAATAATTTTATTTCAAGTACACAAATTCAAAATGTTAGAATCTCAGAAAAATTCGGGCCATTATATGGTTTCTTAGCAACATGGAATATTTTGGGTAAAAGTTTAACAACTAATTTTGAATTTAGAAAAGATAGAACTACAACCCTTTCACTAAATAATAATCAAGTTACTGAAGTTCTAGGAAAAGAAATTGTTATTGGAACAGTATTAACATTTCCTAAATTAAAATTACCTTTTGAAGGAATTAAAAAAAGTGACTTGATTATAAATATAAACTTTGCAATTAGAGATAATATTATTGTCATTCGTAAAATTATTGAAAACACAAATCAAGCAACTCAAGGTCAAAAAGTGATTAGCTTTAAGTTAGATGCAAATTACAAGTTATCTGAACATTTGAGTGCAATTTTTTATTACGAGCAGCAATTAAATACTCCCAAAGTACTAACAAGCTTTCCAACTGGAAATCTTAAAACAGGTATTACAATTCGTTATGATCTCAACGGTTTGAAATAATGCAAATAAGAGCAGCAAAGCCGGGAGATGAACAGGCTATTTTTTCCTTAATAAAAGAACTAGCCCTTTATGAAAAAGCCCCAGAACAAGTTAGTAATTCAGTAGAGCAACTTAGTCAAGACTTATTTAAATCTTTTATTTGTGAAGCTATTGTTGCTGAGGAAAATAAAGAGATAGCAGGATTTGCACTCTTTTATACAGCTTATTCTACCTGGAAAGGAAAGATACTGTACCTTGAGGATTTTTATGTTAAAGAAAATCATCGTAATAAAGGTATTGGCAACATGCTTTTCGAAAAAGTAGTAGAAATTGCAAAGGATAAAAAAGTAAAAAGAATGGATTGGCAAGTTCTAGAATGGAATGACTTAGCCATGAGGTTTTATGAAAAAAAAGAAGCTGAACTAAGTTCTGAATGGGTTAATGGTAGACTTTATTTTGATTAATCAAGTTAAATAATCACCTCTTAAATTTTTAAAAAAAACGACTGCTTTTTAATCATAAAATATATATATATATTCAAATATTCGACAGAACATAAAAAATATTCGTGTAGAATTAAAAAACGTTCATCTTCAACAACTTAGATAAAAATATTACATACATTTATAATTCCAAAAAAAGGATATAACAGAATTCTTCTTATGTAAATTATGTTGACAACTGTTTGGAGAGGCAGTTTTATTTCTAGTTTGATAATTTTAATTATTTAAGTCAACGGTATAATTTTCATAAGAAGACTCTGTTCCCTTACTTAAAATGCAGCACCCAGACTTAATAGTCTATTTTTATAAAAAAAACTTCTGTTCACCACAGAAGTTTTTTTTCATTTAAATCAAAACCATTTTCTCAACAAAGTATTCAGCTTCATTCAGATAGTTTGTATACTGTAAGTGAATAAAATAAACACCTGATTTATAAGGCAGGTTAAAGTAATAGCTTGAGCTATTTTCAACTTCTATTTCCTCAAGTAGCTTTCCATTCGCATCAAAAAGTTGAAAGGAAAAACTATTTATACTACTTGGAATATTAACAAAGACTGATTCAGCTTGATAACAAGGATTGGGTGAAAGAGTGAAACCTGAAGATGGTGGTGATTTAAGAAATCTTGTACGATCAAAATCAAATAAAAATAAGCCATTTTTCCTATCTGAAACAATAATTCGCTCACTCGAATATAAAGCATAAATACCCCAAGCTCCCCACATAGAAAATGTTTCCCCTGGTATATCATAATACGTATCAAACGCAGCAATTTCAGTAGGAACAGCTGTTCTTAAGTCAAAAATTCGCAAACCATCATTGTAATAAGCTACAAAAGCAAAATCATTTGTGATTTGAATATTGTGAGGTGTTTTAGGGAAACTCTTATTACTTGATTCAAATAGATTTTCAATTATTAAAGAATAATCTTCATTTAAGCTACATTTTTTGATGCGTAAACCTGCATTTTCATCTGCGAAAACATAGGTCGAATTATCGGGACTTAGCCAACCTTGATGATTATAACCTTGATCAGGATAGACTTCAAGAGTACTAAGTAATTGTGGCTGATTTGCCTGTGAAAAATCGTATATGCGAAGACCTTCATGGCCACAGTTTAAAATCGCTAAATTTTCACGAACAAAAATATCATGAACCTCATCGATATCAGAAGGGCCAGACCAAAGAAGTAAGGGATTAACTGGGTCTGCTAGTGAAAAAACACGCAAGGGAATTAATGATTGATCTACACCATTAACAATTGGCTTTACAGAACATAAATAAAGCAGTGCATTTGTCGTGTCAATAAAAAGATTGTGTGTTTTTCCAAACAAATTATTTTGTAAGTCATTTACTAAATGAACAGAATCAGGTAAATAAGATAAATCTATTATTTGCAAACTACTTAATCCTTCATCACCAACTGCGTAAGCATATTGACGATAAGTTTTATACTCTCGAGTTATTGCTTGTGAAGAAATATAACGCCCAGGAATGAAATCTATAAAATTTAATTTATTATCAGAACTTAACTCAAAAAAATGAGCGCCTTCTGTTGAACCAAAAATTGCATATTCTTTATTGCTCCTCTCAAAACCCCAACAACTTGAGTAACGAACATTGCTCGAATTTGTAAGGAGCGTATCTGATTTCCAAACATCCAAAAGTGAAATATTCTGAATGTACTGACTTTTTGCAAAGAAAGAAAACAAACAAAAAAAGAGAAATAAAGACCTCATCTTCGAAGATATTTATTTTTTTGAATGAAACCTATTCTTTTAATAATAGTAAATGAAAAATAGGATTTACAAATTAAATTTTGCCTTTACTTTGTCGACAAAATCTAATTTTTCCCATGTAAATAACTCTACCTCTTTGGAAATCACTGTGCCATCTGGCGACTTGAAATGCTTTGTAACAATTTCATTTTTGCGTCCCATGTGTCCATAAGCTGCCGTTTCTAGATAAATGGGGTTACGTAATTTTAATCGTTGCTCAATGAAGTAGGGACGCATATCAAATATTTCGCTGATTTTTTCAGCAATTTCGCCATCACTTAAGCCAATTTTTGAAGTTCCATACGTATCAACAAAAAGTCCACAAGGCTTTGCTACACCAATTGCATAGGAAACCTGAACTAAAATCTCATCGCACAAGCCAGCAGCTACAACATTTTTAGCAATATGACGTGTTGCATAAGCTCCAGAACGGTCAACTTTTGAGGGATCTTTTCCTGAAAATGCTCCACCACCATGCGCTCCTTTTCCACCATAAGTATCAACGATTATTTTTCGACCTGTTAATCCTGTATCTCCGTGTGGACCTCCGATTACAAATTTACCAGTAGGATTAATATGATATGTTATTTCGTTATTAAATAGCGCTTGAAGTTCAGGTTTTAATTTTGCTTTAACACGCGGAATGACAATTTCTATCATATCCTTTTTTATTTTAGCAAGCATTGTTGCTTCTTCATCAAAATCGTCATGTTGGGTAGAAACAACAATGGTATCGATGCGTTGAGGAATGTTGGCGTCTGAATATTCAATTGTTACTTGCGACTTTGCATCTGGGCGAAGATAGGGAATTAAACTCGATTCATTATTGCGAATCTCCGATACTTCTTGTAGAATTTTATGCGCCAAATCCAATGCAAGGGGCATGTAATTATCAGTTTCCTTTGTTGCATAACCAAACATCATTCCTTGATCTCCTGCACCTTGATCTTCAGGATTGCTTCTCTCGACTCCCTGATTAATATCTGAAGATTGCTCGTGAATTGCAGAAAAAATACCACAAGAATTTGCATCAAACATATATTCTGACTTTGTATATCCAATTCTACGAATTGTTTCTCTCGCGATAGCTTGCACATCGAGATATGATTTTGACTTTACTTCACCAGCCAAAACTACCTGGCCAGTTGTAACAAGTGTTTCGCATGCAACTTTTGATGTTGGATCAAAAGCCATAAAATGATCAATTAGTGCGTCAGAAATTTGATCTGCAACTTTATCTGGGTGACCTTCAGAAACAGATTCGGAAGTGAAAAGATATGCCATTGTTATTTTTTTAAGGTATAAAGATACAACTATTCAACTTGTTGTATAATGGTTTATTAGCACTTTTAAAAAAAAGTTTGCTTTCGTTTGACCATTTGTCTTAGAAGCGGGTTAGGCCGATAGCGATCTTCCCCATATTCATCAAATAAGACCTGCAACTGATTTAAGATATTTTCTAATCCTTTTTCATCAGCCCATGCTAACAAGCCCTTTGGATAATTAACCCCTTTGGTCATTGCTAAATCAACATCTTCTTTCGATGCAACCTGCATAAAAACAGCATCAATAGCCTCATTTATTAACATAAGCAGAATTCGATGAAAGATTTTAAGTCCTAAATCAGCATCTTTATTTGGTTCAGGAAGAACCGTTTCTTGAGAATAATCATAGAAACCACGTCCCGATTTTCTACCAAAAAAACCAGCTTCTTTTAGTCTTTTTTGAGTAAATGAGGGTTTAAAACGCGAATCGAAATAAAAAGCACTGAAAACTGATTCAGTAACAGCATAATTTACATCGTTTCCGATATAATCCATTAAAGCAAAAGGTCCCATTTTGAATCCACCAAAATTTGTCATGGCCCAATCTATCGTTGCAAAATCTGCAATTCCCTCATCATAAATCCGCAAAGCCTCACCATAAAATGGGCGAGCAACTCTATTTACAATAAAGCCTGGAGTATCCTTGCAAACCACTGTAATTTTTTTCCAACTTTGAATTAATTCAAGAGCGGAACTTAAGAAATTAGGAGCTGTTTGCACCGCGGGAATTATTTCAACAAGAGGCATTAATGGTGCAGGATTGAAAAAATGAATTCCAATTACGCGACTTGGATTCTTCAGCACTGAGCCAATTGATGCAATAGACAATGAAGAAGTATTACTCGCCAATATACAATCTGAGGATACAATTTCTTCAAGTGCTGCAAAAACCTTGTGCTTAATTGCCAAATCCTCTAAAATAGCTTCTATTATTAATTGACAAGGAGCAAAAGACTGTAGTTCAGAAGAATATGTTATACGAGATTCTATCGAAGACTTGTCAGAAATAGAAATTTTTTCTTTTTCAATTAACTTTGATAAAATCAAAGAAAGATTAGATTTAGCCAGATCTAATTGTGATTGATTTACATCAACAAGAATAACTTGATTCCCATTTTGTGCAGCGACTTGAGCTATCCCTGCTCCCATTGTTCCAGCTCCTAAAACACCTATTATTTGCTTCATATTATTTTCCCTTGAATTGTGGTGATCTTTTCTGCAAAAAAGCATTTACACCTTCCGCAAAATCATCTGTTTCTCCTGCTTGAGTTTGTAATTTTTCTTCGAGTTCTAGTTGATCTTCCAAAGAATTAAACAAGCCGAGATTTACAGCTTTTTTTGTTAAGCCCAATCCTCTTGTTGGCATCATGGCAAGTTGCTCTGAAAATCGAGTTATTTCTGCGGAAAAGTCCTCATCATCAATTACTTTATAAATCATATTTAATTTTTCTGCCTCTTCTGCTGAAACTTTATCTCCTGTCATCATCAAAGCAAGTGCTTTTTGCATACCAATTAAGCGCGGCAAAAAAAATGTTCCACCTGAATCAGGAATTAATCCAATTTTTGAAAAAGCCTGAATGAAGGATGCAGATTTTTTAGCAAAGGTAATGTCGCAAGCCAAGGCGATGTTCGCACCTGCGCCTGCAGCAACTCCATTTACAGCAGCAATAACTGGCTTTTCAATTTCGCGAATTTTAAGAATAATTGGGTTATAATGATCGCGCACAATTGATGTTAAAGTTGGCCCTTCATTATCAGTTGCTTCCCCTAAATCTTGACCAGCAGAAAAAGCTTTTCCCTCACCAGTTATTACGATAACTCTAACGGAATCATCTTTTGAGCAAGCATCGAGGGTAGCTTGAAGCTGAAACGCCATCGTTTGATTGAAGGAATTATAAACACTTGGCCTATTTAAGGTTATTGTGCAAACTCCATTAGCATCTGATCTTACAATTTCCATAATAATCGTTTATAGTACAAAAATAAAAAGGTCCATGAAATAGGCGACTATTTACGTGAATAAATATCATTCATTTTTTGAATGCGCTCATGAACTTGCTTACGCAACGATAATGGCGCTATAATTTCTACTTCACCGCCATAGCCCAACAAGTTGCGAATAAATTCTTCAGACACCAAAATTGTAAGTTCAAAAGTAGTTTGATCTTGATTTTCCGAGATGATTTTCTGGGACTTGTGAAAGGGCTGTGAAGCTATGTATTTTGCTGCTATACTGTTTGCTATTAGACTAATTTTTTCTGCTTTTCCTCGGTAAGTTGTAATTCCAATTGTGTCTTGAAAAAAAGACTCCGTATCAAAATTTTCAGGAAAAAATGCTTCATCTTCCAAAACAATTGGGTCTTGCATTCTATCTAAAGCATAAGTAACTACGTCATTTTTTGATTTATCAAAAGAAATTAGATACCAACGATTTCTGTACTCTTTTAATAAAAGGGGCGAAACTTTTCGAGGTTTTTCAATGCCTTTAATAAAACTTGCATACGTAAACCAAATCATTTTTTTTGTGCGGATTCCTTCTAAGATAATCGGTAAAAATTCATTTCCCCCAACAGAAAAAACAGATTCAAATTGTACAAACCGATTAATTTCTTCATCTTCAGAATTACTCCCAATAGAAACACGATCAACTATTTTATCAATTGCATTACCAAATTGCTGAAAAAAAGGAACCTCACGAAATTGCTGCAGTGTATTCACCGCAAATTTAATTGAACTCAATTCATCTTCGGTTAGAGGAATATCATTGATGCTAAAATGAGGGTCATCATAAAAGTATCCGTTATTTCGTTTACTATATTTAATTGGCGCATCGTGTTCCATTTTCATAGAAAACATATCTTTTTCAATAGTTGAATCACATATATTATCTCCATAAGTCGCACCGTAGAGGGCTTCCTCACACGATTCTCTCATAGCTTGTTTTGATGGAAAAGGTTTGTATTTATTTCGCAGCATGCGATCAATTATGCGGTAGCGGATAAGTGCATTTTTGATATGAGGCATCTTATTTACCTATAACTTTATTTTCGTAACCAAATAACTCGAAAAACTTAATTGCTTTTACAACTTGATAGGGAACATCCTCTTCCCAACTTGTGCCTCCAGACTTTATCTTACTCAAAACATCATCAGACATTATGTGAAGATAATTTTTATCGTATTCTAAAATAGGTGCAATCTTATCATTGTCGATCATATATTTCAATAATCCTCTTAAATTATCTGGAATTCTTATCGTGTCAATGTCATACAAAGATCCATCATCAACATTAATTGCTGGATAAAGAAAGAGTTTTACTTTATGTCCAAATCCACGGCCAAATGCTTCAAATAAGCCCCCAGGTAAGTTATCGTAATACCTTTCATCGAATATTGCCTGAAGATTGTAAACACCTAAAATCAAGCCCATTAAATTTCCTTTTCCTATTGTAGATAAATATTCCAGCATTTTGTAATGCTTGAGGTAGTTTGAAATCATTACCGTATAACCCAAAGAACTTAATAAATCTACACGGTCTACAAAATCCTTGTCTGATATTTTTCCGTCAGCGGTCAAATCTTTTAAGGTGAATTCTAAAATGAGTTCTACATTCTCAGCCTTAACACTTTTCTCTTTTAAAAATTCAAGACGGCCTTTTTCAATCATGTCGATGTGCACGTTTGTAACTGGGCGAAACCGACCTCGCATGAGTAAAATATTCTTTTTGTATAATGCAGTAGAGGGTTGAAGAACATTCTTTGCTAAATCAAATAGTGTAGCGTCTGTAATTCCTCTTCGTACCAAGTTTAATGCTAACATTCGATTATCCACGTTTTCAAAATCTGGTCCTGAAACACTTAACATGTCAATTTCCATTCTATCTCTTGGGAGACGGTGAACAAGTGAATCTAAAAAACTATCAATTCCTTCTTCATAAAAAAAGCTAGTATAAATAAGATTAACGCCTAAAATTCCAAGTGCTTCTTGTTGCGCTTTATGACTATTGTCATGCATCCGAATGTGTAAAATAATATCATTTACTGGACCACCCAAATGCATTTGGAATCGAATTCCAACCCAACCTTGTCCCTGATTAGTTTTATGGTAATTTAAAGACTCAACTGTATTACAAAATGCAAAAAAGCGGGCTTCTTTCTTTTTATTAGGAAGAATTTCACTGATGTGATTATATTCTGTTTCTAACATTGTGATCAAACGCTCCTCGGAAACATAACGTTCAGCAGTTCCATATAAAGAGTCGGAAACTTTCATGTCATAAGCAGATTGCGTAAAAGCAATGGTCCCTGAACTTCCTCCGGCTTTAAAAAAATTTGCTGCAACTTCTTGCCCTGCCCCAATTTCGGCAAAACACCCATAAATATCTGGCTTTAAATTAATTTTTAAAGCTTTATCTTCTGTAGTTAAGCGAGTTTCCTCCATAATTTCTTAATTTGGATCAGAAAATTTAGGGTTGTTAATGAAATTATAATCTGTTAATGTTAACAAAAATTTCTTAAGTAATAATTTCTCACTGGCATCTAACTGCACTCCACCTTGACTCCCGAATTCAATAAGAGGATCTATCGTTGGACTCATATGAATACCACTTGAGTAAAACTCAATAACTTCATCTAAGTTTGCAAAACGTCCATCGTGCATATAAGGAGCGGAAAGTTCAATATTCCTTAAAGTTGGAACTTTAAATTTATAATTATCATTAGCATTATTCGTAACACTGGCTCTTCCTAAATCGTTGATAGCAGATGCCAATAATCCATTATTACTAAACTTTTTTACACGCATCAGAGGTCCATTATGACAATGGAAGCAATCTGCGCCGTTCAAACTTTTGAATAAATCGTAACCAGCCCATTCCTCATTGCTAATTGTCTGAAAAATAAGTTGGTCGTTTGAGCTTAATTGCAAACCACTCGCATATTTATACATTACATCAAATTTAGACTCGCCAGAAATCATTGTTCTTACAAATTGAGCTATTGCCTTAGCAACTTTTATAGAATCAATGCCTTCCTCTCCAAATGCTCTAAAAAAACGATTTCGATAAGTAATATCTAAGTTAAGTTTCGCAGCTGTTGCTTTCCATGATTGGTGCATTTCAATGGGATTTGGCACAGGCTCCAAAATTTGTTTTTCTAAACTTGATGCTCGTCCATCCCAAAAGAAAAAATCTTCCCAGCCTAAATTGACTAAAGCCATAGAATGTCTCGTTCCTTCAATTCCATCAATTCCTGTAGAATAAACATTGGGATCTGAAAATGCTCCATTTGGAACATGACACGTAGCACAGTTCATGGTATTGTCACCACTCAATCTTTTTTCATAAAAAAGAAAGCGGCCAAGTTCTACTCCCTCAGCAGTCATTGGATTATCTTGCGGAATAAGCATCTCAGGAAAATGAGAAGGTATTTCTAGTAAGTATGGAGTAGCTTGAAAATTATTTTTGTCTTTTTTACAGGAAACTAGGCCAATTACAATAATAAAGAGGAAAATATAGAGCTTCATTAATATGGCTGAAATGCTTGTTTAAAATTCTGAACAACTATCTCTGAAAGTGCTTCTTGCCCAGCTCCGGAATGTGTTAAAAAGTCCGTTTTTAAGTCAATCGGTTGGGTTGGATTTTGAAGGAATGTAAGTAAATCTAATTTAAAAGGGAGAATAAATTCATTTGCCGAAGGATTTTGCCAATTTAGAGAATTGAAGGAGAAATCACTCAAATAAGAATCTGTTCCAATATGGAAACTAAAACTATGGTCAAAAGAATTATTACCATCGGGAATTGTATCTACTTTTCCCTCAATACTTAAAAAAATATACCCCGTATTCCAACCCCAATGCATTGTACCAGCATTACTAATATTCAGTGGACTCTCATTAGGAAATGCAGAAGGGTCTAAATGATTAAGAGTTCCGTCTACACCAATAAAACCTTGAAGAGCTGTGAATTGTGTGGGGTCTCCTATTTTTCTGAAAGCAAGCAACCCATTTTCGCGAAAATCAAAAATCGTAGCATCTGTTAAAGTTGAAGAACCATTTTTTAATTGTGTAATGTAAAATTTTAAATCCGTAAATTTTACTTTATAACCATCAGGTGAAGTATAAATTGAATCAAGAAACAGATTGTTGGAGCCAAATTTAGGCTGAACTGTTAAGCTAAGGAAACTATCCGATTTTGGAGCAGGAGTTGGACATTTCTTTTTACAGGAAACAAAAGCGAAAGAAATAATAAATAAAATAGTTAAGCGATTCATAAAACAAAATTAAGGTAAAAACATCATTAATTCCTATATTTAACAATTAAAAATACTTTCTGTTTCCTATGCTAAAAATTAACCGTGAGGAATTCCCCTTATCCATTTTAAATGCTTCGGCAGGTAGTGGAAAAACACATCAATTGGTTTTGGAATACTTGAGTATTTTGCTAGGAGATCATGGTTCAAGACAGAAATATAAGTCGATTGTAGCAATGACTTTTACCAACAAAGCTGCAATGGAGATGAAAACTCGAATTATTGATACTTTAGATGGCATTGTTCATTTTGATGGAAGTCAAGAGAAAATAAAATCAATGATCAATCCATTACTAGAACTTTGTAAAATAGATCTCCCAAAATTGCAGGGAAGATGTGCAAAAGCACTCGGTGAAATTTTACATGGATACGAAGACTTCCATGTTTCAACAATTGATAAATTTAACCTCCGTCTTATTCGCTCTTTTAGCAGAGATTTAGATATTCCCAGCGATTTTGAAGTGATTCTAAATGAGCAACAGATTATTGAGGAAGTTGTCGAGCTTTTAATGAGTAAACTGGGGCAAGCAGGTTCCGAACACCTTACAAAATTAATGACATCCTACGCAAAAACTAATCTTGATGAAGGGGAAAGCTGGAATTTCAAAGGACAATTAGTTTCATTTGCATTGATTTTAAGTTCAGAACGCAATCAAGTTAATGTTGCGAAATTAATGGAACTTGAGCTTACGGATGAAACATACAATGAATTAAAAGCTGAAATTGAATTTAGTGAGCAGCTATTTATAAAAGAGGCAAATGAAACTGCAAAATTCTTTCTTTCTCTTAATTTAACAGAAGATCAATTACCAGGAAAAGGCAGAAGCTATAATAGTATTATTCAACTTTCAGGTTTAAAAGAATTTCCAGAAAGCAAAGATAACAAGCAACTTTTTACCAATACAATTCTAAAATATTGCAGCGAACCCTCAGGTAAAAAGGATTTTCCCTCGGAATTAAGAGAAAAACTTCTCTCTATTAATACTCTTTTCCTAGAACTTCAACCTCAGATACTTTTACTGAAAAAATTTAGATCAAACTTTTATAATATTGCATTATTACAATTTGTTGCTGAGGCATTAAATGACTTGAAAAATAGCGAGCAAATTATTAGAATTTCAGAGTTTAATAAATTGATTGGTTCACTTGTACAAGACGAAGATGCACCATATATCTACGAGCGATTAGGGACACGATTGGAGCATTTCTTACTCGACGAATTTCAAGATACCTCAAGACTTCAGTGGTTAAACCTCATCCCCTTAGTTCATGAATCTATTTCCAATAAACGAAAAAATCTTATTGTTGGAGATGCAAAGCAATCAATTTACCGATTCAATAATGGAATTGCAGACCAATTTATTGCCTTACCAGAAATTTACAACCCTGAAAATAATGCGAGATTAACTAAAACCTCTAACTATTTTAATGCCCTCGGTGTCAAGCAAGACATACTAAATAATTATCGATCAGCGAGTGAAATTGTCAACTTTAACAATGCTTTATTCACAAACCTACATGATTTTGTAACGGAAAATACGCAACGATACTATGCTTCAGTAAGTCAAAATCCACAATCAAAAAAACAAGGATTTGTAGAAATAATATCACTTGAACAAAAAATTAAATTAGAAGATTTAGTTGACGAAATTGTTGCGCGCATTGAAAAATGTAAAGAAGATGGTTTTTCCTTCGGAGACATCTGTATCTTAACTGAGAAAAATGACACCGGCAATTTTTTTGCACGAGCATTAACAAATCTAAAATACAAAGTGGTTTCTCTTGATTCACTTTTAATTTCTGGAGATGCTAAAGTTCAGTTAATGGTGTCTTATTTTAAAAGACGAGCTCGGCCATCACAAGAAACGGAGGCTAGAAGATTTGCAGAATTGTATTTTAGAATTGCAAAAAAGGGAAGCACAGAAAAATACCTATCCTACTTTGAAAGTATAATTGATAGCAGTGGAAAAACAAGGCGAATCTTTAAAGACAAACTTTTCTTGTGCGAGCATTTTGGAAGTGAAGAAGAATTTTACACTCCCTATGAAAATCTCTACGATTTATGCTTAAAGTTTTTAAAAATGATGGATTGGGAAGAAACGCAAGAGCCATATATTCATCATTTTATTGATGTTGTTTTTAATTACCAAATTTCAAGGCAAGCAGATATTGGCTACTTCCTAGAATATTATAAAGATAATAAATCAAAAATTGCTTTGCAAATGCCCGAAGCAGACGCAGCAATTAAAATAATGACCGTTCACAAATCAAAAGGGCTTGAGTTTCCTGTAGTCATTATTCCAAAATTAGACTTTAGTACTTCAATTCATCAAAGTTCAAAATTCCTTGTGGAAGCTAGCGGGAAATTAATTTATGGAAATGCAAGCTCTAATAGCATTATTCCTGAGATTGCAGCTTTTAGTCTAAACGAAAAAGAGCTTACATTTCTTGATAAACTTAACCTGGCTTATGTTGGTTTAACAAGGCCAATTGAGCGACTCTACGCATTGAATTATTTTAAAAAAAATCAATTAGGAAGTTTTTTGCACCTTGCATTAGAAAAAATGAATTGTACAACTCTAGAAAATGGAGCCCTAAGATACCTTGCAGGGGAAGAAAAGAAAAGAGAAAATCAAGAAGAAAAGAAGGAAGAGTTTTTCTACCTTCCACTTGAATTAAAAGATCGCTTATGGTATCCCGATATTGTTTTCAAAAAACAAAAAAGAGAGGGTGAACAGTTAGAAGAACAGCTATTTGGAAATTATTTCCACTTGTTGATGTCAAAATGCGACACGATTGAATCGCTAGAAATAACAATTGAGAGTTTAATTGCAAAAGGTGAAATTGATGGAGTATTTGAAAGCAAATTAATAGACACTGCAAGCACATTTTTTGAGCATTCTGAAAAAATTCAATTATTTAAAGGAGCTATTGAAATAATTAATGAAGAATTAATTTTGTTTGCAGAGGGTTTATCTAAACGGCCAGATAAAATTATTGTGAAGGCAAATGAAATAATAATTTTAGATTTTAAAACTGGGAAGGAAAATAAAGAGCACCAACTACAACTAGAAACATACCAAACTATCGTTGAAAGTATGTATGACCGAAATGCCAGAATTTTTATTTATTATTCTGAAATAAATGAATTAAAAGAAGTCTAGTTTACAAGCTTTGAGGCTGAATTTTTCTCTATTGTCATCTTCAAAAATTTAAAAATAATCGGATGTGGAATATCGCGCGTAGACGAAATTTGGGGACAAAAAGCACACGCTAAAAAAAACGGATGATTCACTAAACAAATAATTTCAGGATCATCAAATTGATTTAATCCAAGAATTTCAATAAATTCTCCTTTTAATTGTTCAATCAATTGTGGGTATAAACTAAAACGAGAAGAAGTTAATTCAATCGAACTAAAATTCTCATACATTTTTTGATATTCGCTCGTTTGTGGAAAAATACTCACCCTCTCAAATTGACTTCCAGCTACTAAATTTTCAGAAATTAATTTTTCTCCTTGAGTATTTAATTGATTGATCGCAACTAAAAATTCAATAAATAACTTAAATGATTCCCCTGTAATTAATATTGGAATTGATTTCTCAATTAGTATTTTGAAAATCCCATTGAGGAAAAATATATTTTGAAAAGGACCAGGAGCAATCCAAATACCATCAAATTGATCAAAATATATTGGCTTATTCTTAACTGCCTCATTTACTTTAATCCAATAATAATTGATTTCTACTTCTAATAACTCTAGGGAATGGTCAAGTGATAAATTTGTTGCATGATGAGAATTATATGTAAAATTATAATCACCAATTATAGCTATTTTGAGTGAATCACTCATTTCAGAAAAAGTAAATTAGTAGCTCTTAGCGTTTGAACCAAGCCGTATATTTTGCAGTATTTATCGTTATCGATTCGTCTAATAAAGTTTGAGGATTAATTCTCCAAACATTACAAGAAAACTCACACAAAAACAAAGAATAGTCGCCTGTGTTATCAGAATCTTGATCTAATATCGTGAACTTTGCAAACTGACCAGGATCAGATTCACGGGAAATCCAAGAAACTCCATTATTATCTAAGTATTCAACTTGAACACCTACCATAGATGGCAAAGTTGATGCAGAAGAATAATTTTTAAATGAAATAGGAGAATCTGAGTTATATGTATGAAAATTATTAAACATCGATAAAGTAGGCTCAATATTTGATGACACATCCCATGTTAATGAACCAAAAGTTAAATTAATAGCTTGTTCAGAGTAAAAGGAAGACATTTCCGATTCAAAAATTTTGCGAGATAATTGTGGAGAAGGAAGATAAATAGAAGATGTATTTGTGTATGACTTGTAACCCTCAACATTTTGGGTCCATTCTACATCAGTTCCATTTATAATAGCCTCGAAGCTAGAATTTAAATCTACAGTGGCAATAGGAGCAGGAATTACTTCGTGTTTTATACAGGAATTCATCATGAAACTTAAAAATATTGTTGCAACAAAACCTAAAAACAACTTCATAATAAAAAGAGTTAAGTAAAATAATCTATCAAATTTAATTCTATTAACGTTAAAAAACAAAAAAAAATGGCTTAAAGCAAAAATAATGATGATTTGCTACCTAAGAAATTTATCTTTCCCTTCTATTTTAATAAATTTTCTATTGCATGCCAAGAATCTTCTGTCCCAACGAAACAGCCTTTTAAAACAAGTTGATGAACTTCATCTTCCTTAAAATTGACAAGCTTTTTTTGTCCTTTATGAACTTTGAATTTCTCTGGATGTGTAAGAATTTCATCAATTTGTTTTGGTAATTCATATTCAGAGTTACTTACTTGAATGTGAATACTATTAATCCACTCTTTGTCTATTTTAAAAAACGACAAGATATCTTCCCCATAAAATTCAAGATAGCTTATTTTTCCATAGACCTTTAAAAGAACAGTATCGCTAAAAACTTCGACAAGCGCAGAGACTTTTTCTGGAGCTTCCTTGTTTAAACTGCGCCATTCTTCGTCGTGTATATGATTAATTATAAGGAATTCCTTGAATTCTTTTTCCAAAGATGTTAACTCTTCAAAATTTAATTTTCGAAAACGCACGGATAGTTTATTTTACAAGCTTTACCTCAAAGGAGATATCCAAAACCTCATCAATTAATTTTTGAGTAATTCCTTGTTCTAATATAAATTTATATTTTCCACGAGATGGTACTTTTCTTCTTTTAAAAATTAAGGTATGTTGAACTATTGAGCCCGTTTTTTTTCCAATCCAAGATCCGTCGGGATAACACGTTTTTATCTCAAAAGGTTCCCGAACCGGAGAGCCGTTTGGAGGAGTCGAATTTAAAAAAATCCACAGATTATTATATTTGTATGAAGTAGTAGTTCTGAGTGTAACAATAAAATCATATAAGAGATTAGTGTCTTTTATATCAACAATAAATTTGGGTTTAACACTTCTTGACCAAGAATTATTTTTAAAAGAATATGATTTAGTGTAAAAAGGAGCGTCATTACACGAAAAAAGAGATACAAGTAATATACAAATGAAAAGACTACGCATTATTTCCTTTTGAAGAATTATTTGGCTTGTTCTTATTTTGATTGCCCCTGTATTGTTTATTCCTATTCTGATTAGAATTTGGATTTTTCTTGAAATTTTTCTCAAAGCGTGTCAAGCTATCTTGACCAACAACATTGGAATACCCCAACTCTACAATTTTCTCAATTTTAACAAATTCCAATAAATCCTTAGGCTTAACTCCCTCTTTGTTCATTTTTATAATTTCCTTAACTCTTTCTGGACTCAAAGCAATTAAACCTGTTTCTCCGCGATATCCATACCACAATAAGCGTTTAAAAACATCTGTTTTAAAGTGAAATGCTTCACCTTTTTCTGTTTGTAATTTAGTTTCTGTTTTTGGAAATGATTTTATTGCATCTAAGTACATATCTAACTCGTAATTGAGGCAGCATTTTAATTTTCCACATTGTCCTGCTAATTTTTGAGGATTCAATGATAATTGCTGATAACGAGCTGCCGAAGTAGAAACTGTTCGAAAATCGGTAAGCCATGAAGTGCAACACAATTCTCTTCCACACGAGCCAATTCCACCTAATCTAGCTGCTTCTTGCCGAGATCCAATCTGACGCATTTCAATACGCACTTTAAATTCGGAAGCCATGTCTTTTATTAATTGACGAAAATCAATTCTGCCTTCTGCAGTGTAGTAAAATGTTGCTTTACTTAAATCTCCTTGGTATTCTACATCAGAAATTTTCATTTGCATTTTTAAATTTAATGCAAGTGTTCGTGAGGTATACATCAAATCTTTTTCCAAAGAACGTCCTTTAATCCACAAATCAATTTCTGTCTGATTAGCAATTCTTAGTATTTTTCTAATATCAAAAGGCTTCAAAGTTGGCTCCTTTTTTAAAACTTGAATTCTTGCTAGTTCTCCTACTACGGATACAACACCAATATCATATCCTGGAGAAGATTCAACAACTACAATATCGCCAGCATGCAAGCTTAAATTAGAAGTGTTTCTATGAAAGTTTTTTCTTGAGTTTTTAAACCTAACCTCTACAATATCATATGCTTGTTGACCGGCTGGTAAAGAAATGTTAGCAAGCCAGTCATATACTTCTAATTTATTGCATCCTCCACTACTACAATTACCATTGTTTTTACATCCTCTTGGAGTTCCACCAGTACTTGTACCACACGACTCACATCCCATTTTTTGAAATAATTTAAGTGTAAAGTTACAAAAAATTCATACAGAAAATTGAACTGTTACGCCTGATGAATAAATCGCATAACCTGAAAACAAAGTTGCGTAAATAAAATTTTCGAATTGGCATTTCTTTCTAAATGATAGTAAGCATCATCGAAAGTGCTTATAAATTCTCGGATATTATTACCCGAAATAAAGGGTGCAAATTTTACAAGAAATTCCTCTTCTTCTTTAGATACTCTCATCAAGCTCTCGCCAATATAATTACTGATATTACTTTGACGAAACATATGAAGCGCATAAATTAGAAAAAGTTTTTGCGTCTCTTTCCCTTCTACACTTATTTTTTCCGCCCAATCCATCATTGCGATTACATCTTTTTTATAACATACGCGCATCAGAACCATAAATAAATCAACATAAATAGATTGATTTACTGAAGCTTCCATAAATTCTTTTGCAAGCAATAAATTGCCCTCTGCAAATGATGCAATAGAATCTGCTTGAACTGAAGTCAATTGATTTTTTTCTTGCAAGTATAAACTCAATAATGCTAACTCAATTTTTGGAATACGAATTTTCTGTGTGCGCGATTGAATTGTGAGCAGTAAATTATCTGGCTTATCTGAAACCAATAAAAATAAAGTCTGTGCTGGTGGCTCCTCTAAAATTTTTAGAAGTTTGTTAGAACAAGCCGTATTCATTTCTTCAGGATTCCAAATCAGCATGATTTTGTAACTGCCTTCAAAAGATTTTAAACTTAATTTTCTAAGAATTTCTTTACTTTCATCGACTCGAATTACTGTTTTGCGTTCCTTTACATCTATTTTTTTTGTCCAATCTACTAAATTAAAATAGGGATTCTCTCTTATTTGTTCACGCCAATCGGAAATAAAATCATCGGAAATTGATGGTTTATTTGAATTTTCATTCGGCACAATTGGAAATGCAAAATGCAAATCTGGGTGCTGAAGTTTTTCTACTTTTTTACAGGAGGCACATTCTCCGCAACTATCATCTGTTTGTTTTTGCTCGCAGAATAAAAATTGAATATATGCCAAAGCAAGAGGTAGTGTGCCAAAACCAGCTTGTCCACTAAACAATTGTGCATGACTAATTTTATCGGCTAATACTGCGCGAATAAGGTCACTTTTTAGTTTTTGCTGCCCAATTACTTCTTTAAATCTCACAGTCAAAATTAAGGGTAATTTACCGAAGTGAGAGATAAAATAAAATTGATGATTAAAAAAAATTTGATGTTTTTTACTCTACACCATGAACTAAAAGTACAATTTCGCCTCTTGGGGCTGTTTCCTTGAAATATGCAATTTGTTCAGACAAAGTTCCTCTATGATATGTTTCAAACATTTTTGATAATTCGCGAACCACACAAATTTGACGTGATTCAGAAAAAAAAGGAAGCATTTGTTCCAAAGTTTTTAGTAATCTATGAGGAGATTCATAAAAAATAATAGTTCTTTCTTCCGTGCTCAATTCTTTTAATCTTGTTTGACGGCCTTTTTTATGTGGGAGAAATCCTTCAAAAATAAATTTATCGCAGGGAAAACCACTCCCAACAATTGCTGGAATTAAAGCGCTCGGACCTGGCAAGCATTCAATTGAAATATTTTTTTGAAGACAAGCCCTAACCAATAAAAAACCAGGGTCAGAAATTGCTGGAGTTCCTGCATCTGAAACTAAAACCGCGAGCTCAGATTCTTCAACAATTTGAACGCTTTTTTCCAAAAATCGATGCTCATTGTGCGCATGAAATGAAATTACTTTTTGCTGAATACCCAAGTGCTTGAGTAATTTTTGAGTAACTCTCGTATCTTCCGCAAAAATAATATCTGCCTCCTTTAAGTACCGAATAGCACGAAGTGTAATATCTTCTAAATTTCCGATAGGAGTTGGGACCAATGCTAATTTTGCCATTATTACTTATTAAACAAGGTTTATATTAAGAAAAAACATTTCGGACAACATCTTCTATTTTTGAGCATAAAACGATTTCGATTTTGTGTTTTTTGGAATTAATATCCTTGTTGTACTTAGATACAATGATTTTATCATAACCCAACTTATCTGCCTCACTAATTCGTTGTTCCAAGCGATTTACTGGTCGCACCTCACCAGATAGACCAATCTCTGCCGCAAAAGTTGTTGTTTTAGGAATTGGTAAATCTGCATTGGAAGAAAGTACAGCCATTGCAACTGCTAAATCAATTGCAGGATCATCTACCTTTATTCCGCCTGCTATGTTTAAAAAAACGTCCTTTGCGCCAAGTTTAAAGCCACATCTTTTTTCCAAAACAGCAAGTAACATATTTAATCTTTTAGAATCAAAACCCGTTGATGATCGCTGCGGAGTTCCATATGCTGCAGTAGAAACTAATGCTTGAACTTCCACTAAAAGAGGACGCATTCCTTCGATAGATGACGCGATTGAAACGCCACTTAGCGCATGATCATTATTTGTTACCAATATTTCAGAGGGATTCTCCACTGGGCGAAGTCCAGATCCATACATTTCGTAAATCCCAAGTTCATTTGTCGATCCAAAACGATTTTTAATAGCCCGAAGCAAGCGATAAATATGATTTCTATCTCCCTCAAACTGCAAAACAGTATCCACCATGTGTTCCAATACTTTTGGACCTGCAATAGCACCATCTTTTGTTATATGTCCAATCAAAAAAACAGGGGTTCCAGTTTGCTTTGCGTAACGAAGTAGCTGAGCAGTACATTCCCTAACTTGGGAAATACTTCCCGGTGAACTTTCGATGTTTCCAGAAAAAAGTGTCTGAATAGAATCTATTACAACTAAATCAGGTCGAATATCTGTTGCATAAGTTAAGATGCTATTCAAATTTGTTTCTGTTAATAAATAACAACGTTCATTTTTAAGTCCCAAGCGATCTGCACGCATTCGAATTTGTCGATCACTTTCTTCTCCAGACACATAAAGAACTTTTAAAGATTCCGTAATTGCAAGCTGCAACAATAAAGTTGATTTTCCAATTCCAGGGTCGCCTCCCAATAAAACAATTGATCCAGGAACAATTCCGCCACCCAAAACAGTATTTAATTCAGAATCTTGGATTACAATTCTTTCTTCTTTTTCTTGAATCACCTCTTGTATTAAAAGTGGTTTTGCGGATTTTATATCTGAAGAAAAAGGAAGTGATTGTTTTGGTGATTTTTCAATAATTTCCTCTATAAATGTATTCCATTCTTGACAAGAAGGACATTTTCCAAGCCATTTTGGCGCTTCGTTACCACAATTCTGACAAAAGAATGCTGATTTAGTTTTTGACATTATAACATTTAAAATAAAAAAAATTTATGTTATTCCTTTACAACTTGTCTTACAACAGTATTTGTAGCAGAACTTATTTTAATGTAATATAAGCCAGATGCAAATGAGGAAAGATTTAATTTAAGTAGCGCATTTTCATGCACATCAATGGTTTGAATTAACTTTCCTGTAATATCAACAAGAGAAATAGATTGTATTTCTTCGTTTGCAGAGCTCAAATCTATATTCAAAATATCAGAACTAGGATTCGGATAGAATGTAATAGCTGATAATTCATTTTCAAGTAAACTAGCACCAGAAGTAGTAATATTTACAGTATAATCCTCAACTTCTCCATAAGTACTTTGGCCGCAAGGAACTATTGCTCCATCTGTAGAATAAGAAATCCGAACACGCATTCTTACTGCAGAAGAAACTGCAGTAGTTGGAACAGTAAATGTAAAGACATTGCTCCAGCCAGTCCCTACAAGCACATATCCAACTTGTTCTCCAGCATCTGAAAAGTCTGAATCATTATTGTAGTCAATCCAAACTGCTATTTCATCATCTGTAAAAGCACTCCCAGTTTGGCTAAGAAGATCTGGGGTAACTGTAATTGAATACTGATTTCCTTTAATCAGATTTGTGGATGTACTGAGATAATTTCCATAACCACCAACAGAACAGGCAGAAGTATTGTTGATGGTATTAAGTTGAACCGTATTAATATATTCATCACACGTTGTAGAAGAAGCAGAACATGGACTAGTAAAAGATGAGCATGGATTGGCAGATCCAGCTAAAGTTAATACACCACTATTTGTTGGATCAAGCCAAGGTTTCAATCTAAGGTTATTTGCTGTACCATTTGATGTCCAGTGGTAAGACATTTTACCATAATAATCTTGAGAAGTCGGACTATTGCAAGTTGAGCTTCCACCTGTTAAAGTTCCAATTATATAACCTTGGCTATTATTAAAGAGTGGTGAACCTGAAGACCCTCCTTCTGTAACTCCATGTCCATTTGAATTTGATGTCCAACTCTGTCGCCAATGAGATGATAACCCGTTACCATTCCAACCTGCAGAAATTGTAGATCCTGAGAAAGTTGATATTTTTTTAATGTCTCCTGCAGGATGATGTATCCCGACACCGCCTGTTGTAGCTGTGGTATTTGCATTCCAGCCATTCCAGTAAGCAGAAAAATTTGCAGATTTCAAATTATTAATAATAGTTGCTTCATTTGTGGAGGAGCCCAATTTAACAAGTAAAAAATCTGAACCAGAATCTCCTCCGTTATCTCCGGAATCAGCAATTCTTAGACATCCAGTAATAAAATAATCATCTAAAGTGCCTGCTGTTGAAGGATTGGTACAGGATGGCGCCTCATACTTAAAATAAAACTTCCATTGTGTCATATTTGCAGCTGTTGCACCAACACCACAATGCAATGCAGTTAGAAAATAAGGCTTACAATCCTGACTCGTATTATTAATTAATGAACCTGTGCAATAACCTGCAGAGTTTCCTTCAACGACATAAATTCTAGCTACTCCTTTTTTTTCATCTTGCCATAAATCACCTACTGGAGAACAATTTACATTAATTTCACAGGGATCTGACTCATTAATTTTTTGAAAATTTGTATTGCCTGTAGCACGATAATTATACATTACACGGTCTAAAAAAAGTTCTGAACTTTGCGTGTATTTTGGTTCAATTAAGGTAAGTAGTAGCTCATCTCCAAAACAAAGCGCTGCATGCTGCCGAAAATGAGACTCTACATCATCTGAAGTTAATGGATTATGAACTAATTTACCTTTTAGATCTGTAATTACTAAAGTAGACTCTCCATAAAGTTTAAATGTTTCAAATAAAAAACTCAAAGCTTCTGCACCAGACGACTTAACAACTAATTGCCATTTGCGGTCTCCATTGGGCAATGTTGTCCAAATGCCAGAATTTAATGGTGTAATATTTACAATTGAAGCAAGCCCAATTCGGTAAAGCAAGCCAAATTTGTCCCGTTGTATATCCTCCAAGTGAAGCGCTTCTAAATCAGGGGCGGCAATCATTTTTACAGGTACATTGTTATCAAGGACGAATTTTTGTCGGAGCACAAAATCATTTTGAGCAGTAGAAGAAATAGCAAAAAAGAATAAAATTGCAAAGGAGAGTAGTAATTTCTTCATAGTTTGAAAGCTTTTAGTAATTTCACTTTTATAAAGATAAATAAAGTGAATAGATTAACAAGAAAAATTACCATATGTTTAGTTGAAGACGAGCAGAGCTTGATAGAAATGATTCAATTTAATTTAGAATTAGATGGTTATGATATTTTCGCCATTCGTGATGGTGGCTTAGCAAAAGAACATTTTGAATTAAAAATAGACTACGATTTATTTATTTTAGATGTAATGCTCCCTCGAATTAGCGGTTTAGATTTGTGTAAAATTATTCGAGAGAAAAGTCAAGCTCCTATTTTATTTTTATCTGCAAAAGGAACTACACAAGACAGAATCGAAGGATTAAAAATTGGCGCAAACGATTATTTACCTAAGCCCTTTGATTTGGAGGAACTCATTCTGAAAGTCAAAATTCTCACAAAAAAAGAAGGGGAACAAAAAGATTTTTTACTACAAGTTGGGGAATTAGTAGTTGATTTCAACACTTTTGAGGTTCGAACACCAGAGGATAAAATTGTGCACCTATTTTCTAAACGAGAAATTGGGCTACTTAAATTATTTCATGAGAAAGAAGGAAAAGTAGTTTCCAGAGATGAAATATTAGACCGAGTTTGGGGAAAAGATTCCTATCCAACTGCTCGCACAATTGATAATTATATTTTAGTCTTTCGAAAAATATTTGAAAAAAATGCTCGAAAACCCCAATTTTTTCATTCGATAAGAAGTGTTGGGTATAAATTTACAAAGTGATTCCTTCTTAGTTTAAGAATAAGATAAGCACTACTTTTTATAATATTAATAAAGGCAACTTAATGATTCTTAGTGCGTCTTAAATTCATTAATAGTAACTTTATAACTTTATTTATCAAATTGGATTTATTGAATAAGCCATTTAGCAAATTTGCAGTTTTTTTAATTTTAATTTTCTTATCAAAGTGGGGGCAGGTTATTTCACAGGTTGCAACATTTAGTACCATCCCAGCTGCAACTAGTGGTAGCATTAATATTTGTGCGGGATCGACTATTCTATTTAATTCAACCGTTAACCCTTCTTCATTATTCGCTCCAGCAGTTTATACTTGGAATTTCGGTAATGGGCAAACGTCGGCCATACCTGGTCCGATTGGAATTAAATATTTAACTTCAGGAACATATCTTGTTACTTATAATATTACTAGTGCAGGGATAGCTCTTACGCAAACTTCTGTTACTGTGATTGTTTCTCCAGCACCCGCAACAATACCTACTGTAGGGCCAGGAAGTAATACTCAAATGACTTCTTTTAATGGTATTCCAGTATATCAAGGAACAGGTAATAATTGTCAAGCTAATCAATATGGGCCGGGTCCGTTGATAAGTCTTACAAATGCCAATTCTATGCCTGCAGGAACTTCTGCTACTATAAATTGGGGCACGACAGGTACTGGAGCACTAACAACAACTTTTCCTATCGGAACTTCTAATCCATTATCGTCTCCTTTTATTTTTCCAGGCCAACAAAATGGTACAGCACCTCTATCACATTACACCACAAATGGTTCCTATAACATGGTTTATATGGTTACCCTGCCAAGCGGCTGTGTTTATTCCTATTACTGCATAATGAGTTTCGGTGGCGGAGCTATTTCTTTAGGTACAACAACAGCACAAACTCAATGTAGTCCTTTAAACTATGTTTTAAATTTTATAAACCAAACTCCAGGAAATACCTATCTGATTGATTGGGGAGATGGAACACCCACCAGTACTTATACTTATCCAAACCTTCCGCTACTTCCAAATGGTATTCCTCACTCCTATTTGCCAAGTACTTGTGTTGGTTCCGGGCCACAATCTTATACAATAAACGTTTCCGCAACTAATACATGCCCTAATACAAACGCAACTCAAAGTACAATTGGCCCGTTTAATGTTAGCTCTCTTCCAGATGCTTCATTTACAAGCACTCCCTCCACTACGATTTGTCAAAATCAATCCATCACCTTTACAAATAATTCAACCCCAGGTTTATCCATTATCAATAATGCCTGCAGTGATGTCTATAATTTTGGTTGGAGTATTAATTTTTCACCTGCAGGAAGTGGAGCCGGTTATGCCTTAACAAGTGGTTCAATGGGAGATCCTTTTAGCACTCCTCCAGTTAATGGGAGTAATCAGTTAAGTGTTCAATTTACACAGGCTGGGACCTACTACGTTTCACTAGATGCAAGTAATACTTCATGTGGAAATAATAATGAAACCCAAACTATCATTGTAAATCCACTTCCGGTTATTCCAAACCAAACTACTACTATTTGCACAGGAAGTAACTTTAGCATTGCCCCAATAAATACTCCTCCAAATACAATCGTTCCAGTTGGCACGAATTATACATGGACTGTAGCGCCAAATGCCAATGTTACTGGAGAAATAGGAGGCACAAATGATACAATTATGGGTGCCCTAATTAATACAACTAATGTTAGTCAAACGGTTATCTACACCGTTACTCCGACTGTAAATGGTTGTTCGGGGGCCCCTTTTACCGTAACCGTAACGGTTGTTCCTGCTATAATTATTCCTAATTTAAACCAAACTATTTGTAATGGTAGTACTTTTATGGTCAGTCTTACCAATTTGCCTCCTAATTCCATAATTCCTTTTGGAACAACATACTCATGGACAGTTATTGACAATCCGAATGTTACTGGTGAAACTATCGGAACAGGCATGACGACTCAAACCTTAACCAGTAATGTAGTTAGTCCTCCTCAAAGCGTTTTATATACTGTAGTTGCAACTGCTCCATCCAATTCTTGTCCCACAGATACATTTCTTCTCACTGTTAATATTAATAAAGTATTAGCTAGTAGCGTTTCAAACAACCAAACCATTTGTGCTGGTGGTAATCCTACAGCATTTACAGTAATTACTCCTGCTACAGGAACTGGTGCCTTAAGCTACCAATGGCAATCCTCTACTACAAATACGGCTGGTAGTTTTACAAATATTGCTGGCGCAACTAGCGCAACCTACGATGCGCCAAGTGGCTTGACAACTACTACCTATTATCAAGTTGTTATTAAAAGCACGCTAAACGGTGTTCCTTGTTCAGCTACATCCAATGTAATTACTGTAACTATTAACAATGTTTCTCCAAGTGTTATTGCCAGCAATCAAACCATTTGTTCAGGCGGTGATCCTACAGCATTTACAGTAACTACTCCTGCTACAGGAACTGGTGCCTTAAGCTACCAATGGCAATCCTCTACTACAAATACGGCTGGTAGTTTTACAAATATTGCTGGCGCAACGAGCGCAACCTACGATGCGCCAAGTGGCTTGACAACTACTACCTATTATCAAGTTATTAGTATAAGCACACTAAATGGTGTTACTTGTTCAGCTACATCCAATGTAATTACTGTAACCATTAACAACGTTTCTGCTGGGGTTCTTTCACAAACTCAAACCATTTGTTCTGCTGGTGATGCTGCTGCCTTTACAGTAACTACTGCAGCGACAGGAACTGGTGCCTTAAGCTACCAATGGCAATCTTCTACTACAAGTAATATTGCAGGATTTAGTGATATACTTGGGGCTACCCTATCCACCTAT
>CAMCYF010000003.1 GCA_945883825.1 Chitinophaga pinensis
AATTAAAAAAGGGGGATGATTGCTCATCCCCCTCGTCGGGGCGGCAGGATTCGAACCTGCGACCTCCTGGTCCCAAACCAGGCGCGATGACCGGACTACGCTACGCCCCGAACTTAATGTATCATCAGTGTAATAAATCTAACTGAAACGTCTTTCAGAAAGTGTGTGCAAAAGTAATAAGATTATTACGATTTACAAAAGATAAGCTAACAATAAGACTATTCTTAATTAGATTCGAACCCGCTGGTTCTCATTCCAAAACAATCCGTTTAATATTTATTGCGGAGGGAGCGGGATTACTTCAAGCTCCAATTGTCACTTTTCAGTGACTTCCGCTTTGCTCCGGTTCGAACCCGCTGGTTCTCATCCCGAAAAAATCCGTTTTAATATTTATTGCGGAGGGAGCGGGATTACTTCAAGCTCCTATTGTCGCTTTTCAGTGAGCTCCGCTTTGCTCCGGTTCGAACCTGCTGGTTCTCATCCCGAAACAATCCGTTTAAATATTTATTGCGGAGGGAGCGGGATTCGAACCCGCGGTACAGTTTCCCGTACGTCAGTTTAGCAAACTGGTGGTTTCAGCCACTCACCCATCCCTCCAATATTCAATGAACAGGGGGCAAAAATATAAATTTTATTCCTTTTATCAGTAGTTTTTTTAGAAAAAGATTAGGAATTATAGCGGAATTCTCCCTTTTCACTTTTAATACTTACTTGTTTGCCGTCGAAAGAATCTACTTTGCCAATAACCTGAGCGGCAATTCCAAATGATTCTGAAATAGCAATAAGCTCTGAAGCTATTTCAAAAGGAACATAAATTTCCATTCTGTGTCCCATGTTAAAAACTTTATACATTTCTTCCCATGAGGTGCCTGATTCCTCTTGAATCATAAGAAACAAAGGTGGAATTGGAAAAAGATTATCTTTAATGATATGAAGGTTATTTACAAAATGCAAGACTTTGGTTTGCGCTCCACCAGAGCAGTGAACCATTCCATGAATTTGAGATCGAAACTGGTTTAAAATCTTTTTAATTACTGGTGCGTAAGTTCGTGTTGGCGATAAAACAAGTTTTCCAGCATCTAAAGGAAGGTTTGCAACTTCATCTTCTAATAATTTCCCGCCGCTATAAACAAGATCATTTGGTACATTAGGATCAAAGCTTTCAGGAAATTCTTTTGCTAATTGATAGTTGAACACATCGTGTCGAGCACTCGTGAGCCCATTACTTCCCATTCCACTGTTGTAGGTGTTTTCATAGTTTGCCTGCCCATAAGAAGCTAAACCAACAATGCAGTCTCCCGCTTGAATTTTATGATTTGAAATAACATCACTGCGTTTCATTCTTGCAATTACAGTAGAATCTACAATTATTGTTCTTACTAAATCGCCTACATCTGCAGTTTCTCCACCAGTGGAATAAATTTCAATACCATGAGACCTTAAATCTTTCAAGAGTTCTTCTGTTCCGTTGATGATTTCAGAAATAACAGAACCAGGAATGAGGTTCTTGTTGCGGCCAATAGTTGAAGATAAAAGAATGGGGCCTGTTGCCCCAACACACAATAAATCATCAATGTTCATTATCAATGCATCTTGAGCAATTCCTTTCCAAACTGAAATATCTCCAGTTTTTTTCCAATACATGTAGGCTAAAGATGTTTTTGTGCCCGCACCGTCAGCATGCATGACAACACAATAATCATCATCTCCGGTTAAATAATCAGGAACTATTTTACAAAAAGCTTGAGGAAATAAACCTTTGTCCACATTTTTTATAGCATTATGGACATCCTCTTTCCCTGCTGATACTCCTCTTGCTTGATAACGATTGTCTGACATATTTGTATTAAAAAGGTAAAGTTAGAAATTTGACTTATTCTTCAGTCTTGTCCTCCTCAAGTTCTTTGAGAATTTTCTGAACATCACCTTCAGTTGCACTTAATTTAGCCTTGCAAACTCGAATTAAAACAGTTGCACGTTTCACTTTTTCCGCTAATTCATCTACACTGATGTTTCCATCTTCCATGTCACTCACAATTTCTTGTAATTCTTCAAATGCTTCTGTGTATTTCTGCTCTGTCATTTCAGGTATTTTTTTTTACTTATGTTTAAAGATACAACAATAAAAACAATTTTGAAAAAGCAATAATTACTTAAATCCTCTTCGTTTTTTTATTGCTTCGTATGCATCTTGAATTTGCTGAAATTTTTCCTTTGCACCTTTTTGGTATTCTTCCCCCATTGTCGCAACTTTATCCGGGTGAAAGGAAATTGCCATTTTTCGATAGGCTTTTTTAACTTCTTCATCACTTACAGATGACTCAACACCTAAAATTTTATAATCTGAATCTACATTTCTATAGAACATATTTTTCACACTTTCAAATTCTACTGCAGAAACACCGAGCATTGTCGCAATTTTTTGAATAATATTCATTTCCGCTGGAGCAACATCGCCATCTGCTTTTGCAATACTAAACAAATAGTGAATTAATTGAACACGAACTTCAGAAGGCATTCTAGTGCGAATATCTGCGCAAATTTCTTGAAGCGGTATTTTATCGGAATCCAGGAAATTTTTAAGGATTTGAAGATGTTCACTAGTAAAACGATTGCCAAATTGAGCAGCAAAAAAACGTTTCACAAAGTCAAGTTCGATTTTTAAGACTTTCCCATCTGCTTTCATTACAGAGGCAGAAAGCGCCATGAGCATGGTTTGAATATCGTAGCGAGAGGATTGTTGTCTATAATATTCGAATGCATCTTGAAAACCAGCCTTTCGTCCACCAGAAAAATTAGAGGCACCAGATTTACTAGTTGTCCGATCAATTAAGGAACCAATGATGAATCCAAAAAGTCCTCCTCCCAACGTTCGTGTAGTAAAATAAAATCCAAGTCCTAAAATCCACTTATACACGCGCTGAGCTTTAAAAAATTTTAATAGGAAAAATCCTGTGTAAAATTAGTAAATTAAGCAATATGCTCAATGTTTCGCTCGATAAAACTATTCAATGCTTCGCCTTTTAACATCCCTTGAGCCAAAAGTGCAAGATCTGTAAGTTGCTTTACGCTTGCTTTTTGATCCTTTGCTTTCTTCGTTAAAAGCTGAGCGATTTTAGGATGATTTGCATTTACAACAAGCGTAAACATTTCTGGAAAAGCTCCAAACATTCCTCCGCCACCTAATTTTTGCTGCTCCATCATTCGTCGAATAAATTCTGGTTGCGTAATAATCATTGGCGAATCACTTTCACTCATGCTTTCAAATTGAACAGTATATTTTTCTTTATTTAAGCATTCTTCAAAAACAGGCTTTAACTTTTCTTCTTCCTCTTTTGAAATTTTTGAAGGAAGTTCATCTGTTTTACGAATTAGTTTATCTAGAGTGTCAGAATCAACACGAACAAAACTCGTATTTTCCATTGATTGCTCGAGTTTTTGAATCCAATGAGAAACCAAAGGGCCTTCTAAATGAAGAACATCGTAAGCTCTTTCTTTTGCTTTTTTAACAAAGGAGAATTGTTCTTCCGGGTTATTGGTATACAAACAAACTGTTTTTTTGTCTTTATCAACCTGAAGTGCTGCAATTTTTTCTTTGTATTCTTCCGGAGTAAAATAAAGCCCATCTGTATTTTTTAATAAGGAAAAACCTGAAGCTTTTTCAGCAAATTTTTCATCTGATAACATTCCATATTGAACAAATATTTGTAGGTCATTCCATTTATCTTCAAAATCCTTGCGGTCTTTTTTGAACATATCTGCTAATTTATCCGCCACTTTTTTGGTGATGTGAGAAGCTATTTTTTTGACGTTGCCATCACTTTGTAAATACGACCGAGAAACATTTAAAGGAATATCTGGTGAATCAATTACTCCATGTAAAAGCGTTAAAAATTCAGGTACAATTTCTGCAACACTATCCGTAATAAAGACTTGATTAGAATATAAATTTATTTTATTTCTCTGAACTTCAACATTCTCCTTAATTTTTGGAAAGTAGAGAATACCCGTTAAATTAAAAGGATAATCTACATTCAAATGAATATGAAAGAGAGGCTTGTCAAATGTTGAGGGATACAATTCACTGTAGAATGAAGAATAATCTTCGTCCTTCAAATCTACAGGTGCTTTCGTCCATGCAGGCGAAGGATTATTAATTTGATTTGGAACTTCAATAGCTACTCGCTTTATATTTCCTTTGTCATCTTTTTCCCCTTCTGGCGAGTCGATGTATTCTGTTTTGTCACCAAAAAACACAGGAATTGGCAAAAACTTACAGTATTTCGTTAAGATTCCTGAAATTCGTTCTTTTTCTAAAAACTCATTTGATTCTTCAGAGATAAATAAAACGATGTCAGTTCCTTGTGTTGTTTTGTCAATTTCAATAATTGTATAGTCCGGAGAACCATTGCTTTCCCATTGAATTGCTTTTTCTCCCTCATGGCGAGATTTACTGCGAATCTGCACTTTTTCTGACACCATAAATCCTGAATAAAAACCAAGTCCAAAATGACCTATAATTTGCTCAGCACCTTCTTTTCCTTTGTATTTTTCTACAAACTCCTCAGCCCCAGAAAATGCAATTTGATTGATGTATTTATCAATTTCTTCAGCAGACATTCCGATTCCATTATCTCGAATGGTAATTGTTTTTGCATCGCGATCCAATATTACTTCTACCTTCAAATCTCCAAGTTCACCTTTATATTCTCCATTTGCTGAAAGAACACGTAATTTTTGAGATGCATCTACAGCATTGGAAACTAATTCACGTAAAAATATTTCGTGATCTGAGTATAAAAATTTCTTAATTATGGGAAAAATATTTTCCGTTTGAACGTTAATTTTACCTGACTTAATTGTGTTTTTTTTCATTTTGTTTTTATTTGAAAACAATTAGTCAATCTATATGCCAAGTTAATTTTTATGTCATTTTGTCTTTTTTTATTGTTAAATTGACATAAATAAAGCAAAATAGAAATTTTCTATTCAAATTTGCAACATGAAAAAATACGTATTTATTACAGGAGCATCCTCAGGATTTGGAGAAGCGTGTGCACATATTTTTGCAAAAAATGGGTTTTCACTTGTTTTAGTAGCTAGAAGAAGTGATAAATTAGAACAATTGAAAGTTTCCTTGCAAAATGATACTGTCAATATACATTGCCTAGAACTTGACATCCGGAATGAAAAAGACGTTATTCAGTCGATAAATTCACTTCCTGAAATCATCAAAAATAACATTCATATCCTTATTAATAATGCGGGTTTAGCAGTGGGAAGATCTTCAATAGAAAATGCCCTCACAGATGATTGGGAGCGAATGATTGACACCAATATCAAAGGTTTATTATACGTTTCAAAAGCAATTATTCCCTTTCTTAAACTTCATGAATTCTCACAGATTGTAAATATTTCTAGTATTGCTGGAAAAGAGGTTTACCCTGGCGGAAATGTTTATTGTGCTACAAAACATGCAGTTGATGCACTTTCAAAAGCGATGCGAATAGATTTAGTTTCACATGGAATAAAAGTCACAAATATTGCTCCTGGAGCTGCAGAAACTGAATTTTCGTTGGTGCGATTTAAAGGAGATGTTCAAACGGCAAATTCTGTATATGACGGATTTGAGGCTTTACTTGCAAATGATGTAGCCGAAGCTATCTGGTTTGTAACTTCTCGACCGGCTCATGTGACAATTAATGATATTACAATCATGCCAACAGCGCAGGCTTCAGCAACTATTTTTCATAAGAAATAAAGTAGTTAATCAATAGCTACTGGTGCTGGACTTAGCAAGGTTAACTTGGCAATTAAATCTTCGTAGCGTTGTTTTAGCTTCTTTTTTTCAAAAACAGCCCCAAAAGATTTAGCTTCTTCCAATTCTGCTATTTCTGCATCTAATTCTTCAACTTTAGCGATATAAATAGAATTACTGTATTCGATTATTTGTCCAAAATAAAGTTGCACTGCAGCGCCCCCTTTTTCCTTTAAAAAGGTATAAAATTCAAGTGATTTTTCTTGTAAATCTATTTCCATTCTTAATATTAATACAACATAAGCTACAAAGACATTTAATTCATCGTAACCCTTAAAACTATTATTCTTCAAGTTTTTATCAAAAAATGGAATGTCTTCTTCAGTTCCTAATTGTTGTAAAACTCCAGCAATTGAAACATTAAGCGTAGGATTTCCTTCTTTCATTAAATTCCTTGCTACAATTAAGGCTTCTTCAGGATTTATTTCTGTCAATATTGCAAGAGCTGAAGAAATAACTGTGTAAGATTGATCAGTACTTATAGCAGCTTTCAGTAGTTCAGTAGCTTCTTCTTTTGGTAAAGCAGATAAAGATTTAAGTGCTGCAGCCCTAACTTGCGATTTTGGATCGCTTATAGCTAATTCTTTAATTCGAGCTAAAGTTTCAATACCCAAGTCATTTTTTTCATTTTCAATTGAAGGAAGTGCAAGTATTCGGATATTCCAAAAAGGATCTTTCAAGGCATCGAAAAGTAATTTTTCGCTGTCACTATTTTTTGTTCGTTGCGCCATTGTAATAGCTGAAGCCCTGGCTTTGTATCTTGAAGAATTATAGTATTGATGAACATATTGACTTAAGGGTTTCTCCTCATAATATTTCCCCAACAGCATTTGTTGCTCATCAAAGAGAATATTTTTTAATTCACCAGAAAAGCTAAATGTAAAATTTTCTTCTAAATTTTCGACTACAATTTTTTCAGTTCGTTTTCCATTAGCATCCCAAATAGCGACATTTACAGGGAGTTTATACAAAGGAAAATCGTCGGTATTTTGCTTTTGTTTTACATTGATAGTAACAGTATTATTCTCAGGATTTATTACTTGAGAAGTATGTACTATTGGGTGCCCTTTACCTAAAAACCACTGGTCAAAAAACCAATTAAGATCTTCCCCAGAAACCTCTTCAAAAGCCATTCTCAGATTATGAAATTCAGCAGTTTTAAATTTATTATTAACGAGATAACTATTTAGCCCTTTAAAGAAAACCTCATCTCCAAGATAATATCTCAGCATGTGTAAAATCCTTCCTCCTTTAGCATAGGAGTGTCCATCGAACATATTTTCTTTATCAGGGTGTTCAAACCAAATTAAATTGTGATAGTTTTCCCAAGCTGAATTAAAATAACTTTCTGCTTCATTGGATCCTTGGTAATCAGCTTCATCAATTCCATATCGGTGCTCGTCCCATAGATACTGAGAATAATTGGCGAAAGACTCATTTAAGGGTAAATTTGCCCAAGATTCACAAGTCACCAAATCTCCAAACCAGTGATGAAATAATTCATGTGCTATTGTAGATTGATCATTATTATCTAATAATTCACGTTCATTTTTGTAAACATAATCGCCAAAAATTACAGCACCAGTATTTTCCATTGCTCCAGAAACATAATTTCTAACTACAATTTGAGTGTATTTATCCCAAGGATATTCGATTCCAAGTTTTTGAGAAAAGAATTTTATCATAGCAGGTGTTTCACCAAAAATTGCTTTTGCATCTTTCTCAAATTCTGGCTCCACATAATAGTTGACTTCCATTTTTGAGCCATCATTGCGCGTGTAGAAATCTTTAACAACTTTAAATTCTCCAACAGCCATCATAAATAAATAAGGAGCATGCGGCAAATCTTGTTTCCAATGGTCAGTGCGAGTGCCGTCTGAATTCTTTTTGGAGGAAATTAATTTTCCATTGGAGAGGGTTGCATATTTATCCTCAACTGTCATTAGAATTTCTTCTGTAGTCTTTGCATTTGGCGAATCAATTGTTGGAAACCAAACTGAATTTGATTCTGTTTCACCCTGTGTCCATATCTGTGGCATTTTAGATTTATCTTCTCCTTTTGGATTTATAAAAAATAAGCCCTTATCAGATGTAATTGCAGCGCTGCCATTAACAGTTCTTTCATCTGGTTTTGCAACATAGTCAATTTGCAGGGTAAATTTTTCATCACTAGAATAGCTGCGATCTAATTTAATATGAAGTGTAAGTGAATCTTTATAGACATAATTTAATTCTTTGCCGTTCATTTCAACTTTTTTAATATCCATTCCTTTTGCGTCTAATACTAAACTATCAGAAACATGAAAATGTGGTTTTGCAGTAATAGTAGCTAATCCATTTAATTGAGATTTTGCCCAATTAAAATTTACTTCCAATTTGGTATGAATTAAGTCGGTGTATATAGTTCTTGAACTATTGTAGATACTTCGAACTTTAGGTTCATCGATGTCAACTTCTTCGAATTCATCATACATAGCTGTTGTGTCGTAGTATGTTTCCTCTATATCTACAGGCTCATTTAAAGTTGAATCTAAAGTAATTTCTTTAATGTTTGTACACGCGAGTAAAACAATAAATATGCCGATAAAAAGAGTGATTTTTTTCATTGAATTAAATTTAGCACAAAACTGCAAAGAAATTTTCTTTTGACAAGAATAATCAAAGAAATAGATAGAAGTTACAAAGCTTTTTTAGATTTGCAGAAAAAAGAATAGTATGATTAATTTTCTGGATTATGACTTCTCAAACAAACGCGTTTTAATTCGTGTTGATTTTAATGTTCCTCAAGATAAATCAACATTTGAAATTACAGATGATAAAAGAATTCGTGCAGCTTTACCTACATTAAAGCATATTTTAAATAAAGGAGGAAGTCTCATCCTAATGTCACATTTAGGCAGGCCAAAAAATGGTCCAGAAGATAAATTCTCACTCAAGCACATTATTCCTCATATTGAAAAATTAGTAGGAAAAGAAGTACTTTTCGCGAATGACTGTATTGGAAGTGAGGCACAACAGAAAAGTACCGCATTAAAATCTGGAGAAATTCTGCTGCTAGAAAATGTGCGTTTTTATAATGAAGAAACTACTGGAGACATGAATTTTGCTAATGAACTTGCCTCTTTAGGAGATTGTTTTGTCAATGATGCTTTTGGAGCTGCACATCGAGCTCATGCAAGTACAACTCAAATCGCATCTTTTTTTCCTGATGATAAGATGATGGGCTTTCTGATGGCAGCAGAAATAGAAAGTGCAGAAAAAATAATAAAAGAAACAGTGCGTCCATTTACTGCGATTGTTGGTGGCGCTAAAGTTTCAGACAAGGTTTTAATAGTAGAAAACTTATTAAAAATTGCCGATCATATTATTATTGGAGGAGGAATGTCTTATACCTTTTTCAAAGCCTTAGGTGGAGAAATCGGAGACTCACTTTGTGAAAATGAACGTTTAGGGACCTGTAAAGAAATAGTAGAGCGCGCAGAGAAAATGGGTGTGAAAATTCACTTACCAATAGATTCAAAAATCGCAAATAAATTTGCTTCTGATGCACAAACAAGAAATCAAAAAAGTGCTGCTATTCCAGAAGGGTGGATGGGATTAGATATTGGTAATGAAACAATTAAATCTTTTACTAAGGTGTTATTGAATAGTAAAACTATCCTTTGGAATGGACCTATGGGAGTTTTTGAAATGGATGCATTTGAACATGGCACAAAGTCAATTGCTGAGGCTGTTGCCGAAGCTACAAAAAATGGCGCGTATTCATTGATTGGGGGAGGAGATAGTGCTGCAGCAGTTCAGAAATTTGGCTTTGCCTCTCAAGTAAGTTATGTTAGCACGGGTGGAGGAGCGCTTTTAGAGTACTTTGAAGGAAAAGAATTGCCAGGAATATCGGCTATAGTTAATTAAATTTTTTTACTAGATCAATTAATCTATGAGAATAACCAGCTTCATTGTCGTACCACCCCACAACTTTAATAAGGTTTTTGAAAACAAGTGTGAGTTCTGAATCAAACAAACAGCTGTAAGAGCTTCCTATTACATCAACTGAAACAATCGGATCTTCTGTATATCCTAAAATTCCTTTCATAGAACCGAGCGCTGCGTTTTTCATTGCAGTATTTATTTGCTCAACAGTTATTTCATCTTTGGTAATAATTGTCATTTCAGTCATTGAGCCATCTAAAACAGGAACTCGCACGCTTCCTCCGGTAATTTTTCCATCTAAATCAGGAAATATTTTGGTAATTGCCTTCGCTGCACCCGTTGAAGTTGGAATAATTGAGTTAGCAGCTGCTCTTGCTCTTCTTAAATCTTTATGAGGAGAATCGTGTAAGCGTTGGTCAGACGTGTAACTATGCACTGTTGAAATGTATGCAACATCGATTTTTACTAATTCCTTTAAAACTTTAATCATTGGTGCAGCATTGTTTGTAGTACAAGATGCATTTGAAAAAATAGTATCCGATAAATTAATATCCTTAGCATTTACACCCATTACTACAGTTTGAATATCCAAATCGTTTGCTGGAGCAGAAAGAATAACCCTTTTAACGCTGTTTCTTAGATGTTTACTTGCTGAATCTCGTGTTAAAAACATTCCAGTGGACTCTACAACTGTTTCTACAGAATAATTACCCCATGGAATTTGTGAAGGATCTTTTTCTTGCGTAAAAATTATTTTTTTTCCGTTTTCAAAATGCAAGGTATTTCCTTCAATTGTAAAAGAAATATTTAGAGTTCCATGGATGCTATCGTACTTTAGTAAATGAGCTAACGTAGAAATATCTGCAAGGTCGTTAATGAGTGCAATCTCAATAGAATTATCGTTCAATGCAATACGCGTAAAACATCTTCCTATCCTTCCAAAACCGTTAATTCCAATCACATTCATTTTAAAACATTTAAGACACAAAATTACTCAATCATTGAGTACAAAAAGGAAACGTATTAAAATAAAAAGTGTTTAACCTAAATACGAAAAGATTTTTCGTGATTTTAGTTAAATGTATAAGTGACACCATTTACAGTAACTGTAAAAGTAAAGTCACAGGTTCCAGAACCATAATCTACTATACGTAGCGGTTTATTTTGTGGTTGAAGATCAATTGTTCCACTGACCGGAAATCCACAACCTACTTTTACATGGATTGGATTTGTAGTTTGAGAGGTAAATCCGCCTCCAGATGAAAAACCACCTTCAGCATTACCCGTAATATCATACTCATCATCAAAACGATAAAGTAAGGTATTGAAACCTGAAACCCAAGTTCTAACTCGTGTTGATGAATATGTTAGTGTTTCACCAGAAGTTAATGTTGCAAGACCATTAACGTTTACATTAAAATAGGGTTGATTGTTTGTATTTAGCCCCATATTTTCAACTGTTTTTGTCCCTTCAATTTTAATATCATTCACATAATAATCTATTGGTGTATGAGTAATTACTGTTCCTTGAGCAATGTATTGACCTGTGAATGTTGTTACTATTTTCCCTCTTCGTTGTTTGCCGTCATTGCAGTCACAATTTGTATTTCCATAATCTACAGTCACAGTTTTAAAAGAATTGATGGTATCTAAGGTAATTATTACATCGCAAGGTGTTTTTTCTAAAACTGGTTTTTCACCTGGTTTTGTAGAGATAATTTTACCTGACTTATAATAAACCAAGTTTCCATTAACTGCTTGATCAGAAATATTTGTCATTTCGTCAAAAGCAGTTTCAATCTTATAATTTAACATAGCAGATTGATCGTTATCAAATTGCTTTTTTCGGCATGCACCAAGCGCAAGAATCAAGATAGAAGACAATAAAATTAGACTTTTCATTTGTAATTGATTTGAGGATTATAATGATATGAATTTTAAAAAAAGAGTTTCAATAGCAAAACTAATATTTAATTTCTTTTTTTTCAAAAATACAAATCACTTTTCTAAACCCAACCTTAATAGCCTTTTTCATCATTAGATAAAAAGTTTCAAAATCAAAGTTTCAATTTTCCCTTTAGTTCAGAGGATAAAGCATCTTTATGAATGTAGATATTGATTGTTTTAAATTTAAAATATTCTTCGGAAACGTATAAATAACCTTTTGGAAAATTGCTAGTGCCCCATGAATTTTTTACCAAGAAAAATTTTGTGCCAGATTGATCTTGGTATAAGCCAACAATATGCATTCCATGATCATCGGTTGTTGTTTTATTATCATAAGCATATTGTCTGATTTCTGGAGTAATTTTTAATTCTTTCGTTGGATTTAAAAATGCATTTGATATTCTATCTGCACCAGCATTATTGAAATTTTTATTATCTTTCCCTTCTACTTGAATAGCATCAGTATTTTCAGGAACAAGCGCAATTCCATTTTTAAAACTAAAGCCTTTCTCAGAAACATCTGCTCCCCAAGCCACTGTGAAGCCATTTTTTAATGCAGTTTCACAAGCGCTAAATAATTCTTCTAGTTGTACATTGTAGCTTTCTCCCCATGCCCAATTATCAGGAATTTCTAAAAGACATTTTTTATGCATAGTATGATTATTAAAAGAAGTTAAGGAAATGTAATTATCCATAACAAGACCAATTGATTCTGCATAAGATTTTGGAGAATATGTTTTTCCTTCCCATTTGAATTTTTGAAGGTCTGCCCCAAAGTTTTTATCAAGTATAGCATTGTATTCTTGCTTCCAAGACAAATCTAGCCCTTTTGGAGAACTAGCTGTTGACAATAATTTTTGCATAAACTCATTTATCTCTGAAAAAAGTGCCGAATGATCATATGCTTTTCCTTCAATAAGATTACTGTTATAAAGTTCTTTAGGTACGATTCCAAAATTTTTAATTACAAGAGGAATATCATGAAAAGCTCCACCCTCCCCAAAATTTATCTTTCCATCCATTCTAATGAATTTGTCAGCTTTTAATTCGTATGCTTTTCGAACGATATACATCTCAGATAATTCGGAAGGCTTTTTTTTACCTTGGCGAATTAATTCAGATTCCAAAAACGATAAAGCTGAAAAACTCCAACAAGTTCCTGTATTTCCTTGACTTTCTACGGGAGTATTATCTAGGCGATAAATTTTAGTAAATTCATATTTACTATCTTCTGCATTGCTTACTTGAGCAATAGAAAGAAAGGATGCTCCAATAAATAGAGCAGTAATAATTTTAGAACAGTTAAGCATATTTTTATTTTTTTAGAATCCAACCTGTATAGCCTTTTTCATTGGCTTTTTGAATAATGGTCTGCATTTGTAAATCTGAATCAGCACTACCAATACTAACACGGACTAGCGGAGAGCCCCCAGCGAGTTGAGCAGTAAAACCTTCTTTTTTTAATTTAGAAATCAAAACAAGTGCATTCTCTTTGTTAGAGAAGCAGCCAATTATATATTCAAAAGCATTTGTTTTCGAAATTTTATTTTGAAAATTCTCTATTTTAACATCAAGTATTTCTTTCACTATCTTTTTTTCTTCAATTCGAATAGGAATATTTATTCCTTCATCAAATTTAAAAAGTCCAATTCGATGGTTTTTTGAAGTTGTAATTTGGTTTTCAAAAATATTTTTTTCAAGAACTTCGTATTGTTGAGTAGCAATCTTTTGCTGAGAGTAGGCCCCAATCTCTTTTTTATAAAATAGATTAAAATCTTTAAATGAAATTAGTCCAGATTCTAGAACACCAGAATGTGTTGGAATCCAAAAGGAATAAAAAGCAAGTGGTAAAAGACAAGCTGCAGCAGCATATTTCAAGTAATTAATTTTGCGGATAGGCGCTTTTACTTTTATCTTTTTATCTATAATGCTTGGTTCATTAATCTCAGGTTTTTTATTAGCAATAAATTGAACTTGGCTAAGTCCATATGAACTCAATAATAGGTTAAAATAACGGTCTTGTTCAAATACTAAATTCCCTTCAAGATCATATGATAATTTTCCAACTCGTTCAATGTGAACTGATTGTTTTGAATTCAATTTTGATTTAAGATCGAGTACAAATTCTTCAATCTCACTTTGACTTTTAGAATATTCAATAGCATTTATACTAGCATATTCAGAAATTAATAATCCATCATTATTTAATAAGTTTTTATTAAACAAAAGTTGCTTTGATGGAGCTAAGAACAAACCGCGATCAAGGTCAAATTTTGCAGAGATAGTTTTAGCTACAAATCCCCCAAAATTTGGAATAATTACGCAAGAATGGCGCAATAATAAGGAACTAACAATATCTTCAATTTTTTGCATAACTCAAAGCTACAAAAGATTAATGAAACTTCTATAAACTTCGTAAAACAATTTCAACATCTTCAATGGTATCTATGTTTGGAGTTTCTAAAGTAGTTTCAGAAACATAAATAGAAAAACCGTTGTACAACCATCTCAATTGCTCTAAAGATTCTATTGTTTCCAACAGAGAAACAGGCAAGTTAGATAATAAAAAAAGTGTTTCTCTGCGATAGGCATACAAGCCAATATGCCGAAGAAATGGATAAGAGCTAAGTCCATTACCTTTATAATTTAATTGATTTGGAATCGCACTACGACTAAAATAAAGCGCTGAATTATTTTTGTCAATGACTATTTTAATTCTATTTGGATTATCAAGATCTTCACTTGTTATTTTCCTTGTTGCTAAAGTTGCAATTTCAATACTTTGTTTTTCAAAAACCTCAATTAATTGATCTAATTGTCTAAAGTCAACGAGTGGTTCATCTCCCTGGATATTGACGATTAAATCGTATTCTGGGTATTTTTTTGCAACTTCAGCACAGCGATCTGTTCCAGAGTTGTGTTTCTTGGATGTCATTTCAACATTTCCGCCAAAGCGAAGTACCTCATCTCTAATTCGGGTATCATCTGTTGCAACTATTAAAAGATCAATTAATTTTGATTTTATTGCACCCTCATAAACACGTTGAATCATGGTTTTTCCTTTGAGATCAATTAAAGGCTTTCCAGGAAAACGGGAAGATGCGAAGCGGGCAGGAATAATACCTAATACTTTCATTAAAATTTCATTTGAAGTTGTAACATAAAATTTCTGGGTGCTTGAATATCTCCAGGTCTACTTGAATATTCTGTATTCAAAATGTTATTTGCAATTAATCCAATTCTCATAAACTCATTGATTTTATAGCCAAAGCGAAAATCAAAAACCAAAGACCCCTTGTTGTATTTTTTTCGGTATTCTTTTAAACCTGGAAGGAGATAGACAGTTGTGTTTAAGGATGGGTCTAAATCCTCTTCAAAAGTTAAATCTATATTCTTCATAAAACTATTGTATCGACAGGAAAAACCAGCACTCAATTTTTTATAATTTACTTCAACATCTGCTTTGGCTAAGTGTTTGAATCGGTATTTTAGCATGTTAATGTTTTTATCTGAAAAATTTGCGGTATACAATGGATTATTATTTAAGGAAATAGGATTCATATATGTATAACCTAACAAGGATATTAACTCTACTCCCCCTATTTTTCCACTAGAATTAAAAGATAAATCAAGACCTGTAATTCTAGCTTTTTCAGCATTTTGTGCTTGAAATCCAACCCAATCAGCAATGTTGTATTGACTATTTGTTAAAAATTGAATATCATCGGGAGAGGGATTAACTGGATTTAATGGTAGTTGCGAAATGGGATTATAGTAAATAAATGAAAACTCCATCATATTACTATATTCATTAACAAAAGCTGAAACATCAAGCATACCTTTCCAAGATCCAATTTTAACACCTTGTTTTAAACCAATTTCTGCTGCCCATCCAATCTCAGGGCGCAAGGAAGGATTAGGAAAAATATTAAGTGCGCCTACTGATGTTTGAGTATATCTTTCTGCAACAGAAGGATAACGAATACCTTGACCTAATGAAGCTCGCAGATGCGTGTATTTTACTAATTCATAATGGAAAGCTGTCCTGAAAACTGGATAGAAGGGTATAGTAAGCGAGTCCTTTTTTAAAAGCATAAAATCAGTATCTCCAGATTTACCATCCATTTCAAAATATTCTAAGCGAGCACCTGCGGTGATATCTAATTTCCCAATTTTATGTTCATACTGACCATATGCAGCGATGTTGTTAGAAGTATGGTCTCCAAATAATTTTGAGACTACTACATTGTAAATATCTGAAATACCTGATGTTAGTGTAATTCCATTTCCAAATTGTTTTTGAAATTGGTATTCGGAAAAATAAATAATGGCACCACTTCCTTGTTGAGCATTGTTTATATTCTCATTATTAGCGTAATAGACTCTTGCTTTAAGATTGTGTCGATTATTATGTTTGTCGATGTATTTTAGATAAGGATCAACGAAAAAGCGTTGCCCAATATTGTAAGTTAATGTAGAAGCTTTAATACTTGTATCTGCTCCACCGTTTGGCGTATATCCCAAAGAATCACTTTCCCAAATCAAAAAGTTTCCTGTTTTTTGATATTGATAGTTGAATCCAATTCCGGCTTTTAAGCGCTCTATTTTTGGAGGTTTAAAAAAGAGACTTCCACTTATCCGACCTCTTTGCTCTGTTTCTCCTGCTCGATAACCATCGTTGTTAAATAAAGTTGTAGATAGTGTATACCCCATTTTTTTAAACATTTGTCCATGATAAGCCTCAATTTGTTGATTCATTGGAGAACGTGACCACCATTTTAAAGAATTACGCGCAGGATTATCATAAACTCCATACTGCAATTTAATTTTTGATTCTGGAACAATTCCTGGTTCTTTTTCAATTAAGGAAATTACTCCATTCAAAGCTCCACTTCCGTACAATACAGATGCTGCCCCTTTCATAATTTCAATTTGAGCTGCTTGTTCCATTGGTATCGCATTCCATTGAGTATCACCTGCATAACCTGAAAGAAGAGGCATTCCATTCCATAAAACTAAAACGCGGCTACCTGTACCGTATGAAAAGCCACCACCACCTCTAATACTAACTTGCCCATCCATCGTATAAACACCAGGGCTTTGATCGACAGCTTGTTCCAAATCTGTAATTCCTTTATTGTCGATTAATCGCGGTCGGATAATTTCCATTGAAACTGGAACCTCTTCAATTGCTTGTTTTCTTCTGCCTGCAGAAACAACAACAGTTTCTAAATCTTTAGTTTGTTCTCCCATTTTTATAACAATTTCTTCTACTTTGTACACAGTAATTGTATCATTAAGGAATTGCATCATTGAAGTAATAATTGTAACAGGAAATTTCTTACTATTCAATTTAAATTTTCCATCAAAATCAGAAATTGCTTTTACTCCATCTGATGCGGTAATTTTAGCGCCAACAATCGGAGTATTTGTACTTTTTTCTCTTACTATTCCAGAAATTTGAGCAATAAATCCGATGGGAATAAATAGTAATAAAAGTAGAATTTTACTTTTCATCTTAGATTTTAAGTATCAATATTAAAAGTATTTTTTTTAATTTACAACAATATATCCTTAGAAAGCATATTGCAATTGAAGTAAAAAATTTCTAGGTGCTTGCAAATCTGCAGGGCGGGAAAAATATTCAGCATTAAAAAGATTATTTACAATGAAATTAAGTTTCATTTCTTTTGTAATATGATATATAAATCGACTATCAAAAACAAGTGCTCCATTACTGTAATTTTTTCTATATTCTCTCAAGCCGGGTAAAATAAATATTTCTCCAACATCAGTTGTTATAGGTTCTTCAAACATTAAATCAATATTTTCCATAAAACTATTGTATCTCAAAGATATACCCAAGCCGAATTTTTTGTAAGTAGCTTGAATATCCAATTTTACAAGGTGTTTGAATCTGTATTTAAGCATATTTGAAGTTGAATCAGAAAAAGATATACGGTAAGTAGGATCTTGATTTAAGCTAATAGGGTTCATATAAGTATAGCCCAATAGTGAAGTTAATTCAACTTCTCCTATTTTTCCTTGACTATTAAAAGAAACCTCTAATCCTGTAATTCTAGCTTTTTCTGCATTTGTAGCTCTAAATCCAACAAGTTGGGAGAGCATAATGCCCTGTGCTATTAGTTCATTATAAGCTTCAGTATCAAGAATCCCATTTGAACTGAGACTTTCACCAGTTAGTGGATTATAGATACCAAAAGTAAATTCAGTCATATTGCTATATTCGTTAATAAATGCTGCGACATCAAAAAATCCTTTCCAAGAACTGCCAAGTTTAACAAGTTGTTTAAATCCCAGTTCGGAAGACCAACCCTTTTCGGGTTTTAAATTTGGATTTTTAAAAATTGTCAAGCCACCAACAGAAGTTGAAACAAAGCGTTCAGCAATAGAAGGAAATCGTACACCTTGTCCAAATGAAGCTCTAATATGTGATGCAGGAGTTAGCTTGTAATGCAAACCCATCCTAAAAATAGGATAAACAGGAATTGACAAAGAATCATTTATAAAAAAGCGAGAATCAGCCTTCATATCGTCTAATTTATAATGCTCTATTCTCATACCTGCTGTAATATCCAATCGGTTTAATTTAGACTCTACTTGTCCATAAAGAGCAGAATTACTAGAAATATGATCCCCAAATACCCAACTTTTTACTTGCCCTAAGTTATGTGTAATACCTGCGGATAAATTTATAGAAGTCCCAAATTTCCGTTGAAATTGATAATCGGCATAAAATAAATCTGCAATAGAAGCATCACCAACTTTTGCATCACTTCCAGTAGTAACAATATAATACCTAGTTTTTAGTTGATGTTGATTTTGGAATTTGTCATAAAATTTAATGTAGGGATCAACATTAATTCGAATTGCTTTTTGTCTTGAGAGTGTATTATCCTGAGCTTGGTAACCCATAGTATCATTCTTCCAAAGAATAAAAACTCCTAAGTCTTGGTATTGTGCATTGTAGCTTAATCCGCCCTTTAGTTTCGAGTTACTTTTGGGTTTGAAGTAAAAAGAACCATTTAAACGAAATCTTTTTTCGTTTTCTCCTTGCCGAAAACCAGAATCTAAATAAGCATTTGCACCTACTGTGTATCCTAAATATTTATAAGATTTACCAAAATAAACATCCGCTAGATGAAAAGTTGGGTTTTTATCCCACCACTGCATTGATTTTCTTCTAGGATTACCATAAACCCCTGATTGTACTTTAGCAGAAAAATTTCCTTTTGGACTTGGTTCTTTTTCAGTTAATGCAATAATTCCATTTAACGCTCCGCTACCATATAATACCGAAGATGCCCCCTTTAAAATTTCTATCTGCGAAGTCTGTTCCATTGGAATAGCATTCCATTTTGCATCACCTAAATCTGGAGACATCATCGGTACACCATTCCAAAGTAGAGCAACGCGACTTCCGGCCCCGTATGCAAAGCCTCCTCCCCCTCGAATACTAACTTGTCCATCCATGGCGTAAACACCAGGACTTTGATCAACTGCCTGTTCTAAATTTGAAAAACCTTTATTATTAATTAATTCTGGCTTAATTATTTCCATTGAAATTGGTACATCTTCTATATTTTGGTTTCTTCTACTTGCAGTTACAACAACGTCGCTAATTTCTTGCACTTGTGTTTTTAAGTTAATCGTTAAAAGTGTATCTTTTGATAGTTTAACAGTTTCGGAGATAAAGCCCATCATAGAAACAACAAGTGAATTTGGATATTTGACATTACTGAGAATAAACTCACCAGAATTACTAGTAATATATTTTTGTCCAGATAATAAGTGAATACGAGCACCAATAATTGGATCACCATTTGAAGCATCCAAAACAATGCCTTTTGTCTGCGAAAAAAAAACTATAGAGTTTAATAAAATTAAAATAATTAAAATAAAATACCTTGTCATGTTATCAATGAAATGATAATATTTATTATCTTAAGATGACGAAAATAAGAATATTTTGTCAAAAACAAGCGAAATCTATAGAATAGCACTAAGTAAACTAAATGGCATTGGTCCAATTCGTGCTTCTCAAGTTTTATCAAAATTAGAAAATATAAATTTCCTTTTTGAAAGCAATTTACAAGAAATCAAAATCCGAACAGGACTTACCGAATCATTTTTGAGAGCTTTAAAAAGAGAAGAAGCAATTAATTTAGCCGAAAAACAGCTAAATTATAATCATAAAAATGGAATTTCAACTCATTTTTTCTTGGATTCTAGTTATCCAAGAAGATTGAGGCAATGTTCAGATGCTCCAATTGTAATTTACACAAAAGGAAAAATGGATTTAAATCATACACAGATTGTTTCAATTGTTGGAACGAGAAATCATACAGAATATGGAAAAGAGCTATTAAAATCTTTACTTTTATCCTTTAAAGAAAAAAATATTTTAGTCGTAAGTGGCTTGGCTTACGGTGTTGATATTCATGCGCATCAATTGTGCTTACAAAATAATATTCAAACAATTGGTGTCTTAGGCCATGGTTTAGATCGGATTTATCCCTCACAGCACAGGCAAATTGCAAAAGAAATGCAAGAAAATGGCGGTTTACTTACTGAATTCATGATTGGTACAAATCCAGATAGGGAGAATTTTCCTATGAGAAACAGGATTGTTGCTGGACTTGCAGATGCAACTATTGTAATTGAAAGTAAGGAAAGAGGTGGATCTATGATTACAGCAGAACTGGCAAATGATTACAGTAGAGATGTTTTTGCTTTTCCTGGAGACATAGGTCGTCAGACATCTGAAGGCTGTAATTTATTGATAAAAAAGCAAAAAGCTCATTTAATAAGTTCACCAAACGATTTTTTAACATTTATGAATTGGGATGCAAAAAGAGTTTCAGTTCAAAAAGAGTTGGAGCTAAACTTAGAACCTGATGAAGCAACGATTTTAAATCTTTTTGAAAACGGTGAAATTCTTCATTCAGATATAATTGGAATGAAAGCAGAAATGTCAGCTTCAAAAATCAATGTTTTGTTATTCCAAATGGAGATGAAAAATATGGTAGAACAATTGCCAGGAAAACGTTATCGGATAATTAAAAAATAAATATGATTTATTAGTTTCTTTTTATAATTATCTTTTTTGAAGACTCTGTTTTTCCATCAGAAAGTAATAAGTTATAAACTCCTGAAGCAAGTTCTCCAAGATGAATATCTTTAATAATTTTCCCACTTTGATTTTGATTTGCTAATTCATCTTCATAGATTAATTGCCCTGCTGCATTGTATATCTTTATAGTATAGTTTGTTCCAGAAAAAGCCGTAAAAGAAATACTGAAGTCGCCTTGAGATGGATTAGGGAAAATGGTGAAAATGTAAGAATCTAATTCTACAATATCTAAAAATTCATTTACAGTTATCCCAACAGAACTAGCATAACAACCTTGAGGATTACTAACTAAAACTGTATATATACCAACTAAACTTGCTGTGTAGTTTTGGCTAGTAGCACCTGAAATTAAAGTACCATTGTAGTACCATTGGTTTCCAATTGCAGAACTAGATGTTAAAGTATTAATATTTTGAGAAATGATAGGGGTAATTGGCAAAGGATTAACTGTTACATTGACAGGTGAAGCATTTGCAGTACTAGAGGTAACACAGGTACTATTTGATGTCAAAACAAGACTAACGACATCTCCATTATTAGGCACAAAAGAATAGGAGGATATATTTGTCCCTACATTTACTCCATTGACAAGCCATTGATATGCAGGTGAAGAACCTGAATTACTAGAGAATGAACCTAAAGTTATAGATTGACCAGAACAAATAGCCTGATTTCCAAAAATAGTAACAGATGGAGTAACAGGGTTAACAACTGATAAAGTTATGGTATTTGATGTTGCAGGGTTAGTTTCTGCACCACTTAGGTCTGAAGTCATAATACAAGAAACAACAGAACCATTTACTAAGGATGAGGTCGTGAAAGTTGAACTATTTGACCCAACAGGACTATTATTTACATACCATTGGTACGAAGGATTTGTACCTCCGTTTGTTGGAGAAGCAGTAAAAGTAACTTCAGTACCTGCACAAATTGAATTATCTGAATCTGAGGAAGTAACAGAAACGAGAGCTGCGGTAGGTAAAATTAATTGAAAAGAATAGATTCTTGTTCTTGCAGGTGAAGTACTCGTGCCGCCCATATATTCTCCGGTATGCCAAAAAGTACTACCATCAGGATCAAGCGTTGTTTGTGAATAATCACCAACTCGATTTATACCACCAGTTTGTGAGGCCGTTCCAACAGCAGCGATAGTTTCTGCATATGTCATTGTATTGAGTGGATCACTTGCTAAACGTCCGGTATAACCTAAACTTGGATAAATAGTTGTAGCACCTGATTTTAAGTAGCACAAGCCAATATTCCCATTATCGTCCATCGCAATAGATGCCAACCATCTTGTGTATGCATCTGGAGTAAAAACACCTTGTTGATAAGTTGACCAAGCCATTGTAGTTTGATCCTGTCTTAATTCACACCACATAACACTTCTTTGAGTAGTGCTGATTTTAACTGGCCAAGCTAGAACAACACTGTTGTAAGTAGCCCATTTTCTCCATTGAGCACGATAGCTTAGAGTTCCTCCAATTCCATCAAGTTTTTGAGTAGTACCTGGTTGAGAAACATCATTCCAACTTGAATTATAGGACCCATCAAAACTAGCAGTGGGAACGGCACTGACAAATGATAATGTTGCCGTAGGGGTTGTTGGAACCCAATTTACAGCCATTTGATAAATTTGAATTCCATCAATTACACTTCCTCCCCATGCATTGTCTGAATAAGAAAAAATTGGGCATGGAGTTCCTGCAGGAGCTAAGCCTGTATTTCCATCAGAATCACCTGCCATTGAGCAGAAGAATCCACCACCAGAAGGAGGAGTAAAAGTCTTGTAAATAGATCTTGCTGCTGGGTTGCCAATTAACATCGCATCTCTTTCAAAAGCAAAAACTTTTTTCGTGCTTTGATTTGAAGTCATATAATAGCCATCTTGCCAGATTGAAAATTTTAGGTAATCTGGAAATTGAGGTGAAGTAAATGTATAAGTGTAATATGAACCAGCTGGATCACTTGTAGTTGAAATCGCGATATAAATTTTATTACCCGTTCCAAATTGTGCCATGAACCATCGGTCTGCGAAGCGATCATACATTACAATTGGGTCACCACTATTACCAGTTGCAGGGCTCCATAAATTCCCAAGAGTTCCTGTAGTTGTAACAGCACCAGTACTTTTGTTGTAAATTTTATAAACCGTAGCGTTAATTATTTGAATGTAGTAGTCATTACCAGCTGCACCAGAGGGGTCCATTGGTCGACTTGAAGACGATTGCCCAGCAATATTTATCTTTTGAGTAGGTCCAGGTCTTGAGCCATCATTTTTTTGAATAATAGTTGAATCTGTTCCATATTCGTAACCATCTTTCTCAAAAGAAAATTCAAAATGCTGAGGATCTCTGTGTTTTTTGTCTTTCGATTCAAGAATTTTCTTCTTCATTTTCTTCTTCATTTCCCTTTCAATTTTTCTATTATTAACAGGAAATTCAGCATTTATTTCTAAAAGTGGTCTTGTAATGTGAAAGTCTTCACAAATAATAACATTTGATTCTTCTTTTTGAGCAAAAATGAGGTGGTTAAAGCAAAGAAATAAGATACAAAGTGAAAAAAGGAATTTTTTAATCATGGAGAGATAATTTAAAATAGAATTATAGAGTCCTAAGTTATTTTTTTTTTTAGAATCAACAAAATTTTTGGTTAAATTGTTCAACCTCCAATTTTAAAGCCTTCCTCTTCCTCTTTTTTCTGTTGATCTTTCCAATTTTGAAGTGTTTTCTTTAGTTTAGAATCTTTCTTAATTTTTTTCTGTTCTTCTTTTAATTCAGTTTTTGTTGCCGGACCAAATTGGATTTTTAAATCTTCTTGCGGTACATCTTTTGGCACATATATTTTTACAGTTGTATCATTTTTAAATAAACCAAACTCTGATTTCAAGATAGATTTAGCATCTTTCTTTGCTTCCTCTCTATTTTCTTTAGATGCCTCTTTTCTACTTTTTTGATCCCATTCAATAATTGGATCATCGAGAGTTCCATACATTCTCATGAATATTTTTAAGCCTGTTCCATCATCGAGAACTTCTCCAAACTCTGTATTTTTTTCTTTATTTAATAGCTCTCGAAAATTAAAACCAAATTTATAATCTATCTCGTTTTCAAATGTATGCGTACCTGACATCTCTAGATTTAGTGCTGAAGATGCAATGAGCATTTTGGGAATTTCAATTTTTCCATCGTGGATTAAAATGCTATTTTCAAGTACTTTAAATGAAACATCGCTCAATTTTTTCTCAATTACGGCTATATTATTTTTACCGATAACTAATTTTCCTGTTGTTGTTTTTAAGCTTTCTGTTATATCTTTAAACCCTAGTACATTTTTCAAATGCCCATCGTAAACTTTCATATCTAAGCGCGCATCAATTGATTTCAAAATTACTCCTGTGCGTAAATCGAAGGGAGCATGAAAGTACAAGCTTAGTTCTGCTCTTCCAGAAATATTTTCATCAGAGATTACTGTCTGCTCAAAATTATTCCATTCCTTAAACATTGGTTTAAATTTTAAATTTTTACTTGCGACTTGTGCAGTAATAGTGAAGATTTCAGGAAGTTTTTCCTCTATAACAAGTGCTCCACTTATTAATGCTTCGGCATTTACAAAACTCAATTGAGGAAAATGAAGACGTCGGGATTGTATTTCCATTCTTCCAATTAAATTATCAAATTGATGTTTTTCATATTTTAATGAACCAACAGATAAGCTTATAAATCCTCTAATATCACTTGGAATAGCATAGACTCTTCCATCTATAATCTTTTGTTCTTTTGATGTTGTACCAATGTCTTCTATATTTATATGATTACTTTCAATATGTACCTCAGTCTGTAAGTTTCCATTTCCGTTTAGGTAATCATAGATATTACCAAAAACCCCTTCAATTTTTAAATCTGTAGACCCAACTTTTAAAGAACCATCTTCAATTCCGGCCTCACGATTTCTTAAAAATAAATTTCCATTTACTTTTTCAAAAGTCCGCTTATCTTCTTTTAATTTTAAGAATACATTATGTAGTTGAATATTTCCATTGCAATACTTCATTTCAAGAGCATCTTTTGAAGTATTATTTTGAAATGCAAATGTTGAGTTTACACTTATAGAACCATTTATTTTTTCTATTTCTGGACGCCTAATGATTGCTTGTGCGCTTATTAAATTTATATTTCCTTTTGCTTTTCCTTCAAAAAATGGATTTGAAAATGCTGTAATTTTTAAATTGCCAGAAAAAGGGCCACTGCTTGTTTGAAATCTAAAATCTAACAATTCTAAATATTCTTTTGTTGCCCCTCCTTCATTCGAATATTTCCCATTTAATTTAATTTTTTTTATTTTTATTCCTTTTAAAGGTTCGATTAACTCTCCATTTTCAATGCCGAATTTGCATGTTATATCCATTGGGTTATTAGAGTTTAACTTGCTTCCAATTATTAAATCAAAATTAATTTTTCCTTCGCCCTTAAACTTGTTCATTTTTTTTTCTTCGTCTAATGACAATTTATTTATCAAATCTGTTAGTATTATATTTTTTGATCGCACTCGAAAATCTAAACGTTTTGAAGTAATAGCACCCTCTAATTCAAAAGGTAAATCTTCAATATTTATGAGTGCCTTTGGAAAAGTAATAGTGCTGTCAACTTGATTTACAAGGATATTTAGGCCAAAATCAATCGCTTTATTAGAAAGAAGAGTAAGCTCACCACTTTTTACAACCTTTAGCAAAACATCTCCGCTAGCTGACAGCTTGTATTTTTTTGAGTTAAAGTCACCATAAAATTCAGCTTCATTAAAAAGTGTTTTATAGAATTGCTTAGTTTGATAATTTTCATAACTAAATCTAAATTTATCAAGATTTATTTCTTCTAATTTTAAATTAAAATCTTCTTCAGATTTTTCCTTTGAAGCTTTAAAAATCAAATAATTAGCTTTTCCTTTTTTATCGAGTTTTAAATTCAGTGTTCCAGGAGAAATTTCTATTGCTTTTATGTGGTAATTTTTATTCCATACATCAATAGGATTAAATTTTAGACGAATACGATCTGTATATAATAAAGTATCTCGTGCTGTTGATCTAGGGTCTGCATCCTGAATAAATACATTATTAAAGTCTACTGAAAGATTTGGGAAACTTCCCCAAAATGTTAATTCAACAGAAGATGCAGCTACTGGAACTGTTAAGTGTTTATTCACCTCTGTAACAACTAAGCCACAAATTCGGTCTTTAAAAAGGTAAACTAGACCTGATATCAAAATGAATAATGCAAAAAGTATTCCGAAGAACCATTTTGTGATGAGAATAAGTTTTGTCTTCATTTCAAGCACGAATTTACATTCCCTTTTCATTTCTTTTGAAATAAGAACATAGTTTTATTAACGCAATATTGTGAGTTTGTCACACTTTTAGAGCTAATAAATTTTAACTGCACTTTTTTAAAGTTTTTTATTTTTGAAAAGGGATAAATAATCTTTTCAACAAATCATTTTTTTACTTTCTTGATATGTATCTTTGTAAGCTAAATTTATCAAAAAATGAATACTTGGTTTAAAGTAAAAGTCAAATACACAAAACAGTTAGAAAGCGGATCTTTTAAAAGGGTTTCTGAACCTTATTTATTATCTGCAATGACATTTACGGATGCTGAAGCACGTATTTACGAAGAGCTTGGTACTTTCATTCGCGGAGAATTTTCAGTAATGGGAATTACGCGTGAAGATATTCAAGATATATTTCAATATGATGATGCTGATACATGGTTTAAATGCAAAATTTCATACGACAATATCGATGATGAAGGAGATAAGAAAAGAACAGTCACCCAAAATTTCCTCGTGTCTGCAAAAACTGTAAAAGATTCTTACGAACGAATTGAAGAGAGTCTGGAGACATTGATGTTAGATTATCAAATTATTTCCATTATTGCTTCTCCAATAGTTGAGATTTTCCCATACAAAGAAGAAGAAGTTGCTTTACCAGGAAAAAAATCTAAAATGGATGCTGAAGAAAATCCACCGAAATCAATAGGAGAGATTTTTAGTGCTCCGGGAACTGATTTTGATGACTTTAAAGAAGCCTTAGAAATTAATAAGGAAGATGAAAGTGAAATTTCTGATGAATTTTCCGATAAAGAAGAGTAGACAATGGATTGGATTCAAAAATTACGCGATTCACACAAAGATTTTGAAAAAGGAAATCTAGCAAATGTTTTTGGAGAAAATCCTTTTGATGAATTCATAAAATGGTTTGATGAAGCAAATGTTAAGAATGAACTAGAACCAAATGCCTGCTCTCTTTCAACTGTTTCGCCAGGCTCCTTAAAAGTGAGTTCTAGAATTGTATATTTGAAAGAATTAAGGGATTCTGAGTTTGTTTTTTATACAAATTATGGAAGCCAGAAAGGAACTGATTTAGAAAAAAATCCGATGGCAGCTCTTTTATTTTTTTGGCCTGGCTTAGAGCGTCAAATTCGAATAGAAGGTATCGTACAAAAAATTCCTGCTCTTGAAAGTGATGCTTATTTTGAAAGTCGCCCACGTCAAAGTCAATTGTCTGCTTGGGCCTCAAATCAATCTGAAAAACTCAATGACGGTCAAGATTTAATAACCAGATTGGAGGCATTGAATAGTCAATTTCCAGAAAAAGTTCCGCGTCCTCCGCATTGGGGTGGGTATGCTTTAAAACCAAACACTATAGAATTTTGGCAGGGTCGACCATCGCGTTTACACGATCGCTGTTGTTATGAATTTATAGATGGAAAATGGATAAATTACCGTAAAAATCCTTGATGAAACAAATTGAACCAAGTTGTCATGTTTTAAAAAATGGCGTTCGCGTTGTGTACTTGAATGTTCCAAATCAAGTTGCCCATCTCGGCTATTTTTTTGCTGCTGGTTCGCGTTTTGAAAAAAAAGATGAGGTTGGCTTGGCGCATTTTCTTGAACACTGTGTTTTTAAAGGAACGACTTCACGCAAAGCACTCAATATTCTTTCGTGTATTGATGCTGTTGGCGGCGAACTAAATGCTTACACTGCAAAAGAAGATTTGTGTTTATACGCTTCATTCTCAAAAGAACATACTGCAAAAGCCATTAATTTATTATCCGACATTTCTATTCACTCTACTTTTCCTGAAAAGGAATTGGAAAAAGAAAAAGAGGTGATTCTTGACGAATTAAACTCTTATTTAGATAGTCCTTCAGATAAAATATTTGACGATTTTGAAGCAGAGTTATTTAAAAATCATCCCTTGGGAAATAATATTCTCGGTACAAAGGAAAGTGTTGAACATTTTACAAAAAAACACCTTGTTGCTTTCGTTTCTAATTATTTTACGGCTGACAATTTAGTGGTTTCGTATGTTGGAAATTTAGCTTACCCAAAACTTGAAAAATTACTTTTAGCTTCCTTAAAAGAAATTCCTCTAACAGGAAAGAGAGAAGTTCCCGCAGATTTTAATACGTATATCCCCTTTAAAAAGCGGAGTAAGGAAGCAAATTTTCAGTCGCATGCTGTTCTTGGCGGACTTGCTCCGAGTTACAAAAGTGATGATCGAATGGCGATGTCTTTATTGATAAATATTTTAGGAGGACCTGCATTAAATTCACGTTTAAATTTATCTGTCCGAGAAAAATATGGATTGGCTTACAGTGTTGAAGCGAGTTACAATACATTTGCAGATACTGGTTTTTGGCAGATTTATGTTGGTTCGGAAGCAAAAAACATGAACAAAGCAATCGATCTTATTTACAAAGAATTGCAGGTTTTTCAAACAAAAGAACTCTCATCTTTGCAGTTACAGCGTGCTAAGGCACAACTAAAAGGACATTTGGCACTTGGCATGGATTCTAATGCTGGACTAATGCAAGGTTTGGGGAAAAGTTTATTGGCTTTTAATCAAATTGATACACTAGCAGAAATTCATCAAGGAATTGATAAAATAAGCAGTAGCCAACTACTTGAAATCTCAAGAAAATATTTTAAAAAAGAACTGCTCTCCGAATTAGTCTTTGATTTAGCAGATGCTTAGGTTAGTTAACTTTTAGATTCTAACCTACAAAGTTCCTCGTTTTTCTTGTTCTCGTTCAATCGATTCAAACAAAGCTTTAAAATTCCCAGCACCAAAACCTCTTGCACCCATTCGTTGTATAATTTCAAAAAACAAGGTCGGGCGATCTTCCACAGGTTTTGTAAAAATCTGAAGTAAATAACCTTCTTCATCGGCATCTATCATAATGGAAAGTCTTTGTAATTCTTTGATATCTTCCTTCATCATTTTCATGTGTTCACCCAAGCGCGCAGGTATTTCATCGTAATATGCTTGAGGTGGCGCCGATAAAAACTCAATTCCACGGGCGCGTAAAAGTGATACCGTTTTAATGATGTCATCTGTTGCCACAGCAATGTGCTGAACTCCTGAGCCCTCATAAAAGTCTAAATATTCTTCAATTTGCGATCGTTTCTTTGCTTTGGCAGGTTCGTTTATCGGAAATTTAATGCGTCCGTTGCCATTGCTCATTACTTTAGACATTAAAGCAGAATATTCCGTGTGAATTTGTTTGTCATCAAAGGAAAGGAAATTTACAAATCCCATAACTTCTTCGTACCATTTCACCCAAGTATTCATTTCTCCCCAGCCCACATTTCCAACCATATGATCAATAAACTTTAAGCCCACAGGACTCGGATTGTAATCAGAATCCCATTTCACAAATCCGGGTAAAAATTCTCCCGAGTAATTTTTTCGCTCAATAAAAAGATGAACAGTTTCTCCGTAAGTATAAATTCCGGCACTCACAACTTCGCCATTTTCGTCATTTGTAACAAGTGGTTCTTGGTATGATTTAGCCCCTCGTTTCATAGTTTCTTCATAAGCGCTTCTGGCGTCTTCAACCCAAAGGGCAATAATTTTAACGCCATCACCATGTTTTTTTACATGTTCCCCGATTGGAGATTCACTTTTTAAGGCAGTTGTTAAAACCAAGCGAATTTTATCTTGCTTTAAAACATACGAAACACGGTCTTTCATTCCAGTTTCTAATCCTGCATATGCATGAGATTGAAATCCAAAAGCTGTTTTATAAAAGTGCGCTGCTTGTTTTGCATTTCCAACGTAAAATTCTACATAATCTGTTCCAAGTAAGGGCAAAAAATCCTGAGCTCCCTCAAATATTTTTTCTAAACCGTATTCAATATTTTTTATCTCTTTATTCATCTATTGTTTTAATTAATGTACCCAAGAATTCATATAATCTGACATTTCTATACCTAAAGCTTGCTTTGTTAATTTTAAGGGTTTAAAAGTATCAATCATAACAGCAAGTTCTTTTGTTTCTTTTTGCCCAATACTTCTTTCATACGCTCCAGGATGCGGACCATGCGGAATTCCAGAAGGGTGGAGTGTTATTTGCCCTTTATCCACGTGATTTCTACTCATAAAATCACCATCAACATAATACAAAACTTCATCCGAATCAATATTACTATGATTGTAAGGTGAAGGAATGGCATCTGGATGGTAATCATACATTCTTGGTACAAATGAGCAGATTGCAAAAGCTTGTGTTTCAAAAGTTTGATGTACCGGCGGCGGTTGATGCACGCGTCCAGTTATTGGCTCAAAATTATGGATTGAAAATGCATACGGAAAATTGTAGCCGTCCCAACCTACAACATTAAAAGGATGGTGCGCGTACACATAATCGTACATCGTATCTTCTTTCTTAATTTTTATTAAAAACTCACCATTTTCATTGTGTGTTTCTAGTTCATGAGGTGCGCGAATATCTCTCTCGCAATAGGGAGAATGTTCCAATAATTGTCCAAACCAATTTCTGTATCTTTTTGGAGTGTAAACAGGATGAAAAGATTGAATAATCAACAGCCGATTTTCTTCATTTTCGAAGTGCATTTGATAAATCATTCCTCTTGGAATTAGCAAATAATCGCCGTAAGAAAAATTTATATTTCCCAATTGTGTTTTTAATTTTCCACTTCCTTTGTGAATAAAAACAACCTCGTCGGCATCAGCATTCTTATAGAAGTAATCGGTCATCGATTTTTTAGGAGCTGCTAATTCTATGTAAACATCAGAATTTACTAGCATCGGAGTTCTACTTTCTAAATAATCATCTTTAGCTTCAACATTAAATCCTTGTAGACTTCGCATCTGCATATTTTTATCCAAACCAATCTCTGGCGCCACAGATTTTTGCTGAACGATTTTTATTACAGCTGTAGGCGGTTGAATATGGTAGAGTAAAGATGACATTCCATCAAATCCGATCGTTCCAAATAATTGTTCGTGGTAAATTCCACCATCAGGATTTTTAAAAACAGTGTGTCTTTTAGGCGGTATTTTTCCGAGTTTATGGTAAAATGGCATTTTATTTTGTTTTTAAAATCAAATAATTAGATCCTTTCATACAAATTTAAGTAAATCAATTCATTTATATTACTCATGTAGATTAGCATTTTATCTAATGCAGTTTTTTTTTAAATTTTTTCAAGTCAAAAGTGATTTTAGAAAGTTAAATTTGCACCAAGATATATAAATATATGCCTAAAATTATTGTTATTGGCGCTTGCGGTCAAATTGGGATAGAACTAGTAATTGAATTGCGCAAAAAATATGGAATAACTGAGGTATTTGCTACGGATATTAAGGATGAATGTCCTGCGCTTATAGCAAATGGTCCGTACAAAAAATTGGATATTATAGACCGAGAGGATATTCGAGAGTTTATTATTTCAAATTCAATTCAAGAAGTTTATTTACTTGCTGCGCTACTTTCAGCAACTGCAGAACGAAAACCAGATTTCGCATGGAAACTAAACATGGAAGGATTATTTACTATTTTAGATTTAGCAAAAGAAGGATACGTAAAGAAAATCTTTTGGCCAAGTTCAATTGCAGTATTTGGACCAACAACTCCATTGGACAATACGCCTCAATATACAGTAATGGAACCAACAACAGTCTACGGAATTTCAAAGCAAGCAGGTGAGCGTTGGTGCGAATATTATTTCAATAGATTCAATGTAGATGTCCGAAGTCTTCGTTATCCAGGATTAATATCTTACAAAAGTTTACCAGGTGGTGGCACGACAGATTATGCAGTAGATATATTTTACAAAGCCAAAGAAGGAGTTCCATTCACTTGTTTTCTAAGTGAAAATACGGCTCTTCCTATGATGTTTATGGATGATGCAATTAAGGCAACAATTGATTTAATGGATTCACCTACTGAAAAAGTTAAAATCCGTTCGAGTTATAATTTAGGAGGCATTAGTTTTACACCAAAAGAACTTGCTGAAGAAATCCGAAAAGAATTACCAAATTTTAGTATTAATTACGAACCAGATTTTCGTCAAGCTATTGCTGACAGCTGGCCTAATTCCATTGACGAAACGCATGCTCAAAATGATTGGAATTGGAAACATACATTTGATTTAAAAGCAATTGTTAGGACAATGTTAGACAAGGTTAAAATTTCTTAAGAAAATAAAATCGAGTTCTATAAAATTATTTCGATAATTTATTCTTGAGCTTTTTTGAAAATGCAAAGAGAATAATTAGTACCGCCACAAAAGAAAAACTTCTGCCAATATAATCCCCTTGCTGACTAAAAATAGTTTGAGTTTTTAAAAGAGGAACCGTAGCTGAGAGAACTGCTGGTTTCCAATAGGGTGTCTCTGCTATAACATCTCCATACTCATTAATTATTCCACTAGTTCCTGTATTTGCTGAGCGTATAACCCAACGTCTTGTTTCGATAGCTCTTAGTCGTGAAAAACTAAAGTGCTGTTTATAACCGGGAGTATCTCCCCACCAACCATCATTTGTCAATACACACAAAAGTTCTGCCCCCTTTCTTACTTGGGTTGCTGTAAATTCACCGTAAATTGATTCGTAGCAGATAACAGGAGCGATGCTTGTTTTTTGTGTTTTAAAAATCTTTGGGGAATCTTCAACTCCTAAAGTTCCTGATGTCCCGCCATTGCTTAATGCAAGTTTTTCTAAAAAGGGAAGATAAGATGAAAAAGGAATTATTTCTGCTCCCGGAACTAACTTTGATTTATGAATAAAGTCAATTTTTTTGTCTGAGGTCAAAAGCATAGAAGTATTATAGTTTTCGTAAAACCCACCGTTTGGAAGAGGAAATGAAGCATTTGATTTCTTTGTTTTAAAAAGATCGAAGGTAGAAGCACCAATTAAAAAATCTGTGTTTTTCCATTTATTTCCTTTTAAAGAGAGGTACTTAAAAAATGATTCATTCAATATATTTGATTCGACAAATCCAGTGCTTATCGCCGTTTCTGGTCCGAGGAGTAAGTCTACATCACTTGCGTATTTTTTCTCGGCTAATTTGAAAAACTTACTTAGTTGAGTCTCTACACTTGAATTGAGAGCAAATTTCTCGTTGTATGGATCTATATTTGGTTGAACAATTACAACTTTATAATCTGCACCTTCTTCCCCTACAGGACCACCACTAAATCTGATAAAGAATGAACTTATTATTGGTATTAGTAAAATAAATCCAATCACAATACATTGTTTCGTAAGCGGAAGAAATTTCTTACCATTATTCAAATACTGCTTTAGACATCTAAAAATTAAAACATTTAATATTAAAACCCAAATAGCACCACCATGAACTCCAGTAAATTCAAACCATTGTATCCAGCTAGTTCTAACTGAAAAAACATTTCCTAATGCCAGCCAAGGCCATGAAATATCCCAATTAAAATGGAGGTATTCAAATCCAATCCAAAGAAAGATTAAGGAAAGATAACCCTGTTTTCTGCCGATATGTTTTTTTGCAAAATGAAATGCTTGGAACGTAATGGACATCAAGAAAGAATTGGTAATTATAGCTGCGACTCCTCCATTAAAACTAGCATTGCAAACCCACCATGTCGTTCCGATATTGTAAATTAAAAACGTGATGAAAGCATATAAAAAAACAAGAGCTGATTTCTTTTTATCAACTTGTATGAAATCTTCTACAAGTAAAAGAGGCACCCATGAAATAAAAACCAATATTGTTAAACTTCCAGTAAAAGGGAAGCAGAGAATCATTAAGACTCCACTTAATAGTGAAAACAAGTAACATTTCAGACGTGTTAGTTCTAGCATTATGGGTCTTTAATTTTGAAGTAAAGTTAAGCATTATGAACTTTAATAGTTCAAATTTTTTTGTTTCAGAAGAAGTTTTTGGCATTAAAAAAGGCCGCTAACCAATGATTGCGACCTTTCAAATTTTAAAGAATTTTATCTTATGCTTGTGCTGTCTCTAATGTAACAATTGAAACAAAAGATCGATTGTCTTTCTTCTTGCGAAATTCTACAAGTCCATCAGTAAGAGCAAATAGAGTGTGATCTTTACCTATTCCTACGTTGGATCCTGGGTGATGATGTGTTCCTCGCTGACGAACAATAATATTTCCTGCAATTGCAGCTTGCCCGCCAAAGATTTTTACGCCAAGACGTTTGCTATGAGATTCTCTTCCGTTTTTTGAACTACCAGCTCCTTTTTTATGTGCCATTGTTTTTTATTTTTTCCTAAAAATAGGGAAGGTTAATTTATGCTTTTATTGTTTTAATTGTAATAGATGTAAATTGTTGACGGTGACCATTTCGTTTTTTATAACCTTTTCTACGTTTCTTTTTGAAAACGATTACTTTGTCACTTTTAACGTGATCATTTACTTCTGCGGTGATTATTGCACCTTCTATAGCCGGGGCGCCAACGTTGATTTGTCCATCGTTATCAATCAACAAAATGCGGTCAAATGTAAGTTTTGAACCAACTTCTGCTGCTAATCGATGTACGTAAACCTTTTGGTCTTTTTGCACTTTAAACTGCTGCCCTGCTATCTCTACAATTGCGTACATAATAGCTTATTTTTATTTATTAGTCCCTAAAATTAGGATTGCAAAGATACAATTTTATTCTTTTACAACAAACTTTTTTATGTTTTCTTGCTTCTAGCAAATAGTTTTGCTCCATAATTAGCCAAAACAACACCGATTAGAACAATGAACATTGCTGAAATTTGCCAATTTGAGATCGTTTCACCATAATAAAAACCAATAATTACCGCTACAATTGGAATAAAATAAGTTACTCCACTAGCAAAAAGAGCTGAAGAAACTCGAATAATACCATTAAAAAGAAAAACTGCAAGTGCCGTTCCTACAATTGCAAGAATTGCAATAGCATAAAAGCCATTCATTGCTTCTGATTTTTCTGAAAAAACAGAAGCTGTGTTGAAATAAAAGAAGCCGAAAAGAGAGGGTAAAAAAACAAGTAGAAAGCCCAAGGAAGTTATTTCTGCTGCTGAGAATTCTTGCAATTTATATTTGATTGTATTCAAGCTTAGCCCGTATAAAAAAGTTGCTGTAATAATGGCAAAAATATGACTCCAGTCTCCTTTAAATGAGACATTTTTTCCTGAAGAAATTAAAAAATAAATACCGATAGTTCCAATTATCGTTCCCACAACTTGAAATTTTGTCATGTGATTCGAAAACAGCACAAAGCCAAGTATTAGCGTAAAGATAGGAGTAAAGCTATTAAGCATCCCTGCAAAACCAGATGAGACCTCAGTTTCTGCATAGGTAAATAAAAATGCAGGAAAAAAATTCCCGCAAAAGCCAACAATACATAAATACAGAAGCTGTTTTTTATTTTTTATTTTTTTAAATTGTAAAGTGATAGAGGAAGCAGAATCGAAGAAGCAATTAACATTCTTAAATTTCCCACTTGTAGCGCGCTGAATATTTTTTCACCATTTTCAGTAAACATTCCTTTCTTCATCAGCATAAAAGAACTCCCCCATATACAAGCAAGAATTAGAAGAAGAACCCAGCTTTTTAAATTTTTTGACATTGCGCAAAAGTAGGCATTAAATAGGCTAAAATTTTAACTTCTTTACTTATTGACATTAATTGTTAAAAAGTTTCCCACATATTCCCACAATTCTTAAAACTATTGTTTTTAAAGAGTTTAAAAAAATATTAAACTTTATATCGCAACCTTTTTCGCATATAAACGTTAAAAGTTATGAACAATTAAAAGTTAAGTGGTAAAAAGTGGTAAAATTCCATTATTTTTACCCATTATAACGCTATGGCAGGTTTAGTTGGAGAATTCGAGGTAAAATTGGACGAAAAAGGCCGATTTCTATTTCCTTCCGGTTTACGGAAGCAGCTTCCCCCTGCGTCTCAACGTGATTTTATGTTAAACAAAGGTTTTGAGGATTGCTTGACGCTTTATCCACTTCCAGAATGGGAAAAGGTAAGTGCTCGACTTTCTAAAATGAACTTGTTTAAGCCGAAAAATCGAATGTTTTATCGTTTGTTTCATCAGGGAGCAAAGCAGATAGCATTGGATAATGCTGGCCGGGTATTGATCCCAACTACGCTTATGGAGCGTGTAGGATTGCTGCAAGAGGTAATGCTCATTGCATACAATGACCGTATTGAAATCTGGGATAAATCCAAATACTTCAATCTGATTGAAGGGAACATGGCAGACTTCGCTGATTTGGCGGATGATGTAATGGGCGATTTGGATAATGGATAAAAAGATACCGTATCACATACCAGTTTTGTTGCAGGAATGCATTCAGGGTTTAGACATTAAGCCAGAAGGTGTTTATGTGGATGTCACTTTCGGAGGCGGGGGTCATGCAAAAGAAATTTTCAAGCAAATTAATGAACAGGGTAAATTAATTGTTTTCGATCAAGATGCTGCAGCAAAAGAAAATACTTGGGATGCCCCAAATTTTTATTTTATTCCTTCAAATTTTATTTATTTATCAAATCATTTGAAGGCTCACAAATTTGAGGCTGTAGATGGCTTATTGGCAGATTTGGGAGTTTCTTCGCATCAATTTGATATACCAAAACGAGGATTTTCAATTCGTGAAGATGCGCCTTTGGACATGCGAATGAACCAAAATTCAGAGCGTTCTGCATTTGAAGTTGTGAACCTAGATAGTGAAGATAAACTTATTTCAATTTTTCGATATTACGGCGAATTAAGTAATTCTCGTGCTTTAGCAAGTGAAATTATACGTCAACGTGCCTCAAAATCAATTAAAACAACTTTTGAATTAATGGCTGTTTTAAAGCCCTTTGCCCCAAAATTTAAAGACCATAAATTTTATGCACAGGTTTTTCAGGCAATTAGAATAGAGGTCAACCAAGAATTAGATGCATTAAAACAACTTCTTTTACAATCAAGCGAATTATTGAAGCCAGGTGGAAGATTAGTTGTGATATCATACCATTCTTTGGAAGATCGCTTGGTGAAAAATTTTATGAAACGGGGCTCTTTTGAGGGTGAAATTCAGAAAGATTTCTTTGGAAATATATTAAAACCATTTAAAGAGCTTATAAAACATCCGCTTGTACCCGGCGAGGATGAAATTAGATTAAATAGTCGCGCAAGAAGCGCAAAATTAAGAATTGCAGTAAAGAATGACTGAGGATAAAAATACAAATAAGCAAGCGCCTTCAAGTGAGAACGAAACTAAAAAACGTTCAGGGAAAGCTAGTGCATTTTCTCAAATATTGAATGGAGATTTTTTAACCAAGGAATTCGTGTTAAATAATTTGAATTATATCTTTTTTTTGATTGCATTGCTTCTACTTATTATAGCAAAAGGATATTATGGAAAACAAATTTCGGTTGACATTGATAATGCCCAGAGAGAATACGATCAAAATGCTGCCGAATACATAGAGGTAAAATCAAAATTAGAAACTGTTACAAGACGCTATAAATTAGTAGAAAGACTAGAAAAGAGAGAATTGAAAGAGACTAAAAATGCGACAAAAGTAATTCGTTTGAAAAAGAAAAAAGATGAGTAAAGAGAAAAACTTTCTTTATTACAGGGCTTATGCCATCTATTTTGGTTTTGTTATTATTATGATAACAGTGCTCTACAATACTATTTCTTTACAATTAGAAGGTCGTTCAACTTTTTTTGATTCCTCAGATTTAAAAATACCTGTTCGAACAGTAAATCGAATTCCCAGAATGGGGGAGATTTTAGACCGTAATAAGAATCCGCTAGTTACGTCAGTTACCTATTTTGATATTCACATGGATCCAACGGTTATTGACCAAAAAGTTTTTGATGATGAATTATCAGATTTAGCAGAAGGTCTTCACAAAATGTATCCTGATAAATCAGCCCGAGAATACATTAATTCAATTCAAAAAGCACGTGCCAATAAATCACGCTATTTACTAATAAGGAAAAAAGTTACAAACGACGAGCGAAAAAGATTAAGGAAATTACCAATCTTCAGAATAGGACGAATGAAGGGTGGCTTAATTGATACAGATGCGCTTATTGAGCGTGAACTTCCTAATGGGAATTTATTGAGAAGAACTCTTGGTTATTACTCCATGGACAGAGGTGTAGAAAAGAGAGTTGGAATTGAGGGGGCATTTTACGAATATTTAAGAGGCGAGGACGGCGCAGAACTAGAACAGAAATTTTCGACAGGGTGGAAAAAAACGGGACAAATTACAAGAGAGTCAGTTGAAGGAGCAAATGTAATCACCTCGATTGATAAAGAAATCCAAGAAGTAGCTCATTCTGAATTAGAAAGACAATTAAGAGATATGGATGCTGAACACGGAAGTGTAATAGTGATGGAAGTAAAAACAGGTTTTATTCGTGCTATTGCAAACCTTACAAACAATGATAACAAATCATATACTGAGTCTTACAATTATGCTGTTGGTTTTCATGAGGTGCCAGGTTCAACCTTTAAGTTAGCTTCTATCATGGCTGGTCTAGAGGATGGAAAATTCAAAATTACAGATAAGGTTTCTGCTATTGGCTCATATTCTTTTCCCGGGAAACGTTTAGAGGATTCCAATCACGGTATTGGATATGGCACCATAACAATTCAAAAAGCATTTGAAAAATCATCCAATGTTATTGCACAACTTATTTACCGTACTTATCATAACGATCCAGAAAAGTTTTTAGCACGTTTAAAGCAATTTGGTTTAACTCAGCCATTGGGTGTTGCGATTAAAGGAGAAGCTTTTCCAGTTATCCCAAAAATCGGAACTCCGGGTTGGTCGGCACTTTCTATTCCAATGATGGCAATTGGTTACGAACTACAACAAACGCCTCTTCAAACTTTGGCATTCTACAATGCAGTAGCAAATGAAGGAAAATTGCTTCGCCCACTTTTTGTGGAAAGAATTGAGAGATATGGTAAGGTTGTAAAGAATTTTAATCCCGTTGTTCTTCGTGAAGAAATTTGTTCTGAAAATACTATTAAAATTCTTCAATCTTGTCTAAAAGGTGTCATGACAGATGGTACTGGGTCTGATTTAAAAAGCTCTCTTTTTAAAATTGCTGGAAAAACAGGAACAGCAAAATTAATTGGCGAAAATAAATTATACAATGATCAAAGAAACAGTGCTTACCAAGCTTCATTTGTAGGATATTTCCCTGCTGATAAACCGATCTATTCTTGTATCGTAGTAATTTCAAATCCTAAGAAGGAAATTTATGGCGCGAGGGTTTCAGGAACTGTATTCGCAGAAATCGCAAATAAAATTTACGCATCAACACTTTCTTATCACAAGGCAATCAATCAAAATGCAAATAAAAAGAATGTTTTGCCACTTGTTAAGAAAGGAAATAAACGTGATATATTAGCTGTATTAGATCAATTGCATATTCGGTATAAATTAAATTACCATGGCGAATGGTTATCTGCCGATACTCTAAAAGGTTCTGTTCAACTCTCAAAAAAAATAATTCTTAAAGATAAAATTCCAAATGTTCTTGGATTTACAGCTAAGGATGCTGTCTTTCTTCTTGAAAGTAGGGGATTGATTGTCAAATTAGCTGGTTGCGGACGTGTAACTAAACAATCTTTGAATCCGGGAATACTGCCAACTAAAGGTCAATTAATAAAAATAGAATTGCAATGATGATATTGTCCGACATATTAATGAATATTAAAACTGAGTCGGTTTTAGGTTCTTTGGAACATCCTGTCGGGTCTTTGATTTTTGATTCTCGTCAGGCAAATTCTTCCTCTGTTTTCTTTGCAATTAAAGGGAGTGCTACTGACGGCCATTTATTTGTTCAGCAAGCACACGATAAAGGCTGTAGAATTTTCGTCGTACAAAACAATATTCCAGATTTAACTGATTCAACAATCATAAAAACAAGTGATACCTCAGCTTTATTGGCATCAATGTCATGTAACTTTTTTGAGAATCCTTCTAAGAAATTAAAACTTATTGGTATAACAGGAACTAATGGTAAAACAACATGTACAACTCTTCTTTATAAACTTTTTTCAGATTTAGGATATAAATGCGGTTTAATTTCAACGGTTGTAAATAAAATTGGTTCTACTGATATTGTTGCAACACATACAACTCCCGATCCTGTAAGTTTAAATCGTTTACTTGCTCAAATGGTGACTGAGAATTGCACGCATTGTTTTATGGAAGTAAGTTCACACGCAATTCATCAAAATAGAATTTCAGGATTAAATTTTTCTGGTGCTGTATTCACAAATATTACTCATGATCATTTGGATTACCACAAAACTTTTTCAGAATATATCCGTGTGAAAAAAACTTTTTTTGATTTATTACCTGCTACCTCTTTTGCCCTTGTCAATACTGACGATAAAAACGGTATGATAATGCTCCAAAATACACTTGCTTCTAAACACACTTTTGCTCTAAAAACTCCAGCAGATTTTAAAGGAAAAGTAACAGAGAATGAGTTTACTGGCTTGGTGATAAAAATTAATGGAAAAGAAGTTTATTCTCGACTTGTTGGTGAATTTAATGCATATAATTTATTAGCAGTTTATGGCGTATCACTTTTGCTCGAGGAAGATGAACTTGAAGTTTTGCGAACAATGAGCCTTCTTGAATCTGTTGAGGGACGATTTCAATACGTTCAAAGTACTAAAGGTATTACAGCGATTATTGATTATGCTCATACTCCTGATGCATTGGAAAATGTGCTAAAAACAATTAATGGTATTCGTAAAGGAGCTTCTAAAGTAATAACAGTAATTGGGTGCGGAGGAGATCGTGATAAGACAAAAAGACCGCTAATGGCAAAAATTGCCTGCGATAAAAGCACTAATGTTCTACTCACATCTGATAATCCAAGAACTGAGAACCCTGAAAGTATTTTATTAGAAATGGAAGCGGGTTTAGATGATATTGAAAAGCAAAAATCAATAACAATTCAAGATAGAAAGCAAGCAATTAAGACTGCAATTCTATTAGCAAATACAGGTGATATTATTTTGATTGCAGGAAAAGGTCATGAAAAATACCAAGAAATTATGGGTGTTCGACATGATTTTGATGATTTGAAAATTACAGAAAATATGTTTAACGAATTGAAAAAGTAATGCTATACTATATTTTTGATTACCTCGATAAGTTCAATTTTCCAGGTGCAGGTTTATTCAATTACATCTCCTTTCGTGCTGCAATGGCCTTGCTTATGTCTCTTTTTGTGTCGATTCATTTCGGTAAACGCATAATCAATAAATTGCGTAATCAGCAAATTGGGGAAACAGTTCGTGATTTAGGATTATCAGGGCAACTTGAAAAATCAGGAACGCCAACAATGGGTGGAATCATAATTCTTGCCGCAATTTTAATACCAACCTTATTACTTGCTAAGCTCCAAAATGTATATGTTATTACAATGATTATTTCAATCATTTGGCTTGGGTTAATTGGATTTTTAGACGATTACATTAAGGTTTTTAAGAAAAACAAGGAGGGTTTAAAAGGTCGTTTTAAAATTATAGGACAAATAGGAGTTGGTTTAATAGTAGGATGTATCCTTTATTTTTCTGATGAGGTAGTTGTTCATAAAAGAGTTGCTTTGAATTATCGTTTAAAAATGAATGAAACTTTTGTAACGCAAAGACATATTCAAAATGAAGGGGAGAATTATAAATGGATCAAAACGGATGATATGACAACCACAATTCCGTTTATGAAGGGAAATGAGTTTAATTACAATTGGTTGATTGGCGATTCTCATAAATCTTATGGCTGGCTACTTTTTATTCCTATAGTCATTTTTATTGTAATTGCTGTTTCCAATGGTGCAAATATGACGGATGGTTTAGATGGTTTAGCAACAGGTTCTTCTGCAATTATTGGAATTGCATTAGCAGTATTGGCTTACGTTAGCTCAAATTATAAGTTTGCGGATTATCTGAATGTCATGTACATCCCAAATGCTGAAGAATTAGTGGTTTTTATATCCGCTTTTGTGGGTGCATGTATTGGATTTTTATGGTATAATTCCTATCCTGCCCAAGTTTTTATGGGGGATACAGGAAGTCTAGCATTGGGAGGAATTATTGCTGTCTTTGCGATTTCAATAAGAAAGGAATTACTGATCCCAGTTTTGTGTGGCATCTTTCTAATTGAAAATCTATCGGTAATCCTGCAAGTTGGTTATTTCAAATTCACAAAGAAACAGTTCGGTGAGGGCAAGAGAATTTTCTTGATGGCGCCCCTGCATCATCATTATCAAAAGAAAGGAATTCATGAGGCAAAAATAGTTGCGCGCTTTTGGATTATTGCTGTTTTATTGGCTGTTATAACGATTGTAACATTGAAATTACGTTAAACTGTGGAGGGTAAAAATAAACATATTGTTATTTTGGGCGCTGGCGAAAGTGGCGTTGGTGCAGCTCTTCTTGCTAAAAAACAAGAATGGAATGTTTTTGTTTCTGACGCAGGGAAAATCAAAGCAGATTATAAAAAAGAGTTAGACAACAATCAAATTGAATGGGAGGAAAATACACATTCTACAGATCGTATCTTTCAAGCTGAGCTCATTGTTAAGTCTCCGGGAATCCCAGAAAAAACCGACTTAATACGCGCTCTTCGAAATAAGCAAGTCAAGATAATTTCTGAGATAGAATTCGCGGGCTATTACACCAGAGGAAAATCTATTTGTGTTACAGGAAGCAACGGAAAAACAACTACTACAATGCTTACCCATCATATTTTAAAGAAAGCAGGCTGGGATGTTGGTTTAGCAGGAAATGTTGGAAAAAGTTTTGCAAAACAAGTGGCAGAAGGCGACCACGATTGGTATGTGCTTGAACTGAGTTCTTTTCAATTGGATGACATGTTTGAATTCAAAGCTGACATCGGAATACTTACAAATATTACACCAGATCATCTTGATCGCTACGAAAATCAAATGCAAAAATATGTGGATTCAAAATTTAGAATTCTCAATAATCAAAATCATGAGGATTGGTTTATCTACAATTATGATGATCCAATAATTAGAGAAGAATTATCAAAAAGAAAGCTTTCAATGAATCTTGCACCTTTTTCATTGAAAGAAGAAATAAAAGTAGGTGCTTACGCTGTAAATAATCAACTAATAATCAATATAAAAGACCAATTAACTATGTCAATTCACGAATTAGCTTTAAAGGGTAAGCACAATACCCAAAACTCGTTAGCAGCAGGGATTGCTGGACGCCTTGTTGAAATTCGCAAGAGTATTGTGCGTGAAAGTCTTGAGGACTTCGAAAATGTTGAGCACCGCCTTGAATTTGTAGCGAAAGTAAATGGAATTGAATTTATAAACGACTCCAAAGCCACAAATATAAATTCAACTTGGTATGCATTGGAAACAATGGAAAATCCAGTGGTTTGGGTTATGGGTGGAGTGGACAAAGGAAATGATTATTCCGAATTAAGTAACTTGGTAAAGGACAAGGTGAAAGCAATTATTTGTCTTGGTATTGACAATCAAAAAATCATCAAGGCTTTTGGTCACCTTGTAGAAACGATTGTCGAGGTTGGATCTGCAACAGAGGCAGTTGCTTATGCTTATCGTTTGGCGAAAAAAAATGAAACAGTTTTACTTTCTCCAGCTTGCGCAAGTTTTGATTTATTTGAAAACTATGAAGACCGAGGAAATCAATTCAAGCAGGCGGTTAGAAAGTTGTAATTGAAAATTTATTGATTTATAACTAAAATGGAAATAAAAGATATTAATCCCAATTTAAGATCGTATTTAAAATACCTCAAAGGTGATCCTGTAATATGGATTATTACGATTTTAATGATGGCTTTCTCTTTGGTAACAGTGTATAGTTTTGTGCCTATACTTGTTAAAATTGAGGGAGGAACACCTTTTCAATATCTTTTCAAGCATTTTATATATGTTTTAATGGGATTTGCCTCAATGTTTTTTATTCATAGAGTCGACTCAAAATACATCTATCAACTTTCAAAATTTGCCTATTACATTGCACTTGCTTTGCTGCTTTTTACCATTTTTTTTGGCGCAAAAGTAAATGATGCTGGACGTTGGATTCGTATTCCATTTATTGGCTTAACGTTTCAATCGTCTGACTTTGCAAAGCTTGCATTGATACTTTATATTTCTCGTTTACTAGTTCGAAAAAAAGATTTATTAAATGATTGGGAAAAAGGAATTGTACCCTTAATGATTCCAATATTATTAATTTGTGGACTTATTATCAAAGATAATTTTTCTACCGCAGCAATGCTCTTTTTACTTTCAATGGCAATGCTCTTTATTGGAAGAGTTCCTTTTTTGAAACTTACAACATTAGCTGCAGGTGGAATTGGATTAGTTGCGCTTGTAATTGGCATTCATGTAACTATTCCTCAACTTAATCTTTTACCTCGCTATGATACTTGGGTAAGCAGATTTAATCAACGTGTTGAAAATGATATGGGAAACATTGCCAATGCGCAAGCAAATAACGCCCAGTTGGCTATTCACAACGGTTCTTTGTTTGGACAAGGTGTTGGTGACGGAAAATTAAAAGAATATTTGCCAGAAGCTTATGCGGATTTTTATTATGCAAGTTTTGTAGAAGAATTTGGCTTGTTTTCTTCTTTTTTTCTTGTCTTGCTTTACCTTATTTTATTGTTTCGAATTATTCGTATTTCATTGAAAACAGATGATTTATTTCAAACGTATGCCTCAATGGGAATTGGGGTTCATTTACTAACCCAAGCGAGTATTAATATGTTAGTTTGTACTGGAGTTTTTCCTGTAACAGGTCAAAACATGCCTTTTCTTGCAATGGGTGGTTCAGCATTAATTATGGCCTGTATTTCAATTGGAGTTATCCAATCTTTTTCCAATCAATTACAAAAGGGAAAAAAGGAAGAAGAGGGTGTTTTTGTTTCTTAAAGAAGTTTATTTATGTTGATTGAACGTGCAATTATTTCAGGAGGAGGAACAGGAGGACATATCTTTCCGGCGATTGCAATTGCAGATGAAATAAAAAAACGCAATCCAAGTGCTTCAATTCTTTTTGTCGGTGCCATAGGTAAAATGGAGATGGAAAAAGTTCCTCAAGCGGGCTACGATATCGTGGGTTTGAAAATAGCGGGTCTTCAACGAAAATTTTCCTTTTCAAATCTCCTCCTTCCATTTAAAATTCTTGGAAGTTTATTAAAAGCTCGAAAAATTCTTATCGATTTTAAGCCCCAAATTGTTATTGGTGTTGGAGGCTATGCAAGCGGTCCAACATTGATGATGGCAAATTTTTTGAGAATACCTACTGTAATTCAAGAACAAAATTCGTTTCCTGGAAAAACAAATAGAATTTTAGCCAAAAAAGCTGCTTGTATTTGTACTGCTTACGAGGGTATGGAACGATTTTTTCCAAATTCTAAAGTAGTATTAACTGGAAATCCAATTCGAAAAGAGTTTTCAGCTAATTTAAAATCCAAAGCTGAAGCATGTACTTTTTTTGGATTAGACCATGAAAAACCTACAATATTGGTTATGGGAGGAAGTTTAGGGGCTAAAACTCTTAATATTTCTGTTCAAAAAAATCTTGAAGAAATAATGAATTCAGGAGTACAGATTATATGGCAGTGTGGTAAATTATACCATTCTCAACTTATTATTGATTTAAAGGATAAAGAATTAAAGAATATTTGTTTGTATCAATTTATTGAACGAATGGACTTGGCTTATTCTGCTGCCGATTTGATTATTTCGCGTGCTGGTGCCATTTCAGTTTCTGAATTATGTATTGTAGGAAAACCATTAATTCTTGTGCCTTCTCCAAATGTTGCCGAAGACCACCAAACAAAAAATGCTAATGCACTAGTTGCAAAAAATGCTGCATTTCTAATTACTGATTCTGAAGCACCTGATTTATTATTCAAGATTGCTTTGGATTTATTGAAGCAAAAAGAAAAATGTGAGCTTCTTTCTATTGAGATAAAAAAAATACAAAAATTAAATGCTACTGCTGATATTGTAGATGCATTCGAAAATAGTTTAATAGAAAATGGAACAAAATAAAAATCTATTTAGTGGTTTTAAAAATGTCTACTTTATAGGTATTGGTGGAATTGGAATGTCAGCTCTTGCAAGGTATTTTAATAATTTAGGATTTAAAGTCGCTGGTTATGATAAAAGCGCTAGTGATTTAACAGGTAAATTAGAGGCAGAAGGATGTTTGATTCATTATGAAGATTTAGGGGAAGAAATCCCAAATGAATTTAAAAATAAGGCGACGACATTTGTGGTGTTTACTCCAGCAATTCCGGAGGACATGAAGGAACTTTTCTATTTTATTAGTAATGAGTTTACTGTTTATAAACGTGCTGAAGTACTAGGGATTTTAACACGACAATCAAAAGGATTATGTGTTGCTGGAACGCATGGGAAAACAACAACTAGCTCTATGCTTGCTCATATTTTAGATCACTCTTTATGGAAATGCAATGCATTTTTAGGCGGAATTGCTACTAATTTTAATTCAAATTTGGTGCTTTCTGAGACAAGCGATTGGACAGTTGTTGAAGCGGATGAGTTTGATCGGTCTTTTTTAAAACTTTCCCCTTTTTCAAGTATTGTTACCGGTGTAGATCCTGATCATTTAGATATTTATGGAAGTATAGAACAATTTAATGAAGGTTTCCGACAGTATGCAATGAAAATTGATCCTAATGGCTTTTTGATTGAAAAGGAGGGCTTAAATCTACCTACATTAGCCAAAAAAGTATCCTATGCTCTTCATTCTGAAACGGCAGATTATAGCATGAATAATTTAGTTTTTCGAGACGGATTTATTTTTTCGGCTGTACGTTTAAAAACAAATTTTTGGCATAATGTTAAGTTGGGAATCCCAGGCTCTCATAATGCAGAGAATGCACTTGCTTGCATTGCACTTTTAGATTGTTTGGGAATGAGTGAATTGGAAATTCGAAATGGACTTTCAAGTTTTACAGGTGTGAAAAGACGATTTGATTATCAAATTCGGACAGAGGACTTGGTTTTTATCGATGATTATGCACATCATCCAAATGAATTGAAGGTTTTAATTGAATCAGTGCGAAATTTGTATCCCAATAAAAAAATTACAGGAATTTTCCAGCCTCACTTATTTTCTAGAACGAGAGACTTTGCTTTGGAATTTGCTGCAGAATTATCAAAATTGGATGAATTAATCTTATTGCCAATTTATCCAGCAAGAGAAGAACCCATTTATGGTATTTCAAGCGCCTGGTTGTATTCTAAAGTGGAATTACCAAAGAAATATTTATTGTCGCCTTCTGAAGCCTTACAATATTTTAATCATTTTGATAAAGGAATTGTTCTGACGATTGGAGCTGGAGATATTGATAAAATGGTCGCTCCCTTAAAGGAAATATTATCATCAAATTTAACTACTGCAGAATGAAAAAATGGTTGAAAATTCTTTTATGGATATTTCTCGGAGCTGGTGTAATTACTGTTTTTGTTTTTTCAAATCAGCAAGAAAAAAATAAAAAAATTTTAAATCCTGAAATTTCGATACATGTTGAAGGTGAAAATACATTTCTAACAGAAAAAGAATTGTGGGATCGTTTAAAATTTCTCAGGTTGGTGTTTGATGGCCAGCAGAATAATGCTTTTAATATAAATAAAATTGAAAAGGCTATTGCCCAAATGACAGAGGTTAAAAATGTAAAGGCCTATCGACAAATTGGAAAGAAATGGTTTTTAAAAATTGAATTGAGAAAACCGATTGCTCGTATTTTCAATTCTTATGGTCAAAGTTTTTATATCGATAACGATGGATTTATGATGAATCGATCTGATCTGCATACTGCACGTGTACTTATATTTTCTGGATTCATAAAGGACAAGTTTTCCCATACATCAGTGCCAGAAATTATCAACAACGACTCATTGAAAAGTATTAAAAAAATTGATGAAATCTATCGAATTTCAAGTTATGTTTGTAATGATACATTAATGTCAAAACTTATTGGCCAAGTGTATTTGGAAAAAAATGGTGATTTTATATTAATTCCGCTGCTGGGCGATCAAAAAATAATTTTCGGTTCTGCATATTCAGAACAAGAAATAAATGAAAAGTTTGATCGATTGAGGGTTTTTTATGAAGAAGCAATGCCCTACGAAGGTTGGGATAAATATAATGAAATAAGTGTAAAATATGAAGGGCAAATCGTTTGTAGAAAAAGAAGATAGCGGACAAGTTAATACACGTGTTATTGTAGGCTTAGACATAGGTACAACTAAAATTGCCTGTTTTATTGGTCGTAAAAATGAACACAATAAAATTGAAATTATTTCAATGGGTAAAAGTGAATCCATGGGAGTAATGCATGGTGTTGTTGCTAATATTGAAAAAACGGTTCAGTCTATAACAGCTGCAGTAAATGCTGCTCAATTATGTAAAGAAGGAACCTTGTCAATAAAAAACGTCTATGTTGGTATCGCTGGACAGCATATTAAAAGTATTCAGCACAGGGGAATGTATACAAAAAGGGATAATACAAGTGAGATTTCTCAGGAGGATATTGATTTCTTTGTTGACGATATGCATAAAATGGTTATGCCTCCTGGCGAAGAGATCATTGATGTTATTCCTCAAGAATACATTGTTGATGGCTCTCCAGAAATAAAAGAACCTATTGGTATGGCTGGTGTAAGATTGGAAGCAAATTTTCACATCATTACTGGCCAAATTAATAATGTAATGAATATCAAAAAATGCATAGAAAGAGCAAATCTGAATGTGCGCGATATTATTCTAGAACCAATTGCTTCTGCTGATGCAGTTTTAAGTGATGAAGAAAAAGAAGCAGGAATTGTTCTTGTCGATATTGGAGGTGGAACAACAGATATTGCTATTTTCCAAGACGGAATTATTCGTCATACAGCAGTTATCCCATTTGGTGGAAATATAATTACAAATGATATAAAGGAAGGATGCCAAATCATGCAACGTCATGCTGAAGCTCTGAAAATAAAGTACGGAAGTGCGAGTGCATCTGAAAATAGAGAAAATGAAGTCGTTTGTATTCCTGGATTACGCGGAAGAGAACCTAAAGAAATTACGCTTAAGAATTTATCAAGCATTATTCAAGCTAGAATGGAAGAAATAATTGAGTTGGTGAATTATGAAATTAAAAATTCTGGCTACAGTAAAAAATTGATAGGCGGAATTGTTGTTACTGGAGGCGGCGCCCAATTAAAGCATTTAACGCAATTGTTTGAATATATGACGGGAATGGATACTCGAATAGGATACCCAACAGAGCATCTTGCTAATTCAAATGATATTGAAGGCATAGAAAGTCCAATGTTCTCTACTGGAATTGGTTTGGTTTTGCAAGGATTTAAAAAGCTAGATGACATAAAGGAACCTGTGGTTACTAAATCTATCAAAGAAGAAGTTACAAAGCACTCAAATAGAGAACGAAGAGGAACTTTTTTTGATAAGTTTTTAACTAAAGCACAAGGATTTTTTACAGATGAAAATTAATTACAATTAAAATAATATTATGGAATTTGATATGCCAAAAATGGAATTTGACTTACCGAGAGACTATAACTCAATTATAAAAGTTATTGGTGTTGGTGGTGGTGGAAGTAATGCAGTAAATCACATGTTTAACCAAGGAATTGTTGGTGTAGACTTTATTGTATGTAATACTGATCGTCAAGCACTTGATATTTCTCCTGTCCCTTATAAGATTCAATTAGGAGCTCAATTGACTGATGGTAGAGGTGCAGGAATGCTTCCTGAAGTTGGAATGGCAGCAGCGAATGAGAATATTGATGAAATTCGCGATTTACTTTCAAAGAATACTAAAATGGTATTTGTGACTGCTGGTATGGGTGGTGGTACAGGAACTGGAGCAGCTCCAGTAATTGCAAAAGTAGCAAAGGATTTAGGTATTTTAACTGTGGGTATCGTAACGATTCCATTTAATTTTGAAGGAAAAAAACGCCGTCTCCAAGCAGAGGAAGGTTTAAATAAAATGCGTGAAAATGTTGACACACTTCTTGTGATTAATAATGAACGCTTGAGAGAATTTGGAAAAGATATGTCTCTTACAGATGCGTTTTCGTATGCTGATGATATTTTAACTGTCGCTGCAAAAGGAATTGCTGAAGTAATTTCTGTAACAGGAGTAATTAATGTAGATTTCAATGATGTGAACACTGTCTTAAGAAATAGTGGTCACGCAATCATGGGTAGCGCAAGTGCTGAAGGTGAAAATCGTGCTCTTGAAGCGGTTACATCTGCTCTTTCATCTCCTTTACTCATGGACAATGAAATTGATGGGGCTCGCTATGTATTATTAAATATTACCTATGGATCTAAAGAAGTGATGATGGATGAAATTACTGAAATCACCGATTATATTCAAGAAGCTGCTGGTGCTACTGCAGATGTAATTTGGGGTCATGGACTTGATAGTTCATTGGGAGAAAAAATAAGTATAACTTTGATTGCAGCTGGTTTAAAAGATGTACCATTAAATGGCTTTGAAAAGGCACCAGAACGAAAAGTTGTAGATTTACATGGTGAAAACAATAAAGAAATTACAAGTCTTTTGACGAATCCAGTTAGTTCTGTTGAAGGTTCTGGAAATTCCAAAGACGCGTTTTCAGAGGAACCTTTTTTAAAATCGGAACAAATAACTGATAATACTATTCCTGCAGATTCAATTTCACAAAATTTTGGTGAAAAAAAATCCTTTGATCTATTTGAATCTGCTTTAGAGATTAATCCTTCTGCTATTTTAGATGTAAATAATGAAACAAATTTTGTTCAAGAAATTGCATTTAGTAAAAATCAAGTAACTTCTAATTCAGAAGAAAAAGATATTCAACCTGAGTTTTCTTGGGATATTGGTGTTTCTAATTCTGATGCTTCTGAAAGCTCAAATAAAATTGAGGAAAAAGAAGAAATTGTTCGTCATATGCTAGAAGAAGAAGTAGTTATGGAGCTTAATTCAGAAGTAAAATATGCTTCGCCCGAAGAGCAACAAAAAATAGCGCAGGAAAGATCTTTTAAAATTATGGAATATACCAATAAGTTAAAAAATGCCGAGGGTATTGCTGATTTTGAAAATGAACCAGCCTATGTTCGCAGAAATATTTCGTTAACTCAAAGTATTCCAAGTTCTGAAGAATCCGTTTCAAGATTTGGACTTTCAGAGGAGGAAGACGGGAAATCAGGATTGCGCAGTAATAATTTCTTACATGATAATGTAGACTAATGAGTTTTACTAGTATGATTAATGAGGCGATAAAAAAAGCGATGCTTGCAAGAGATAAAGTTCGTTTGGAGCCATTAAGAGATATCAAATCAAAACTCTTGTTAGAAAGCACATCTGGAAATGGAGAAGTTTCTGAAGAAACAGCACTAAAAATTTGCATGAAATTACACAAACAACGAATTGAAACCTATGATTTATATATTGCTCAAAATAGAGCAGATTTAGCAGAAGTTGAACTCTTACAGGCGAATGTAATTCAAGAATTCTTACCCAAAATGCTTAGTGCAGAAGACATTAAAATTGAGGTTATAGCAGCAATATCTCAAACTGGTGCTAGTGGACCACAAGATATGGGGAAAGTAATGGGTATTTTGTCAGCAAAATTAGCAGGTAAGGCAGATGGGAAAATTATTTCTTCACTTGTAAAGGAAGAATTACTAAAATCATAGAACAAACAATTAATATCATTGTAAAAGCATTCTAATGGATGCTTTTTTCAATTTTCTAATATGAGCAAATATTCAATTATTCAAGAACTTATTGAAACTATTAAAGTTTATAATCTGAAAGGTTGGTCTCCAGCTACTTCAACTAATTATTCTTTTATTGACGAGAACAATCAAATGTGGATTTCACGCTCAGGAATAGATAAAAGTATAATTTCTGAAATTGATTTTATTCCTATTGATGAAAATGCATATTTTACTGGAAACAATCTTACTTTTAAACCATCTGCTGAAACGGCTATTCATCTTTTTATTTACAAGCTTTTTCCTGAAACTAAAATTATCTTACATAGCCATGGTCTTTATCCTGTTTTACTTTCTTCAGTAAAGAAAAATTATTTTGAATTTCAGGGAAATGAAATACAGAAGGGCTTTGATGGAGAAGTTTCTCATCTCTCGAAATTGAGAATTCCACTTTTAGAAAATAGTCAAGACATGTCTTTTTTTGAAAAGGAACTGTGGTCTCGAAAATCAGAAATTCTTCATTCATGTTTTGCTATTTCTAAGCACGGAACTTATGCTTGGGGAAAAAATTTATTTGAAGCAAAAAAATATCTTGAAACCTTGGATTATCTTTGTCAACTTGAATGGAATTTAACTCAAAAATAATGGCACTACTTTCTATTCCTTCCTTAAATACTCAGTATGAAAGTCCCAAAGACATACATACTTTTTTAAATAGTCAGGGTATTTTTTTTGATCAATGGAAATGTGACATTGTTTTTGATGATGCCGCTACTCAAGAAGAAATATTAGCTGCATATTCAAAAGATTTAGTACCTTTTATGAAGAATTCTGGTTATAAGACCGCAGATGTCATATCCATTAACGCTACAACGGAAAATTATAGCACCTTACGCAATAAATTTCTTGCTGAGCACACACATTCTGAAGATGAAATACGTTTTTTTGTTGACGGAAAAGGTTTATTTTGGTTTAATTTAGAAAATGTACCAGTATTTAATTTACTCTGTGAGGCTGGAGATTTAATCAGCGTCCCTGCAGGTACAAAGCATTGGTTTGATGCAGGAGAAAAAAATCCTTTTGTTAAAGCAATACGGGTTTTTATGGATGTTAGTGCTTGGGTACCGGATTATACAAATTCTGGAATTGAGTTAAAATTTTCAAACTTTATAATGCCTTCTCGTGAAAATTGATTGTGATTATATTTTAATGGATATTGAGGGCACAACTTCTTCCATTTCTTTTGTAAAGGATGTATTATTTCCATATTTTCTTTCAAATATTGATGATATCAATAAACTTTCAAATATAAAGGAAGTAAAGTACGCTTTTGGTCAAGTATTACGTCTAGTAAAACAAGATGAAAACAGAGATATTACAACAAGTGAAGAGGTAATATTTCAATTAAAGAAATGGTGTCAGCTAGATTTAAAAATTACACCCTTAAAAACTTTGCAGGGTATTTTATGGCAGAAAGGTTATCAGAATGGTGAATTACTTGGTCACGTGTATGATGATGTGCCTGTAATGCTTGAAAATTGGAATTTTCTAGGCAAGAAAATGGGTATTTTTTCCTCAGGTTCAGTAAATGCTCAAAAGTTACTATTTAGTCATAGTGTAAAAGGTAATTTATCAACTTATTTTTCAAATTATTTTGATACCAACATTGGTAGTAAAAGAGATAGTGATACATATTCCTTGATAACGAAAAAACTTGCACTACCTCAAAATCGCATATTATTTCTTTCGGATGTAATAGAAGAACTAGCCGCCGCAGATAAGGCTGGAATGAAAACTATTCAAATTACACGAGAAGGTAACATTCAATCATGGAAACACGCTGCATCAAATTTTTCAGAAATTGTCATCGTATAAATTTTCAAAAAAAAAGACCACTATTAAGTGGTCTTTTTTTAAATAATAAAACTTTTATTTAGTTGTTAGTTGGTGCACCAGTAGTGTTAACGGGTGTTCCGCTCTCTGGAGCAGGTCCAACTTCACCTTTAATACGTATTACTGCATCATAATAAGAAGGATTACCTTGGTCATCTTTTCCTGTAGTAACATTTGTAGAAATTGTTACACTTTTGTTTATAGGTCCAGGTCTATTTGTGTCATATCTAACTTTTATAACGCCTGTTGCTCCTGGAGCAATTGGTTCTTTCGGCCAATCTGGAACAGTACATCCACATGATCCTTTTGCATTGGTAATAATTAAAGGTTCGTTACCGGTATTCTTAAACTCAAATGTGCAGTTTGGTTCTCCACCATATTTGATATTTCCATAATCATGAACTTCTTTACTGAATTCAATTTTTGGGCCTTTTTCAATTTGTGCATTTATTAGAACTGAAGTTCCAAACATCAATGCGATAGATAAAATTAATTTTTTCATAAGTTATTTTTTTATAAATGTATTCTATTTTAACTTAATTAGAACTATTTTAACATAACATTAACAAGATTTTTTTATTCATCTTCTCGTTTTAACCAACCTCGTTTTATGAAATACATCAATAAACTTATACCTAGAATAAGCATAAAAGCCATAATTATAAAATAACCATTTTGGTATTTTAGTTCTGGTATATTTTCAAAATTCATTCCATATACACCAACAATAAATGTAAGAGGAATAAATATTGCACTTACGATTGTCAATACTTTCATAATTTGATTCATTCGCTGCCCTTGACTAGCATAATATAAATTTGTTAATCCTTCAAGAATTTGTTTGTTCGCATCAATTTCTTCCAAAATACTCAAGCAGGATGATTTTAAATTAGCAAAATAACGAAGGTTTGATTTGTCGAGAAAATTACTTTCACTATTTAGAATTTGTAAGGTAATGTCACGTGTTGGTTGAACAATTTTTCTAAGTTCAATTAGTTTTCTTTTTTCTATTTCAATTTCCTTAAAAATCGCCTTATTATTTGTGTTATGAATACGCTCATCAATATTTTCTATTCTTGCCGTTATGCTTTCTAAAACTTCAAAATAATTATCTATAATAGCTTCTAGCATTCTAAATAATAAAAAGTCTGGACCTTTTGATCGAATTTTACCCCTTGCTTTTACAATTCGGTCTCTAACATCAGAAAAGTGATCAGCAGCTTTTTCTTGAAAAGAAATCAAATAATTGCTTCCTAAAATGAAAGAAATTTGTTCTTGGTTTAACAGATTATCATTTTTTTCTGTCGGAAGCGCTGATTTAATTTGAAAGAACACATATTTTGGATATTCTTCAATTTTTGGTCTTCTTGATGATGTGTGTATATTTTCATTGGTGATCTTATCAAGATCCAATTTATGGCACAAGTCTTCAATACTATTAGTATCATCTAAGCCGTGAAAATTAAGCCAAGCAACATGTTCATTGTCTAATTCGTTTTCTGAAAAGCTTGAACTAAAAAATTCAGAGTTCTCTTTTTTAACAGCGTAAAATGTAGCATTGTACTTATATAACTGACATTGACTCATTTTTTTTTAAGTTAAATCTTTGTTTCCATTGCTTTAGAAATTCCACATCCTGCGCATGAATCTTTTTTTTGAAAAAACATTTTCCAAAAATGCCGCAAAAGAAATAAAATTGCTAACCCGATACACAGAAATACAATAATAGTTTGTGTCATTTGAGAATAAATTTACCTTTTTTATTTAGGATTTAATTTTTTAAAAGAAATAAAATTAAAAAAGCGCTAAAATTTTTATAATTATCTTAAAAGTTGGAAGGCTATAAAAGCAGCGAAATACGCCATTACTCCCATAACGAATAGCTGAATTAAAGGCCATTTCCAACTGTTTGTTTCTCGTTTAACAACTGCTAGTGTCGACATACATTGCATTGCAAAAACATAGAAAATCATTAGTGATACTCCAGAAGCAAGGGTATAGGTTTTTTCTCCTTTTGAATTTTTATCTCTTTTTAGTCGCTGAATTAACCTTGTTTTAGTCGCTCCATCGTCTTGTACTGCATAGATTGTTGCTAAGGACCCCACAAAAACTTCTCTCGCCGCAAAAGAAGTAATTAAGGAAATTCCAATTTTCCAATCGTAGCCAAGCGCTTTTATTGCAGGTTCTATAAATTTCCCCATTCTTCCGATGTATGAAGCTTCCAATTTTGCAGAGGCAAGTTCACGATCTTTATCTACTTTACTCAACATAGAGAAACCTTTTATTTTTTTAGTTTTTTCAAGTGCTTCATCCATTGAATTATTTGGTCCGTAGGATGCCAAAGCCCAAAGAATAATGGAGATAGCCAGTATAACTTTTCCAGCATCGAAAATAAATAGTTTGATTTTTTCAAGTATACTAATTCCGATATTTGGCCATCTCGGATTTTTATAACTTGGTAGCTCAAGCAAAAGAAAGCCTTTTTCTTCACTTTTGACAATAAATTTCATGATAAATGAAACTGTTAAGACTGCAATTAAACCCAAGCTATAGAGTGAAAAAAGAACAATTCCTTGCAGGTTGATAAAACCAAAATAATAGATTTTAGGTATTACTAAAGAAATTAAGAGCGTATACACTGGAATTCTTGCACTGCAGCTCATAAAAGGAGCTACAAATATTGTAATCATTCGTTCTTTCCAATTTGAAATAGTTCTTGTTGCCATGACTGCAGGAATCGCGCATGCAACACTTGACATTAGTGGCACAACACTTTTGCCATTTAATCCGAAAGGTCTCATTATGCGATCCATTATAAACACAACTCTTGCTAAATAGCCTGTTTCTTCGAGAATAGCAATGAAAAAAAAGAGAAGCGCAATTTGTGGAATAAACACAACAATACCTCCAATTCCAGGTATTATTCCATGGCAGATTAAATTATTAAAAACACCTACTGGAAGAATTTGTGAGGTATAAGCGGCAAAATCAGTAAAAATACCATCAATTAATTCCATTGGAATACTTGCAAAAGAAAATATAAATTGAAAAATAGTTAGTAATACACATATAAAAATAGCGTAGCCCCAAATTGGATGTACGATAATTCTATCAATTTTCCTTGAAAAGGTATCTGTTTTTGTTTCATTTACTTTCTCAACTACTTCGATTAATTTTTTAATTTTTTCATAGCGCAAATTTGTTTCGGCTATTTGTTTTTCTTGGTCATTAATTTCTGCAACTTGATAATCTTCTAAATAAAATGATTTCCTAGCAGTGAGATTTAAAGTTTGAATAGCTTGAATAATTCTTTCTTTTCCCATTCCAATTCTGGCATTAGAAGTAATAATTTGAACTCCTGGAAATGCCTCTTCTAACTTTTTAATATTAATTTCAATGCCTCTTTTAGCAGTAAGGTCCCACATATTTAAGACTAAAATGAGGGGGATGTTTAAATCGTATAATTGTGTAAAAAATAAAAGATTGCGTTCTAGATTAGCAGTATCAACAATAAATAGCGCTGCGTCTGGATATAATTCTTGATTTTTGTTTGTTAGTAGATCGTAGACAATTTTCTCATCTTTTGCACGAGGATACAAACTATAGGCCCCCGGAAAATCGATAATTGAATATTTTTTATCTCCAAGAGTAAGAAAGCCCTCTTTTTTTTCTACAGTAACACCAGCAAAGTTACCTACTTGTTGCCTTAAACCTGTTAATAAATTAAAAACAGAGCTTTTTCCGGTATTAGGATTTCCAAATAGGGCAATTTTCATTTGATTGCAAACTTATGGATACATGAGTATCAATTTTTTTTACGTACTTTAATAAGAGTAGCTTCATCTTTTCTCAAGGAGATTACTGTGCTATTTATTTCAATTGCAATTGGATCGCCCAATGGTGCTTTGAAAACAACTTCTAATGAACTCCCAACTAAAAAACCCATTTCTATCAGTTTTGATTTAATAGAGCAATTTTCAATTGCGATAATTTCGGACTTACTTCCTACTTTCATAGTTGAGAGATCAAGCATTTACAAATTTAAGATTTAATGTACCTCAAAACATACCTTTAAAGTGGTATTTACAACTTATTTTTAACAACAAATCGTGCAGTTTCTCGAGTTTTTTGTTCTACTAAAATTACTTTTCCTTTCGTCATTTTCGAAATTATTTGCTCATCGTAATGGCGTATTGTAATAAGCTCTAATCCTTCGTTGTATTTTATAGTGTATTCTTTTTTGAAGTATTCGAGAATTTTTTCTTTGTTAATTTTTAGTTCGTCTAGCAAAATAGAAAAACTTAAGGCGGAATTTTGCATTAGGTTAATTTTTGCAGAGCAAGCTGAGAGACCTTTGAATAGAATGCTTAGGTTTTCTTCAACAATGAAAGAGAAATCATTTGGAGTAAAAGAAAATAGTACTTGATTATGTTTCACGATAAAAGATGCAATAAGTTTATCATTTTCTGTGCTTTCTTGAATTATTGTCCCTTCATTTAACGGTTCAAGGAAAGATTTCACATACAGTGGAATGCCTTTATTTTGGAGTGGCTTTATAGTTTTTGGGTGAATAACACTGGCACCGTAATAAGAAAGTTCTAGCGCTTCTTTGTACGATATTTTATCTAATTTTTTAGTGTTTTCAAAATATTTTGGATCAGCATTTAACATTCCAGGCACATCTTTCCAAATGGTTACACTTTCAGCATTACAGCAATAGGCAAAGATTGCAGCAGAATAATCGGAGCCCTCTCTTCCAAGTGTAGTTGATTCCCCATCTGCTGTAGCACCAATAAACCCTTGAGTAATTAATAATTTATTCTCTTTTATTTTTGGTAAAATCTTCTTTGAAATAGCTATTTCAGTTTTTTTCCAATCCACATTAGCTTCTTGGAAATTATTGTCTGTTTGAATTAATTCTCTTGCATCAATCCACATTGCAGAAAAATTATTTTTGCTTAAATAAGCACTCAGAATATACGAAGAAAGGACTTCTCCTAAAGAAACAATTTGATCGTATTCGAATGAAAAATTTTGAGAATATGGTAAATTGAATTTAGCTTTTAGATGATCAAATACTACTTCAATTTTATTATAAATTGGATTTGAATTAGTTTTAATAAGTTCATTTAAAAGATCAATATGAAATTTTTCTAGTTCAGCAATACTTTTTAGGAATGTCAACTTATCCATTGAATGGTATGCTTGATGAATTTCCTCCAGTTTATTTGTAGTTTTTCCGATAGCAGATAAAACAACTAGAATTTCTTCATCAGGGAATAATGACATTATTTTTGAGACATTTCTGATTGCTGACGCATCTTTTACGGAAGCCCCACCAAATTTGAATACTTTCATTTTACTAGTTTACAATGACAAAAATAGGGAATCAGAATTTGAATTAAGATAATTTATTTGAAAGCTTTTTAATTTCAAGAGCAGGATTTGCATTTTTATAGAGTATTTCATAGACCGCATCCAAAATAGGCATTTCTACTTGAAATTTTTTGTTGATTTCAATTAAGCATTTTGTAGCGTAATAACCTTCAGCAATCATATTCATTTCTAATTGGGCATTTTTTACAGAATAACCTTTACCGATCATATGTCCAAATGTTCTATTTCTTGAAAAATTGGAGTAGGAGGTAACCAATAAGTCCCCTAAATAAGCGCTAGTTTTTGTATCGCGGTGCACAGGGCTTACAACATCAATAAAACGTTCAATTTCTTGTATGGCATTTGCAATTAAAACTGCTTGGAAATTATCGCCGTATCCTAAACCAGCTGATATACCTGAGCAAAGAGCATAGACATTTTTTAGTATTGCAGAAAATTCAGTGCCAAATAAATCGTCAGATAGCGTTGTTTTTATATATCGACATCTCAATAATTCTGACATTTCTTTCGCAATAAGATTATTTTCACAAGCAATTGTAAGGTAGGATAATCTTTCTAATGCGACTTCTTCAGCATGGCAGGGCCCACAAATAATTCCTATATTATTGTAAGGAGTAGCAAAAGATTTATGAATAAATCGTGCAGGGATTGCATTGAATTCAGGTACAATTCCTTTAACTGCTGAGAAAACGATTTTATTACTTAAAAGACCTTCCGGTAAGTCCTTAAAAAGAGCTGTTAAAAAAGCGGAAGGAGTAGCAATTATTATGATTTCAGCATTTTCAATTGTTTCAATTAGATTAGCGCTAAGATGTAGCTTTTTAGTGTCAAATTCAATAGATTGTAGATATCTAGGATTGTGCTTGAACTGAAGTATATGTTCTATTGCCTCTTCATTTCTCATCCACCAACCAACCGTTGATAGGTTATTGCAAAAAAGTTTTACGAGTGCAGTAGCCCAACTTCCTCCACCAACTACAGCTATTTTTAATTTTTCATTTGTTTTCATTGCTACAAATGTAAAAAAGAATAAGAGAATTTAACGATTTACCTTTTTTAGGTTTGATTGTGAATTTTTAATTACTTATTATCTGGTGATTCAGTCACCATTTTTAATGATTTATTGTGGTTTTCCCTAAAAGATTTTTGCCTTTTTAATTTTTACTTTTTATAATAATTTTGCCAAAGCACTATAAGATAATGTTTTATCATAATCCAGTATTAAAAAAAAAGCAAAAAAAAAGGGCTGAAAAGCCCTTTAATGTATTAAAAATGTAGAAATTAAAATTTGTATGTAGCTCCAACTGCAACATTAAAAATATTTCCCATTTTGTCATTTACTCTTGAATCTTGTCCAGGATTAACATATAAACTTTGTTTTACTAAAAGTTTTGTGGAAAGATCTAAATTGATTGAAATTTTATCATTTAACTTATATTGAGGAGTTAAACCAAACACGATATTAACCATATCATCATTTCCTTTTAACCCTGGATCTGATGGTGTTATATTATTATCTGTGTTAAATTTTTTGACATTAGAATTAGACATTGTCGATAAACCAAGTCCAGCATGAAAGTTTAAACCCATTTTTTCAGGTATAAAAGACATGAATTTCAATTTCTTTAAATTTACTACTGCCTCAATAGAACCACTGATTAAAGAAGAATTATCTGTAGATGAAGAATCAGACCTAACATTACCAGTAGTTTTAAACCCATCATAAGAAATACCACCTCTAATAGAAAGTAATTCATTTAGTTGGTAACGAACTCCTCCATCAGCATGAATTCCTGGTGAAACCTTATAATTAGTTAAAGTGTCAGATATTACAGTGTCAGCTGCAACAGCTCCACCAAAGCGACCTCCAACGTTTACGTCAAGGCTTAATTTCTTAATAAATTGTGCATTACTGAATAATGCGACAACTGTAAATAAAATTGTAAATAAATGTTTCATAAGTTTTTTTTAATAAGATTATATATTATTTTATACAAAAATAGTAAAAAATTATTTAATATATATACTTTTTTTAATATTAGCTAAAACATTGCACTTAGCTCAATTTTTAAAATCACAAAATCTTTGACAGAAATAAGCAAAAAAAAGGACTGAAAAACCCTTTGATGTGTAAAAAATGTAGAAATTAAAATTTGTATGTTGCTCCAACTGCAACATTAAAAATACTTCCTATTTTATCGTTTACTGTAGCATCTTGATTAGGATTAACATACATATTTTGCTTTAACAATATTCTGCATGCTAAATCTAAATTGATTGAAATTTTATCATTTAACTTGTATTGAGGTGTTAGACCAAAAATAATGTTAATCATGTCATCATTTCCTTTGATTCCAGGATCAGAAAATTCTTTACCTTCTTTAAATTTAGTATTAGATAATGACGATAAACCAAATCCACCGTGAAAATTTAAGTCCATTTTTTCATTTGTTAATTCCAAAAACTTCAATTTCTTTAAATTGAGTACTGCTTCAATAGATGCACTCATTAATGAAGAATTATCGCTTTCAGAACCAAGACTAGTTGTAAATACATCATAAGAAATACCGCCTCTGAGAGAAATTAATTCATTTAGGCGGTAACTTACTCCGCCATCTACATGTATTCCGGGAGAAAGCACAGCTTTTTCTTTGCTTATTGTGTCAACGGGAATAGTGCAAAAGCAAGAATCTGATATCGCTCCTCCAAACCGCCCTCCAACGTTTACGTCAAGACTTAATTTTTTAATAAATTGAGCATTACTTAATAATGCTAAAACAGTAAAAGAAATGGTAAATAAGATTTTCATATTTTTTTTTAATGATATGTAATTTGATTTTATCAATACAAATTTGATAATTTATTTGTATTTAAATACATATTTTAGATGTATTATTTACCAACATCATTAGATGAAGCGTTTAATATTCCTAAATTTGTATAAATTATTTATATTTTTTAAAAGTTAAGCATATATTTTTTTATGTGATTAACAGTGGCGAAGCCATAAAGAAAATTAATTTTTATTTTAGTTTGTTTCTTATTTTTAAAGTCCAAGATGGAAGATAACACAAAAGATACTGAGATCTCTTTAAAAGAATTAATCCTAAATATGAATGAATGGAGAAAATATATTTTCAGTAAGTGGTTAATTTTAACAGTAGCTATTATCTCTGGTGGTTTTCTTGGTCTACTATATTCAAGTTACAAAAAACCGGTTTACATTAGTACAATGACCTTTGCCATGGAAGATGATGGTTTAGGGCAATCTGCAGCATTAGGATTAGCGAGTCAGTTTGGTTTAGATGTAGGTGGATCATCTGGCGGTATATTTAAAGGAGGTAATGTTCTAGAGTTATTTAAATCTCGCTTAATGGTTCAAAAGACCTTGCTTTCCGAAATATATTTCGATGGAAAAAAGCAATCATTAGCGAATGCATATCTAGACATTAAAGGCTGGCGAGATAATGCACCTAAAAATTTAGATTTTTCAAATATTGACTTACCAATAGACGCAACTGCCTTGACTAGAAAGCAGAATAAAGTTATAAGACTTATTTATGATGAATTGATAGCAAACGAATTGGTGGTTTCTCAAAGGGATAAAAAAATTCAAATCTTTAATCTTGAAACAAGTTTTATAAATGAGTCTTTTGCTAAAGTTTTTTCTGAAACATTGGCTTCTATCGTTACTGATTTCTATGTTAGTATCAAAACCAAAAAGTCTAAGAATAACTTATCAGTTCTTGAGCAACAAACTGACTCTGTACGACAAGAGTTAAACAATGCTTTAGCAGGTGTTGCAGTAGCTACAGATCAAACATTTGGACTCAACCCAGCATTAAATGTTCGGCGTATTTCTACAGCAAAACAAGAAGTAGATGTAAAATTAAATACTGCAATACTTACTGAGTTGATTAAACAACAAGAATTGGCTAGAATCATGGTGCGAAAGGAGACTCCCTTTATTCAAATAATTGATAGCCCAATATTGCCTTTGCCTGAAGAAAAACTTGGTAAATTAACTGCTATTTTTTTTGGAGGATTTTTAGCAGGATTTTTAGTGATATTGTTTCTAATTGTGAAAAGATTTATAGTTAAGAATTTACAATGATGAAAAACTAGTAACAGGAGGAGTATATTAAAATTTGTTCATAGAACTTAATAAATTTTCAAAAATAGTATGTCAAAATTAATTAAATCATTTGTAAATAAAGAAAAAATTATCTCCGTAACTGGTTTAGGATACGTAGGATTACCTTTGGCTTTAGAATTTGCTAAGCATTTTAAAGTAATAGGTTTTGATATCAATGTATCTCGAGTAGAGTTAATGAAAAAGGGGATAGATCCGTCCAAGGAATTGGGTTCGGATGCCTTTGTAGGTTGTGATATTATCTTTACATCTAATGTAGAAGATTTGAAAAAAGCCCATTTTCATATCGTTGGAGTACCAACAGATATTGACGAAAATAAAGTGCCTAATCTAAATCCATTGTTAGGAGCTTCCAGAAGTGTTGCTTCTGCATTAAAAAAAGGTGATTATGTAGTTTATGAATCAACAGTTTATCCGGGCTGTACTGAGGAGGACTGTGTTCCTATTCTTGAAAATATTTCAGGATTAAAAGGAGGAACTGATTTTAAATTTGGTTATAGTCCCGAACGAATAGTACCTGGTGATAAAGTAAAGACCTTAACTAACATATTAAAAATTGTATCAGGTAACGATGAGGAAGCTTTAGAAGTAATTTCGGATGTATATGGAACTATAATTAAAGCTGGATTGCACAAAGCAGAATCCATAAAAGTTGCTGAAGCTGCAAAAGTTATTGAAAATACACAACGCGATATAAATATTTCATTGATGAATGAACTGGCTATTATTTTTGATAAAATGGGAATTGATACGAAGGCAGTTATTCAAGCTGCTGGAACAAAGTGGAATTTTCATAAATACCAACCTGGCTTGGTAGGGGGGCATTGCATTAGTGTTGATCCATTTTATTTAATTCACAAAGCCAAACAATTAGGTATAGATCCTCAGGTAATTGCTGCAGGAAGAAGAGTGAATGATTTCATTCCTAGTTTTATTGCTAAAAGAATAGTACAATCTTTAATTGAGCAAGGCAAAAACCCCGGAAAATCAAAAGTTTTGGTAATGGGTGTTACTTTTAAAGAAGATGTTTCAGATATTCGGAATTCTAAAGTCGTTGATTTAGTTAGGGAATTAATGGATTATTCGATCCAAGTGGCTGTTGTGGATCCTCATGGGAGTCCAAATGAATTAGCGCATGAATATGGAATTACATTAATAGATGAACCTGTTGGTTTATATGACATAATTGTATTGTCAGTAGGACATAAAGAATACATTCAAATGAAACCTGAAGATTTTCAAAAATTATCAAAAGATGAAATTTATATGTTTGATATTAAAGGAGTACTAAATCCAAATGATTATAAAAATTACTGGAGGTTATAATTTAATCAGAACATATTGAAGGCAGATATTGTAGTAATTGAAGTAGGAATTGTTGGATTATCAACAGCGTGTCATTTAATCAAGGAAAAATCAGAAGTAAAAGTTATTCTCCTTGAAAAGGAAGCTACATTCACTTTACATCAAACACGACATATTAGTGGTGTTATTAATTTCAGAATAGATTAACAAATAGCAACATAATAATTGATGTATGTTATTTAAAAAAAAAGCTAATAAAGCAGTCATTGTTGCAATAAATGAGTATTAATCCACAACGATTACAGATAATATTATGATTTAATTCACAATAGTGAAAATACCGTTTAATGAATGAACTTAATTAAAAAAGAATACAAATCTGAAAAAAAGACAAATCAGTATCTCCAGGTGTTGATTTGTTTCATTTTAGGATTTCCAACCATACAAGGTGGCCTAATCACTCTATTTAGATCGGTCATTGTTATGCCATTAAAATTAGATAGTGTTATTGCATACACCTTATATTTGGCAGTCATTTTTTTATCAATAAAGTCTATTTTTAATAGAATTAAACTCGACACAATAATACTATTGCTAGTACTTACCATTTCATATATAATTAGCCTGTTAATAGAAGTACAGGAATTTTCTTTGCAAATGGGCATGGAATTATTATTTGGGTTTATTGTTTATACTGTGACAAGGGCATTAAGAAGTTATGATAATTTGATTAACTACCTAAATATTACTTCGATTTTAATCATACTTTCTGTGATTATCATGTTTATACTATTTCCGACCGAAGAAGTCACGATAAATTCATACAGCCAAACTTTTGGATATGCAATTTTACCGGCAGTAATTATTTCTTTCAATGCTTTTATGAATAACAGATCAATGCTTCAGATAATTTATTTTGTTGCGTCATTTGTACTCGTCATCATTGCAGGAGCACGTGGTCCTTTTGTTATATCCATTTTATTCATCATGATCCGTTGTTTTCAAGGTATTAAAAGTATTGGGGAGGGAAGAAAAGTTTCGTTAACATTGATAGTGTTCTCAATTTTTGTTTTTATGTCCATTATTTTTATGTCAAAAATTGAGGATGTGATCACCACAAATTCCTTTCAAGATTATAATAGAATTTTAGAAATGTTGAAGAAAGATGAATTGTTAGAAGATGAAGGTAGAAATTCATTGAAATCTAAATCAATAGCATTAATTTGGGACCATCCCTTTGGGATGGGTCTTGGTCAAGAAAGGGTTGCATTATCTGATATTCATAAGGAAGCAGTAGGGAATTATCCACATAACTTTTTTCTCGAAATTTTTATTCAATATGGATGGATTCTAGGTTTTACTATCACAGTATCATTGTTATATTTTATGTTCATCAGTTTTTTTAAAAATAAAAATGTTACCACAAAAAATATTTGGCTGATGTTTTTTTTTATTGGTTTCCTACCATTGATGTTTAGTGGATCATATATTAATTGGCCATTATTTTGGTTGTTTTTGGGTTTAACAGTAAATATTATTCATGAAAATAAACTTGTTAGAAAAAATTAAAGGAAATACCATCCTGAGGTCTGTATCCATATTAGTTTCTGGTAATATTATTGGTAGACTAATAGCCCTTTTTACCCTCCCAATTGTGTCAAGGCTATACAGCCTTGAAGATTTTGGAGAAAATGGAGTGATTATTGCTACTGCTGGGATTATAGTAAATTTAGGAGGCCTTGGACTTAATTCGGCAGTGATGGCTCCGGATAACGATAAAGAAAGCTGTATCATTTTTAAGGTGGCTTTTTATTCAGCATCATCTATCTATTTTTTTTTGTTTGTTGTTTTTTTGGTTTTATCTCCGTGGTATGAGTTGGTACAGACTTCTTTGCCCTACTTGATTACTTGTTTGTTGATTTTCCTTTTGGCATTTTCGTCACAGCTTAATAGCCTCCTTAATATATATGTTAACCGAAAAGGGATGAATAGGGTGCTTTTTAATAATGCTATTATCTCTGCAGTGTCTACATTATTTATTACCATCCCTTTTGGGGTGATGAGCTTCGGTGTGATTGGGCTTGTAGGAGCAGCGTTGATTAGTGGCTTGGTGTGTGCTTTACAAATGATTTATTATGCCAATCCATTTAAAGAAAAGATTATCTGGAGTGATTTTATAACAATATTTAAAAAATACAAGGATTTTATCTTTTATCAGTACCCATCTAATTTTATTGGGAATTTTGCCGCACTGTATCCTATGCGTTTTTTTTCATCAAACTTTGGTAACGTAAAACTGGGAACTTATAATATGAATGAGCGCATCTTAGGAATCCCATTGAACTTTCTTGCAGCACCTATTACAACCATTTATTTCAGAACTGCTTCACAACAAAAAAACCAGTTGGATCAATTAGCGCGATTTACTTATAGGTTGATAAAAAACATTATGCTGGTAGCTATTATCCCAATTATAGTATTGGCTTTATGGGGAGAAGAATTGTTTGGGTTTGTCCTAGGGAACCAGTGGAGTGCTGCGGGTAAAATGGCTTCAGTACTCGTTATTCAATATGTATTTAATTTCTGCTCCAACAGTATCAGTTACTGCAGGGTTGCACTAAACCGACAAAAATTAAATTTGTGGGTGGTTATAATTAGATTTATACTCACAGTCGTCTCACTAGTTGTTGGAATGTATATTTTTGATAATTTATTTGATGTTGTGGTGTTATTTTCAATTAGTATGACATTGTTTTTTATAATCGATATGGCGCTAAATTTTTATGCATTGCAGAGGTATATTGTAAGGTATTTAATTTTTTCAGTTGTGTATGCTTTGTCTGCATTTCTGTTGGTATATTTAATTATGTAATAATAAATTTAAAAATGAACGTCAAGCATACCATTAATTCAAGTGGTCAGTGTTTCTAATTTTTTTGTTGTGTTTCAATGAAAACAAAAGGCAGTTTTATAACATATCCAGAATATGAGGTTCTTAAATAGAAATTCAATTATTAAAAAGTATTATATTTAATTTATGTGTGGAATTTCAGGGGTTTTTAATAAGAATAATTTGGAAATAACTAAAAATGTAATTTCCAAAGTTAATAATGTTGCTAAACATAGAGGACCAGATGCCGAAAACTATTTTTATAAGAATAACTTTGCATTTGGTCATCGCAGACTTTCTATTATAGATTTATCTAGCGTCTCAGACCAGCCGTTTAGTATGTTTGGATTCACCATAGTATACAATGGTGAAATATTTAATTATATTGAAATAAGACAAGAGCTGCTCGAAAAGGGATATCAATTCGAGACAGAGTCAGATACCGAGGTGGTACTTGCCTCCTATAAAGAATGGGGTGTTGAATGTGTAGACAAATTTAACGGGATGTGGGCTTTTTGTATTTATGACGAAAATCAAGGAAAATTTTTTTGTAGCAGAGATAGATTTGGTATCAAGCCATTTTATTTTATTGATAATCCACAATATTTTGCATTTGGTTCAGAAGTAAAACAACTACTTATCCTTTTGCCAGAGCAGAAAGCAAATAAAAAAGTGCTGGCTGAGTTCATTGTAGGGAATGAAGATTACCATGAAGAAACTTTTTTTGAAGAAGTATCTAAACTATTGCCAGGGTATAATCTGGAATTTAGTTTAGCAGAAAGGACAATCAAGAAATGGAAATATTACGAAGTAAAACAAATAGATGTCCCAAAAGATTTTGATGGATGTTTGAAAAAATACCGCTCTTTATTTGAGAGTTCCATAGAATTGAGACTTCGATCGGATGTTAAAGTCGGAACCTGTTTAAGCGGCGGACTTGATAGTTCAGCAATCGCCTCCTTAGCCTCTGCTCAATATTTTAAACAGACAAATAAAAATTTTTTATCGATTCATGCAAAATCTTTCGAAATAGAAACAGATGAGAGTTATTATGCCAATCTGGTTGCAGAAAACGCACGATTAGATATGTTTACGGTCGAACCAGATAAATCATCATTTAGTGATGTTCTGGAAAAAGTGATCCAAATCCAAGGGGAACCCTTTGGTGGTCCCTCAATAGTAATGCAGTATTTCGTTTTTGAAAAAGCTGCAAAACAAAAAATTACGGTTATGTTAGATGGCCAGGGAGGAGATGAAACTCTTATAGGCTATGATTCCTATTTCAATATGTATCTCTCAACAATACCCATTGTGAGATCGATTTTAAAATATATTAAACCTACTCGGAAAAATCTATTTAAAGTTAACTTAAAATTTGCGTTTTTTTTTAGGAAGTTTAATGGAATAATAAAAAGAAAACTCCACAAAAAGAGATTTTCTTTTTTAAAGGAAAGTTATTTCAATCGCATAGATCACTCTTATATTTTTGATGAAGCATTGAAGCATTGTAAAAATGATTTCTTATTTCAAAAATTTGAAATGGAGCATGGGATACAAAAATTATTGCGATATGAGGATAGAAACTCGATGTATCATGGCATTGAATCCAGATTGCCATTTCTGGATCATCGATTAGTCGAATATTCGCTTTCGTTACCTTTGGCGTTTAAATTGAAGGATAATGAAACCAAACATATTCTTAGGGAGATGATGGTGGGCAATGTTCCCAATGAGGTGATTTATCGTAAAGATAAGAAGGGTTTTGAAGCGCCAAGCAGTTTTTGGACCCAATATATTACGGAGTCTGCAAAAAACATTCAGGAATCCAAAATAATAAAAGATATGATTGTAAGTGATGTACCTAAAGATCGCTCGTTAGAATGGAGATTAGCTAATATTGCAGCTTGGGAGAAAGCGTTTAATGTAACAATATAAAAAAGGAATGATATTCAATAAAAAAGGAGTAACTCTGGTAGCGAACGCCATTCATAACACCTCTCGTTTATTTAAGATTTCAAAATTTTTAACAGAAAAAGGAAGAATCGGGCAATTGACAGTTATTGGTTTTTGGAACGAAGGATTAGCATTAGAGGAAGACTACGCACCGAAGATCCATATAGAGCGCAGAAAATCATTAAAACAAAAACTGCCCAAAGTAAGGATAGCGCTATTGTCTAAATTTCTTACCGTGATAAGTATAATCCCTTTCTTCATAGGTATATTTTTTTCCTGTTTAAGGAAGAAACCCGAGGTTGTTTATTGTCATGATGTTTTATTGTTGCCAATAGCATTACTTGTTAAGCTTTGTAATGGGGCTTCGATTATATACATGCCTCATGAACTGGAAACTGAAGAAACGGGCTCAGGCAAAGTAACGAACCTGTTTTTGAAAATTATTGAGAAAGTAGGGATGAAATTTGTTAAACATACTACTGTCGTTAGCCCTGGCATTCAATATTGGTATCAAAACAAATATAAAACGGATAAAGTATCCTTAATTAGAAATATACCTGATTTTGATAATCAGAAGGATTCGATTAATAAAAAACTACGATCAACATTAGGTCTTTCTAATTCGGATATTGTTTTTATCTATCAAGGACTTATTGGAAATTCCAGAGGTGTTCTAGAAGTTGCCACCACTTTTTCTATGTTAAAAGACAGCAGGAAACACCTTGTTTTTATGGGCTATGGTCCAGCCACGAATGCTATTACTGATTTTGCGTCAAAATTTGCAAATATTCATTATATTCCTGCTGTGGAGCCAAAAGATATTTTTGATTATACAAGCGATGCAGACGTAGGGGTATTTTTTATAGCACAAGAAATATCGATGAGTTATAAATATTCGTTGCCCAATAAATATTTTGAATATGTAAAAAGTGGTATTCCAATTTTAATTAGCCAAAATTTACTTTCCATTGAAGTGGAAATAAATAATAACCAAACAGGATGGTGTATTAATTCTTCTGTAGAGGTTTTACATGAGTTTCTTGAAAATATTAATTCAAATGATATTTTAGAAGCCAAAAGAAAAGTTATTCTAGCCGATGAGAATTATAATTGGGAGAAAGAGGTAAAAATTCTTTCAAATTTTTAAATAATAATAAAAAAACAATGATAAAAATATGTGTGGTATTTCTGGAATAATAAATAAAAATAATCAGGCTGTAGATTTACGGGAAATAAAAAAAATCACTGATATTGTTTCTCACCGCGGACCTGATGGAGAGGGCTTTTTATTAGAAAATAATTTCGCGCTGGGACATCGCAGATTAGCGATTATTGATATAAGTAACGTTAGTGATCAACCAATGTGGTATGAAGATAAATATGCAATTGTTTTTAATGGTGAAATATATAATTATTTAGAAATTAAAAGTGATCTGGAAAAATTGGGGTATGCTTTTAAAACAAAGTCTGACACGGAGGTTATTTTAATAGCATATGAATGCTGGGGAAATGATTGTATAAAGAGGTTTAATGGCATGTGGTCTTTTTGTATTTATGATAAAAAGAAAAACATCCTTTTTTGTAGTCGCGATCGTTTTGGGATTAAACCCTTTTATTATATTGACGGAGTTAATAGTTTTGTATTTGGTTCAGAGATAAAGCAATTATTGCCCTATGCGAAAATGACAGTTAATAAAAAGGTGTTGTTAGATTACCTTGTACTTAATTTGGAAGAACAATCTGACGAAACTTTTTTTGAGGGAATACAAAGACTTCAGCCTTCTCACAATTTAGTATACGATTTACAAACACATAAAAAACATTTTGAGCGGTATTATTCATTGGAATATAAACCTGAAATTGGTAAATTAAGTATTACCGATGCTGTTTTCCAATGTAAAACGGATTTGATTGATTCTATAAAGTTGCGATTAAGATCAGATGTTGAAGTAGGTACTTGTTTAAGTGGGGGTCTAGATAGTTCTTCTATTGCCGCTATAGCTGCTAAAGAATTTAAATTAGATGCCAATTTTAAGGGAATCCACGCTAAATCTTCTGAAAAATACACAGATGAAAGCCATTTTGCACAAATAGTGGCTGATGCCGGAAATATTAATATTGTTTATACTGAACCCAGCGAAGATTATTTTAAAACCCATATTGAAGCTGTAACTATGATTCAAGAAGAACCTATCGGAGGGCCTTCAGTTTTTATGCAATATGCCGTGTTTGAAAAAGCAAAACAAGAAGGGTGTATTGTCATGTTAGATGGGCAGGGAGGGGATGAAACTCTATTAGGATATGAAAGGTATTTTCCTTCTCTGTTGAATGATGCTTCTTTTTTTAGGAAAATAGTTGAGATGTTCAAATATTCGAGAAAGTCAAGATTGTCATTCCTCACTGTGTTGATGTATTATTTTTATTTTAAATACCCGGGCTTAAGAAGAAAACGTTTACTAATGAAGTGTTCTTTTATTAAAAAAGAGTATTTAGACTCTATTGATACATCAATATTATTTGAACTTTCAAATGCCTATAAATCGCCATTTGAATTACAAAAAATAGAAATAACCCGTACTCAACTTCCTCATTTATTAAAATATGAGGATAAAAACTCTATGGCACATTCTATAGAAGCGAGACTGCCATTTTTAGATTACAGGGCTGTAGAGAATGCGGTTTCCTTTAATCCAAAATTTAAAATTAATGATGGTTGGTCAAAATTTATATTAAGGAAAGCAACAAATGAATATTTACCTGAGGAAATCGGGTGGAGACGCAATAAAAGAAGTTTCGAGAGTCCTAGAACCTGGCTAAATGATAAAAATTATTTTATGTCGGTAATAAAAGAATCGATAATTTTAGCAAAAATAGGAACTGATATTAATAGTAAGTTGAGTGAGGATATCATATGGAAATTATTTAGCATCGCACTTTGGGAGAAAAAATTTGGAGTAAAAATAGATTAATTTAAATAGGATTCTATTCTTTAAAGCTATGAATTATAATTAGTTGCTTAAATGTCGTTTTACACCACTTTGAGAAGCAGAACTGTTATGTAATCAGTGAAATTGTCGCTTCACAAATGGTACTTATGTATGTTGTATATTAGTTGCACAAAAAAAAGATTTCAGCCTTATAAATGCAGCTTCAGCTTGGGTATAAGTATTAAACATACCATTTGATCAAAGATACACAAGTTCCGAAATGGAATGTGGAAACGAGTTGAAAAATATGCGCTCGAGGGCTTTGTTGAAACCAATACAATTGCAACCAGTATTCTCCAACTTTCCTTATTACGGAACTAAAATCGCTGAAACATTATTCGATATCGGACTATGTTTGCCTTCGGGGACTAATTTACCAGTTAAACATCGCGAGAGAATTGCCAATGTTGTAAAATCAATTTTCAAATAGATCATAAAAATTTAAAAAAGCCTTTTTAATTTCTCCCTATATTTTTTTGACTAATAAAACACAAATTACATTTTTTTTAAAGCTTTCTAAATCAATTCTATAAATAGTGCAAACATGAGTTTAGGATCTTTGAAAGGTAATTTTTATCCCAACATTTTCTAATATCACATGAAGTTTATTCTTTGATTGTTTTTCTATTACACCATCTAAACCTTTAAAATCACCCTCAGAAATTTTTATAGTTTCTCCAATTTGGTAGTTTTCTATTGTAAATGAGTCCATCGTTTCATGGAGTACGCTTTTTAGCTTCTCAATTTCACTATCCCTTGCTAATGCTGGCTTCTTTAACCAAAATACATAGCGGATTACGCCAGGAACGTTAAAAACTACATTTCGATCTTTTTCAGAAAGTTTAACAAACACGTAGGAATTAAAAAGTGGAGTTTCAACTATTTTAGACCTGTCTGACCAATTCTTCTTTAATTTAACAAGCGGGCAAAAAACTTCCACTCCATTTTTTTGAAGTAACTCCGCTACTTTTTTTTCGTTGCGTGATTTTGTATAAATAACAAACCAAGGCATAGATTTGTATATTATGATTCAGTTAGTTTGCAAAAAAACATTTTAAAACTGAATTATTTAGGGTGTTATTTGATTTATTATCGCAACTGTCATTGCTGTAATAGTTGATAGAATACTCGATAATCCAATGATTTCAGAAGTACCTAACTTCTTTTCTTTATCTGATTTTTTAGTAACAACAATATTTGAACCTGCAGTAGGTTTGGGATAAAATCTTATACCTAAAAATCTTTTTGTTTGTTTTGCAGCTCCATTTGCATAGATTACATATACACTTTTCTTTAAAGCTGTTTCTTTGAATCCTCCTACAGCGTTGATATAGTATTTTGCATTTTTAGCTTTCCTTAATGGAATTTCTGATGTCAATTCTACTTCACCCGATACTTTAACTACTTCGCTTAGTTGGTCAACTATGATTACATCTCCATCACGAATAATCGGATTTGATTTACCAGCATTCTTCCTAATCATTTTGGTATAATTAATCGGAACAATGATTAATTCTTCTTTTTCAGTTCTATCCAAAGAATCTTCTTTTTCAATAATTTTGATTCTTCTTTCAATTCTGATACTAAATTTATTTGCTCTTTTTGTCAGGCCTTCACATCTTTTTAGAACATCTGAAACCCTTTCATTTTCTTTTGCAATACTGTAGTCCCCAGGATAACTAAACTCACCTTTTAAAGTAACTACTTTCATTAGGTTAAAATTTATATTTTTCCTTACTGAAATCATATCAAATGGTTTTAATTCCAGGTTGATTGAATCAACGTTACTTTTAGAATAGTTAAATCTGAAGATCTCTACTTCTTGATTTTTCAAGCGAGAAACTTCAATAATATTTGATGCTGATTCTTTAAAGCCTTTTGCTAGTTGAAGGGCATCTAAAAGTTTCATTTTTTTAGAATATGGATAAGTCCCAGGGTTTAATACTTCGCCATTTATATCAATTGTTTGATTTTCTTGCATTTCAAAGACGGAAGAAATAATTAATTCATCTCCTTTCCTTAAAGAAATATTGTGAGTTGAATTTGGGTTTTCAAGTGCCAATTTTAAATTAACACCCACAATTTCTTTTATTAAATTATCGGATTCTCTTGACAAAACAATCCAATTTAAAAAAGCATCTTCTTTTACTCCTTCAGCCATTAAAATTAGATCAAGTAATTTCATGCCTGCAGTAAATTCATAATTTCCTGGACGATAAACTGCACCTTTTACACTAATTTTATTTTGATAAAGTGATAGTACACGGTCTATATTAACCAAATCTCCGGTTTTCATTTCAAATGAGCTGAAGTCATTTTCTAATAGTGTAATTAACTTTTTTTGTCCGTTTATGTTTCGTGTAATAAGTACTTTAGTTGAAAATGCATTTTCTGAAAAACCGGAACAATATTTTAATAGGTCACCAAAGGTTTCATAACTTAGTAATTCAAAAACTCCCGTCTTTTTTGCTTCACCTTCAATTTTTACTCTGTTCACATAACCAGGAATACGAATAATATCTCCGTTTTTTAAATTTATATTTTTTGTATTATCACCTGAACACAAAAAAGAATACAAGTCAATTGACATAAAAACACTACCTCCACGAATCAACTCAATATTTCTGTAAGAAGCATTTTCACCAGGGCCTCCAGCTGCATGTAAAGCATTAAATACGGTTGACATGGATGAAACCAAATAGTTACCTGGGTTTACCGCACCAATAATTGTAACTTGAATGGACTTATAATTAATTATTGAAACAGATAATTCAGAACTTCCATTTTTAAGTGTGTTATAGATTGAACTTGATTTTTTCTTTAATATCTCTCTTAATGATCCAAATTGCAAGCCACCAATTTTGATATTCCCAATGTTTGTAAGGTTAATAATCCCTTCTTTATTTACGACTACTTTTTGAGAAAATTGTTGTGTGCCATAGATATTAACTTGTAATTCATCTCCTATGTCTACAATATACTCCTGAGGAGTAGAAACTGACTGATTTGGTTCAAAATTAAATTCAGAATTGTTAAAAATTTCATGACCAAAAACCAATGAATCTCTAAAAACACGTTCTTTCTTTGTTGTTTTTTGTTTATTTTGTTCAGACTTTTTTTTAGTGGTTTCGTCTAAAAATTCATTAAAGTCATCTTTATTTTCAGTGGGTTGAATTCGCAATGAAAGTTCTTTAAATTGTTTTTCAGTCATTCCCTTAGAAGATAAATAGGGCAGAAGTTCCTCAAATTTTACATTTCTATTAAGTAACTCTATTTTTATTTTTTCAATCTGCTCATCGGAAAGTTCTGCCACATTTATTGTAGAAAAGTCTTGCGTAGCACTTATAAATTCTTGAGCATGTAATGAATAACATGATAGTGCTAATAGAACGAAAAATATTAAAATAATTTTCATATAATTAATTTCAATAAAATATAAATTGTGATTCAGATGCAAATCTAGACTTATTTTTCTACTCTCGCAATTTGTATATTTCTATCTCCACATGTTTTAGCACAATAAAAGGATGAATAAGATACTTTAATAAATTAAATATTTTTGGTAAATTTGCTTAAACTAGAAGCAACTAATTATTTTTATATTCGTTTTAAAAAAAACAAATTATAATGATTAAACTATATAGAATTTTACTTCTTTTTCTTTTGTTATTTTGCACCTTTTCATCCTATGCTCAACCAGATTGTGTAGATGCGATTAATATTTGTGCAGATCAATCTTTTCAAATAACACCAAATGGAGTAGGTAACGTAATTGAACTTACAACTGGTTCATTTTCAAATCCCTCAACTAACCCTGGACCGCTTAATTCAGTAGGAACATTAAATGCTGGTTGTTTACTTTCTGCTGGGCCAAATCCTACATGGATGGTAATTAATATTGCTTCATCAGGCTCCTTAGAATTTTCATTTGGAGTAGATGCAGGCACAGGATGCTTAGATTGGATTATGTGGCCATATTCACCCACAGCATGCAATGAAATCATAGCAAATACATTAGCACCTATTCGATGTAATTGGAATGGTGCATGTGAAGGGTTTACAGGCATGGCTACTGTTCTTCCTCTTGGAGCAAGTCCAACAAATTTTGAAGCTGCATTACCGGTAATAGCTGGTCAACAATTCATTATCTGCTTGTCTAATTATAGCTCTGTCACAAACCTAGACTTACCGCTTAATTTTTTTCAAGAAATTCCAGGAACTGCAATTATTTCGTGTTCACCACTAACTGTAAATAATCCTTCAATTTGTCCAGGTGAAAGTGTTACGCTAACAGCAAATCTTCCCGGAAATCCGTCTACTGTATCTTATTTGTGGTCTCCTGGTGGAGCAACTACTCAAAGTATTACCGTTTCACCAATCTCAAGTACAAACTATACTGTTTCTGCCAGCGGATTTGATATTAATGGTGCACCAATAAGTGCTTCTGCTATAAGTTCTGTAACGGTAAATGCCCCTATAAATCCAACTTTTTCCCAAATTCCTCCAATATGCATTAATTCAGCTGTGACAGCGGTTCTTCCAACTTATTCTACAAATTTATCTCCTATTTCAGGTACATGGAATCCCCCAACTATTTCATCTTCAACAGTAGGAAGTCAAGTATACACCTTTACACCGACAAATATTTATTGTGCAAATCCTGCAACTATGAACATTAGTGTTATAGCAAATGAAATACCAACCTTCAATCAAATTAGCCCACTTTGCATCAATGATAATCCACCTAATTTGCCAAATATATCGACTAATCTAAGTCCTTTTTCAGGTTCATGGTCCCCTTCAACAGTTGTGTCAAATACAGCGGGACTTTTTACCTATAGTTTTACCCCAAATGCAGGTCAATGCGCAGTTGTAACAACAATGGATATAATTATTTTAAATTATACTACCCCAACATTTACTCAAATTGCCCCAATCTGTCAATTTACTCAGGGAGTAGCCCTTCCTTTAAGTTCAACAAATATTGTTCCTATAACAGGTTCATGGACCCCCTCCATTTTAAATACTCAAATTCCTTCTACAACACTTTATAATTTTACTCCTGATCCTTTTCAGTGTTCTGCTACTGCGCAAATGACAATTGTTATTGACCCTTTAATCTTCCCACAATTTACACAAATTACAGAGGTTTGTCAGGGAGATATATCTCCGTTGATTCCAACTGTATCAGCCAATAACCCTGGGATAAGTGGAACTTGGAATCCACCTACTATTGATAGTTCAATTTACGGTATTTTTACACATAGTTTTATACCCGATCCAAATCAATGTGCAGAAAATGCAACTATGAATATTGTTGTTATTGAATCAATGCCACCGTCTTTTATTGCTGATAAACTTACAGGTTGTAACCCATTACCAGTTAATTTCTCAACTATAAATCCAGTTCCTGGCGCTAATTATACGTGGTTCTTAAATAATTCAGAAATAGGAACTGGGGCAAATTTAGTTTATACTATAAATGCAAGTGGATACCACGATATAACACTAGAATACGAGTTAAGCTCCTGTATCGAGGACACAACCTATAGCGATTATATTTTCATGGAAAATGATCCGATTGCTTCTTTTACTTTTAATCCTGCAGTAATTTCTTCTGAAATTGAGGAAATTAATTTTGTGAATTCCAGTATTGGTGCAGTTTCCTATTTATGGGATTTTGGAGATAATTCAACTAGCACTGATCAAAATATAAGTCATACTTATACGGGGGCTACAGATAATATCTTGGTTTCATTAACTGCAAGTACCCCATTGGGTTGTTTTGATATCTATGAAATGACAATAGTTGTGCTTAGTGAAGCAATTTTTTATATTCCGAATACCTTTACTCCTGATGAAGATGAACACAATCAATTGTGGAAACCTATTTTTACCTCTGGCTTTGATATTTATTCCTTTAACTTACAAGTTTACAATCGATGGGGAGAAATTGTATGGGAAACAAATGATGCCTCAGCTGGTTGGGATGGAACTTATGGAATAGATGGTATAAAAGTTCCTTCTGGGATTTACAATTGGACTATTCGTTATGGTTCAAAGATCAATGATGATACAAAGCAAGCTAATGGCTTTGTTAATGTTCTATATTAGAAATTTCAACTACTAATAATAATCGGATTATTAATTAAAAAAGAAAGTACTTTTATAAGTATCTTGTATAATTAATTGATCTAAATCCCTCTGTTTTTTTATATTTGCAACCATTGGGGATGTAGCTCAGTTGGCTAGAGCGCTTGACTGGCAGTCAAGAGGTCGTGGGTTCGAATCCCATCTTCTCCACAAAATGGATTTTCAACTTGTATCAGAATTTCAAGCAACAGGCGATCAACCTGAAGCAATTCGGCAATTGATAGCGGGTTTATCTGCTGGAATAGAGCATCAAACCTTACTAGGTGTAACTGGAAGCGGAAAGACCTTTACAATTGCTAATGTAATTGCAGGAGTCAATAGACCTACATTGGTATTATCTCACAACAAAACTCTTGCAGCTCAGTTGTATGGTGAATTTAAGCAGTTCTTTCCTGAAAACTCCGTCGAATATTTTGTTTCCTATTATGATTATTATCAACCTGAAGCATATTTGCCAGTTACCGGGACTTACATTGAAAAAGATTTACAAATCAATGACGAAATTGAAAAACTGCGACTTTCTGCAACATCTGCCTTACTTTCTGGACGAAAAGACGTAATTATTGTTGCTTCTGTATCCTGTATTTATGGAATTGGAAATCCAAGTGAATTTAAAAATAGTATCATCTACTTGAAAATTGGGGATAGCATTCCGAGGAATAAATTTCTATTTAAATTGGTAGAAAATTTGTATTCAAGAGCAGGAGATAGATTTGATCGCGGGACTTTTCGTGCAATTGGAGATACTGTTGACATCTTTCTTGCTTATACAGATTATGCGCTAAGAATTTCTTTTTGGGGTGACGAAATCGAGGGAATTACCTCCATAGATCCCGAAACAAATCAGAAGATTGAAAGTTATACCGAAATTGCTATTTTTCCAGCAAATTTATTTGTTTCTAGTCCAGAAAATACACAACAAGCAATCGAGCAAATTCAAGATGATTTGGTAGTTCAAGTAGCAAATTTTAAAAAGGAAGGGAAATTAGAGGAATCAAAACGCTTAGATGAACGTGTTAACTACGATTTAGAAATGATTCGGGAATTAGGCTATTGTTCGGGAATTGAAAATTATTCGCGGTATTTTGATCGTAGAATGTCTGGAGAACGCCCTTTCTGTCTTTTGGATTATTTCCCTGAAGATTATTTAATGGTAATCGATGAAAGTCATGTTACGCTTCCGCAAGTTAAAGGAATGTATGGTGGTGACCGCGCCCGAAAAATTAATCTTATCGACTATGGCTTCCGTTTACAAGCAGCCATCGATAATCGTCCTTTAAAATTTGAGGAATTTGAAGGAATGGCGCAACAGCGAATTTATGTTTCTGCTACGCCGGCTGACTATGAAATTGAAAAATCGGAGGGAATTATGGTTGAGCAAGTGATTCGCCCAACTGGATTGCTTGATCCAATTATTGAAGTGCGACCAAGCGCAAATCAAATTGATGATTTAATCGAAGCAATTCAGGAACGGATAGCTGTAAAAGAACGTGTGTTAGTTACGACATTGACAAAAAGAATGGCGGAAGAATTACAAAAATACTTAGATAAATTGGGGATTTTGTGTCGCTATATTCACAGTGAAATTGATACCATCGAACGCGTGGAAATATTACGGCAATTGCGACTTGGCGTTTTTGATGTCTTGATTGGAGTTAATTTATTGCGCGAAGGACTTGATTTGCCAGAGGTTTCATTGGTGGCAATATTGGATGCTGACAAAGAGGGATTTTTGAGAAACGAGCGCTCGCTTGTACAAACTGTTGGAAGAGCAGCACGAAATCTTAATGGAATGGTTATTATGTACGCCGATAAAATGACTAATTCTATGCAAAAGACAATCGATGAAACGCTGAGGAGGAGAGAACTACAAGATACATATAACAAAGAAAATGGATTGGTTCCAACTGCATTGAATAAATCAAAAGAGAAAATTATAGATTCAACTCAGGTTGCAGATGGAGACCAAGCAATGCGACAACTGCGCTACGAACAAAGTGAAACAGTTCCATTAGCAGCTGAAGAAGCACCGCAGTATTCGGATTCAGAAGAATTAAGAAAACAGATAAAAGTAACCAAGAAAGCCATGGAAAGTGCAGCAAAAGAGCTAGATTTTATTGAAGCAGCAAGATTGCGTGATCGTTTATTTGGCCTTGAAAAACAAGTAATGAAATGAAAAATAATACATTAATCAAGCAATTTCGAATAGTAGCAATCTTAGAGGGATTTTCGTGGATTGCATTACTCATAACAATGATTTTGAAATACAAGTTTGAAATTAGTTTCCCAAATAAGATTGTTGGCTTAATTCACGGATTATTCTTCTTGCTATTTTGCGGATATATTTTGCTTTTTTTAATAAAAGAAAAATGGGCTTTTAGTAAAGCATTGATCTTATTTGTTGCTGCATTTTTGCCATTTGGGACATTTTGGGCAGCAAAAAAGTATTTAAAAAAATAATTTTTATTACTGATCACCAAATCGCTCAATAACTTGTTGTGTAACACCGGTATTTGAAAATCCTCCGTCGTGGAATAAATTCTGCATTGTTACATATCGTGTGAGGTCAGAAAATAAAGTAATACAATAGTCAGCACACGCTAAAGCTGTTGCATTTCCTAAGGGCGACATCTGTTCTGAGAAATTAATGAATTCTGTAAATCCTTTAATTCCTTGTCCCGCAGTTGTAACTGTTGGCGATTGAGATATCGTATTTACACGCACCTTGTTTTTTATTCCATAATGGTATCCAAATGAACGAGTAATCGATTCCAATAAGGATTTTGCGTCTGCCATGTCATTATAATCTGGAAAAATTCGTTGCGCTGCAATATAACTTAGTGCTAACACAGAACCCCATTCATTAACTGCATCGTGCTTGAACAATGTAGCCAAGGTTTTATGCAAGGAAATGGCAGAAACATCCATTGTTTGATTATAATATTGATAATTGCTCTCTGTATAATGCTTTCCTTTTCTGACATTTGGTGACATGCCAATGGAATGCAAAACGAAATCAACTTTACCACCTAAAATCTCCATTGATTTTGTCACTAAATTCTCAAGATCTTCAATACTTGTAGCATCTGCAGGAATAATTTGACTCCCCGTTTCTTCCGCCAATTTATTAATTTCACCCATTCGCATAGCAATTGGTGCATTTGTTAAAACAAAAACCGCACCTTCTTCATGCGCGCGTTGTGCAACTTTCCATGCAATCGATTGATCATTTAAAGCGCCAAATATTATTCCGCGTTTTCCTTTCAGCAAATTGTTTCCCATTGTGTCTTATTTTTTACAAAATTACTAAAATGTTTCAATGTCATATTGAGCTTTAAAAACTATTCATCAACAATCCGTTGTGAGATGAATCTATTGCAATTATTTTTGTATTTTTAAATCTCTATAATTTAACTTCATTTTAAAAATGTCAGAAAAGAGAAATAAAAACCAAATAATTCTTGTTCTAATTGTCGCAGCACTTGGGTATTTTGTTGACATCTATGATTTAGTTCTTTTTGGAGTTGTTAAAGGAGAAAGTCTGCAACAAATTATGTCGAATGCAAGTCCTGAGCAAATTGCTTCAACAGGGAAATTTCTGTTCAATATGCAAATGCTGGGAATGCTACTTGGTGGTTTATTATGGGGGATTTTGGGGGATAAAAAGGGGCGATTGAAAGTACTTTTTGGATCTATTATACTTTATTCCATTGCGAATCTCGCCAATGCATTTGTTACAGATATTCCAAGTTATGCATGTATTAGAATTATTGCAGGAATTGGGCTTGCCGGTGAACTAGGTGCGGGAATCACCTTGATTTCTGAAATAATGACAAAAGAAACACGGGGTTATGGCACCATGATTATTGTAACTTTTGGAGCTCTTGGGGCAGTTGCTGCCTCGTTAGTTGGTGCAAACGGTCTTGGCATCACACAATTTTTTCATGATTTTACTGGTCTTAGTTTACAAAATTGGCAGGTTGCCTACATTGTTGGTGGCTTAATGGGACTTCTTTTACTTCTATTGCGAATTGGAACGATAGAATCATCCTTTTTTTTGAATGGAAAAGATGAAAAACACATTATAAAAGGCGATCTAAAACTCATTTTCTATAAACGTGAAAATTTACTCAAATACATTCATTGTATTTTTATTGGAATTCCAATTTGGTACATTATTGGACTTTTGATTATGAACTCTAAGGATAATTTTGGTCCTTGGCTTGGAATAAATAATATTGAAAATGGAAAAGCTGTAATGTATGCATACATAGGACTTTCATTTGGCGATTTACTCTCTGGTATTTTAAGTCAAATTCTGAAAAGTAGAAAGAAAGTTGTCTACTTGTATTTAAGTTTTACATTACTAACAAGCATTACCTTCCTTTTTTTTCTTGAGTATTTTGTAACTCTTAATGCTAGTATTTATTATTTAATGTGTTTTTTATTAGGAACAGGAACAGGCTACTGGGCCATATTTGTTACCATCGCTGCAGAGCAATTTGGAACGAATATTCGATCAACAGCAGCCAATACAATTCCTAATTTTGTGCGAGGATCTGTACCCATTATTATGCTCTTTTTTGGACTTTTGACTCTTAATTTTAGTGATGGAGTTTCTGCATTGATGATTGGTTTATTTTTCATAACACTTGCTTTTTACAGCATTTCACGCTTGAAAGAAACCTATGGAAAGGATTTAAATTACAACGAAACAAGCGATTAATTTTCTTTAAGAAAGTTGAATAAAATAGACATATTAGAGGATTATCCTTATTTTTGTGAAACACAAATGGCCCTGAAATTTTTCAATACAAAATCGCAGAATAAACGCTTCAATTATCTTCCAAGATATTACGACGAGCGAAAGGAAAGACTTGCCCTTAAAAAAAAACAATTTGAAGCTGCTGAAAATCTTAGTGATGAAGATAGAAAATCATTGTTAAGAGAGCAATTCAGAGATTCATGGTCTCTTGGTCAAACGCGACAACAAGCGAATTACCAGGCAAATTTTAGAACACTGATTCTAATCGGTGTTTTAGTGGTTTTAGGTTATTTTATTTTTAACGGAATAGAAGGAATTCAATCGGTGATTTATAAAATCATGAACTAATGGGACTTATTCAACGACTTCCTGAACACATTGCCAATCAAATTGCGGCAGGTGAAGTAATTCAGAGGCCTGCATCTGTTGTTAAAGAACTCATGGAAAATGCCATCGATGCATCATCAACCTCTGTAATGGTCGTTATAAAAGATGCAGGGAGAACACTTATTCAAGTAATTGACGATGGAGATGGAATGCAGGAAGAAGATGCAAGTGCTTGTTTTTTACGACATGCTACAAGTAAAATTTCTTCAGCAAATGATTTATTCCAACTGAAAACAAAAGGATTTAGAGGAGAAGCTTTGGCATCTATCGCAGCAATTGCTCACGTTCAATTAAAAACCAAGCACAAAGACCAAACTGAAACCGGGATTTTACTCAACATTGAGGGAAATACAATAAAAAATACTGAGAAAACTGTTTGTCCAAAAGGTTCTTCATTTGAAGTAAAGAATTTGTTTTACAATGTTCCAGCTCGGCGTAATTTTCTTAAATCTGATACGGTAGAGTTTGGTCACATTCGAGAAGAATTTGAGCGAATTGTACTTGCGCATCCTGAAATTCGTTTTTCATTGCACCACAACACTCAAGAAATATATAATTTACAAAGTTCAAATTTACGAAAACGAGTAGTAGATGTTTTAGGGAAATCCAATAATGAAAGACTTGTTCCATTGGAAGAGCAAACCAATATTGTAAAAATAAGTGGCTTCATTGGAAAACCTGAAACAGCAAGAAAAACAAGAGGTGAGCAATTTTTTTTCGTTAACAATCGGTTTTTTAAAGATGCCTATTTCCATCACGCAGTCATAAAAGCATTTGAAGGTTTGATTCCTGAAAGAACTTTTCCTAGCTATTTTATTTTCTTTGAAATAGATCCAGCAAAAATTGATGTTAATATTCACCCAACAAAAACTGAAATTAAATTCGAAGAAGATCGCTTCATCTATTCTATATTATTGAGTAGTATAAAGCAGTCTTTGGGAAAGTACAATATCTTTCCAACTATGGATTTTGAATTGGACACAAGTTTTGATATTCCATCTTCTTTTCGAAAGACTGATCCAGTCGAACCACAAATTGTTGTGAATCCAAATTTTAATCCTTTTCAAGCTACAAATACAACTGTAAGATCAAACGGTGGAGTATTCTCAGAAGCAATCAAAAATCAAGGTTTTGGGAGAGAAAATCCGAGCGAAAAGGATTGGGCAAATTTTTATTCCATAAAGGAAGAGGAAAAGATTGAAAATCTAGAGCTAGAATTCAAAGAAGAACTTGATTCAGATCAAAACTTTTTGATAAGAGGAAAATACCTTATTTCTAATTGTAGATCTGGCTTGTTAATTATTGACGTAAAACGAGCAACAGAAAGGATTCTTTACGATGAATTGATGTCTAAGTTTATTCATCAACCCATTGTATCCCAACAATTACTTTTTCCGTTTGAAAAACCGATTGCAAAAAATGAAATTGTAGCTTGGGAAAATAATAAATCTTTACTAAGTCAGCTTGGTTTTTCAGGAGATGTAAATGGAGAAATATTAGAAATAAGCGGAATACCAGGAATGCTTTCTGACGATCAAATAGAAGCAACATTGAGTGATTTATTTGAGACTCTTCTTCACCGCGACATAGAAAAAGGGGAATTAGCACACAACATTATATTGAGTATTGCTAGGGCTTCAAGTGCAAACTCAGAAATCTCAGATCTATTCAAAGGAAAACTTCTCATCGAACAGCTTTTTCAATGTAAAGATCATAGCTATACCGCAAGCGGAAAGAAAATTATAAGCACAATGGAAATTCAAGAAATTGCAGCAAAATTTTAAGTATGTTAAATAATTTACCACAAGTCACAAAAAATATTTTAATCCTAAACATCGTTTTTTTTCTTGCAACATTTATTTTAAAATCGCAAGGAATTGACTTAATCTCAAGTTTTGGAGCACACTATGTAAATTCACCACTTTTTCAACCTTTTCAGGTAGTTACTCATTTTTTCATGCATGCAGATATCCTTCATATCTTTTTTAACATGTGGCTTTTTCTTATGTTAGGCGCCTATCTTGAAAATATTTGGGGGCCTAAGCGTTTTTTCATCTTTTACATTTGCTGTGCTTTGGGTTCATTTGCATTGTATAATATTATTGGAGTTTATGAGATTGAAGCGCTAAAAAACCAATTAGTCTTGGAAAAATTTGATTTAAATGAGATTAATAACATGATTCAAAATGGCGAATATAATTCAGCAAATTTTGAAAATAATCCTGTCTATCATGATTATGTAGTCAAATCGTACACACCAATGGTCGGAGCCTCTGGAGCAATTTTTGGAGTTTTGACTGCATTTGCTATTTTATTTCCAAATACAGAATTTAGGATTTATTTTTTGATACCTGTAAAAGCAAAATATTTTGTTGGATTGTACCTTTTATGGGAGATATATCAGGCATATCAAAATAATATTAATGATAACACAGCCCACTTAGCGCATATTGGTGGTGCGATTGTAGGTGCTGCAATTGTTTTGTTTTGGAGAAAATCCGATCGAACTAATTTTTGGTAAAAAACATGAGTACTCGTAATTTTCTTGAAGAGTTTAAATTTCAACTTTTTTCTGGTACAATGACCAATCGATTAGTTATTGTAAATGTTTTGGTATTTATTTTCATTGTTTTACTCGAAGCAATTTTTCGTTTGTTGAAAATAGATCAAGCTATCATTGAGAATTTCTGTAGTTTAATATTTACTTTGGATACAAACATCCAAGAATTTATCTTCAAACCTTGGGGGCTTTTTACAAGTATCTTTTCACATTTTGATCTTTGGCATTTGCTATTTAATATGGTCTTCCTTTATTTTTCAGGGACTTATTTTGAAAGATTATTTGGTGGCAAGAAATTACTATTAACCTATCTTTTTGGAGGACTAGTTGGTGGAATTTTCGAACTAGCAGCCGAATCGCAATTTCCTTTACTCCAAAATACACAGCAACTTGTTGTTGGCGCTTCTGGTTCTATTATGGCATTGTTTACAGCTCTCGCTTTTTATTCACCCAATACTAAAGTCAATTTATTTGGTATCATTCCCATAAAAATATATTTTATCGCACTTTTCTTTTTAGTACAAGATTTGATTGGAATTGGAAGTGATGATCAAATAGCACATTTTGCACACTTAGGTGGCGCAACCTTTGGAATACTTTCAATACGGAATATTCAATCAAATAAAAATATATTAAATCGCTTGCAAAAAATTATTGAAGATTTAAAGCTTACTTTTAAGGGAAAAAAGAAAACAAAAAATACTGAATTCTCAAAAGTAAAGACTGATGAGGAATACAATTATGAGCGAAAATTAAGACAAGAAAAAACAGATGTAATTCTCGATAAGATTGCAAAATCTGGTTATGAATCATTGAGTAAGTCAGAAAAAGATTTTTTATTTAATCAAAGTAAAAATGGGTAAATTTTCCGAGCGTTTCTTTAAATTTTCTTCGATCTTCAAGATTCTAAGTATCTTAAGCTACTTTGCATTATTACTCTCCTACCTAAGTCCTTTTATTCATCCCAAAACAATTGCAATTTTGCCTTTTATAGGATTGGCTTATCCTGTGATTCTTATTGTTAATATTATTTGGTTGATCTTATGGAGCATCGTTCGGTCTAAGTGGGCTATTTATAGCCTTTTAGTTCTCTTAATTGGAGGGAAATTACATTTCAGAACTTTTTCTTTTTCGATGGGTGGAGATGCGAAACAAAAAAATGAACTAAAAATTTTAAGTTACAATGTTCAACTTTTTGGAGTTTACAAACCTAGTTTAGAAAAATCTCTTGCAACTCGAAATACTATTTTTACTTTTTTGCGTAAGGAAAATCCAGATGTCATTTGCTTGCAGGAATATTATAGAAAAGACAAGCCAACAAGATTTGAGACTTTGGATTCTCTTTATTCAATTATAGGATCAGAAAATTACCACGAAAGAAGCGCTTATAAAAAAGTGGGAAATCAAAATTTTGGAATTGCAATGTTCTCTAAATACCCAATGATTGCGAAAGGTGATGTTATTTTTGATTCTCAGAGTGCAACTGATTGTAATTATTGTATTTATTCTGATATTGTTAAAAATAAGGATACATTTCGAATTTATAATGTTCATTTACAATCGATTCGTTTGAATGAAAGACCCTACAAATTTAATAAGACAAAAATAAGTGATAAAAAAAATTACCTTGCGATTCGATCTATTTATAGAAAATTAAAAGTTGCGTATTTAAAAAGAGCAGACCAAGCAAAAAAAGTTGCAAATCATATTAAAACAGCTCCTTATCCAGTTATTATCTGCGGAGATTTTAATGATACTCCAATGTCATATACGTATAATCAATTTAACAAAGGATTAGTTGATGTTTTTCGAAATGCATCCTTTGGAATAGGATCTTCTTATGTAGGAAGAATTCCAGCAGGGCGCATTGACTATATTTTTCATTCACCGTCCTTATTTTCTTCAAATTTCACTATTCAAAAAGAAGTATTAAGTGATCACCGTGCTGTATCGTGTATAATTTCTAAGTAATGTTTGTAGAAATAAATCCTTTAAACATCGATCAACGTTTAATTATTCAAGCTGTAAATCACTTAAAAAAAGGAGGGCTTTTAATTTTTCCAACTGACACAGTTTATGCATTGGGCTGTGACTTAAAAAATAAAAATGCATTGCAATCTCTTGCGCAAATAAAAGGACGGAAGTTAAACAAAGTTAATTTTTCTATTATTTGCTCTGATTTATCGCATCTTTCTGATTATACAAGACAGCTTGACCGTTCGGTATTTAAATTATTAAAATATTATTTGCCTGGACCATTTACTTTTATTTTAAATGCTAGCAATGAAGTCCCAAAATATTTTGATTCCAATAAAAAAGAAATCGGTATTCGTATCCCAAATAATGAAATTACACTTGAAATTGTCCGTTTGCTCGGCAATCCTCTTGCTACTAGTTCATTGCACAACGATGAAGACGAAATCCAAGAATATTTTTCTAATCCCACAGTAATTTACGAGCGTTTTTCTGATAAAATTGATTTTATTATTGATGGGGGAGTTGGAAAACTAGAGCCTTCAACGATTATAGATTGCAGTTCAGGAGTTGCACAAGTAATTCGACAAGGATTAGGTATTTTTGAAAACTAAAAGCAATGGTTTTAATAATTAATTGTGGTAGTAGTAAAACAAAATATATCGAAGAAATAGTAGATGAATTTTGCGATTTTGAAACAATTCCTTTTTTTGAATTAACAGAAGAAAAAGCAATAACTGCAAAAGCACTTATATTTTCTGGTGCTCCTCTTTTAATTACAGAAATTGATATGGATCCATACATTGAGCACATAAATTGGTTAAAAGAATATCAAAATCCAATTTTAGGGATTTGTTTTGGACATCAGCTTATTGGTTTACTTTATGGAGCATTTGGAAGTCGAATGAAGGAAAACAGGGATTGGTTAGAAATTGAGGTAGTTAAAGAATCGCTACTTTTTGATAAACTACCAAGTATTTTTGAAGTCATGGAAGACCATTGTGAAAGCATTTCAATCCCTGAAGGTTTCAAGTTACTTGCTTCTTCAGATGAATGTATAAATGAAGCAATGCAGCATAAAGAAAAAAAGATTTATGGCTTGCAATTTCATCCTGAAGTTTCCGGAAATTTTGGAAGGGTTATTATAGAGAATTTCTTGAGTTGTATGAATGGATAAGCCTCCTACAATCAAAAATCTTTGTTTTAGAATTATTTGCTTATTTTCCTCGCTTGAAATACTTATCAAGTTGAATCATTAGAAATCCTAGCAAAGCTGCAAGTGCAAAAGCAACTAAAATCCACATTGGATTATTTGTCTTTTCAGCAATAATTGAAGGCACTATTAAAGTTGTTAACCAAGCACATATTATTACAATAATATTTGCTTTTGGATTTACTTTTTCAATTCTTTCTGTCCATACTAATCTTGAAATAGCATCTTGCATGTCTACACCATAAGCTGGTGCTTTATGTATTTCTCCAGATTCTTCTTGAATTGTTACCTCATATTTAAAATAACCAGGGCTAGTCGTGCTTGGACCTACCATCTTACAGTCTATTGCTTTTCTTCGCATTTTATTTTCTTTCGACATATTTTTAAATTTTACAGGTAAAAATCTTAAAAAATTTAGTACAAATTTACTACAAAGAATTTAAAATTCAATTTAATGAATTCGTTCATAATTATTTGTCTTTTTCGCGATTTCTAATAAAAGTAATTTCAATTTTGTTATCATACTCATTTTCAATTTTTTCAGTAGCCACAGCAACATTTTTAATATGTTCGCTTTCAAAAGAACAAACATTGAAAGTGGTAAAGAAAATATTTAGAAAATAAATAAACCAGTGTTAGCAAAAATCGATTTATTCAAATATGAGACCTAAAATAATTAATATAAATTACAATAATTAAAAAATTAGTTTTTTCATAAAATCATCAATTTTTGATGAAAAAGACTTTTTTTTAGTCAAAAAGTTGCCTTTTTTGCTGTTTTTTGACTTATTTTGAAAAATTTAGGAATTTTTATTTTTCTAATTTACAAGAAAAAATACATGCTATTCTTCCTCACTTGCTTTCTTCGCTTTACGATATAGGTAGCTGTCATAAATGAAACGTTTTGCAAAACGAACTTGCTTATCTGAATTGATTAGTTTTTTATACACATTCGCATTTACTCCAAAGTATTCGTAACAAGAACCATCAGTAAATGTAATCTCCAATAAGAGTCCTTTGTGCTTAAAATCTGCAATTCCACATTCATTTATAGTTGTGGTATACTCTGATAAATTTGCAGCTATCGTTTCTGGAGCAATGCTTACCAAAAAATGGTAGCCATCTACAACTTGTCTACCTTTAATGCTGGCTTCTTCTTTTAGTGGATCTCCGTCTTGAAACTTGTCTGGATGCCATTCCTTTACCAACTTACGATAAGTTGCTTTCAATGAAGAAAGTTCAATTTCTTTTTCAATCTGAAATACTTTTTTGTATTCGTTAATGCGTTTCATATAAATTTTGGTCCTCTCTAAAAATTGACGCAAAGATAAGGCTATTTAAGCATAATTGAATGAGAATAAAATATGAGCGTAGAATTTTAGATTTAAATGTCAATAAAAAACGATAGAGATTTATTTTCAACAATCAACAATTCCTTACTTTAGTAAAATTTTATATTTTTTAAAATCTAAGCTTATGAAATCAGTTTTTTTCCTATTTAATTTATTGCTTGTTTTTACTTTTTCAGCTCAGGAAAATATAAATTACCGCGTGCCTTCGCAAGAAATACTTGCTTTAGCTGATTTTGAAAGAGCACCATCAGTTTCTATGGATACGAAAAAAGAGTTCATGCTGTTGATTTACAGAAATACGTATAAAACATTGGATGATCTGAATCAAGAAGAAATTCGCTTAGGGGGTTTACGCATTAACCCGATTACCAATATTTCAAGTACGATGTCGTACATCAATAATTTAAAAATTAGAAAAATTAGTAATAAAACCGAGGTGCAAGTTAGTGGCTTACCAAATAATCCGAAAATTGCCAATATTTCTTGGTCCCCAAACGAGCAGAAAATAGCATTTACAAATACTACAAATACAGGAGTTGAATTGTGGTTTATTAATGTTGTTTCGGCTGAGGCAAAAAAAATCACTGAAGATAACTTAAACGCTAATTTAGGGAGTCCCTATAATTGGATGATAGACAACGAAACTCTTTTAGTAAAGGTTCTCCCAAAAAATCGACCTGCTTTAATTGATGTAAAAAAAGATTTACCAAAAGGTCCAACGGTTATGTTAAGTGATGGTTCAAAATCACAAAATAGAACCTATCCTGATTTATTGAAAAACAAGGTGGATGAAGATAATTTTGATGCGCTTGTTACTTCTGAATTATATAAGGTTTCGCTTTCAGGCGCTATAGAATTATTTAAGAATCAAGCAATTTATACTGGGGAAAGTTATTCACCGGATGGAAATTATTTGCTTTTAACAACCATTAAAAAACCCTATTCCTATATTGTTCCCTTGAGTCGCTTTCCTCAAACAACAACTGTTTATGATAATTCAGGAAAAGAAATTAAAGTAGTAAACGAAGTGCCATTAACTGAAATTATGCCCAAAGGTTTTTCATCTGTGCGAAAAGGAAAGCGAAACATGAGCTGGCGTTCAGATAAACCGGCAACATTAAGCTTTGTTATTGCTCTGGATGAAGGCGATCAAGCAAATAAAGTTGCTTTTAGAGATGAACTTTTTCAATGGGATGCTCCTTTCACAAGTGAAGCTACTTCTATCACTAAAATAAAACAGCGTTTCAGTGGAATGATCTGGGGAAATGAAACACTTGCGATTGTTTATGATGATTGGTATGATACTCGAAATACGAAAACCTATCTTATAAATCCATCAAATCCAAGTCAAGCGCCTAAAATTATATTCGATCGGAATTCGCAGGATATTTATGCTGATCCTGGAAATTTTGAAACTAAAAAGAATCAGTTTAATCGCGAAGTTTTGGCCATTGAAAATGGTAATACTTACCTTATTGGTGACGGAAATACAAAAGATGGGCAGTTTCCTTTTATCGACGAATTCAATATAGAAACATTGAAATCAAAACGCCTTTATACTTCGAAAATGAAAGATAAAAAAGAGGATTTATTGGGGATTGAAGATTTTAAAAAAGGTGAGGTTTTGGTTATGATTCAATCTAAAAATGATTATCCAAATTATTACTTTAGAAACATTAAATCAAAAGACAAGTTAACACAAATCACATTTTTCGCCAATCCATTTGAAAGTATAAAAGATGTTTATAAAGAAGTGATTAAATATAAGCGCAAGGACGGTGTTGATTTAACAGGAACCTTGTATTTACCGGTTGGATATGATCGAGCAAAAAAAGAAAAATTGCCACTATTAATTTGGGCTTATCCTGCTGAATTCAAGGATAAAAATTCTGCTGGTCAAAATGATAAAAATCCGAATGAATTTACCTTCCCAAATTATGGTTCTTTTGTCTATTGGGTTATGAAAGGATATGCTGTTTTGGATGATGCATCGTTCCCCATTATTGGTGAAGGAACAACTGAGCCGAATGATAATTTTATGGCGCAATTGATTGATGACGCTGAAGCTGCCATAAATGCAGTAGATAGTTTAGGATATATAAATCGCAAAAAAGTGGCGATTGGTGGGCATTCTTATGGTGCTTTTATGACAGCAAATTTATTAACTCATTCGAACTTATTTGCTTGTGGAATTGCAAGAAGTGGCGCATATAATAGAACCTTGACGCCTTTCGGATTTCAAAGTGAACAACGAAATTATTGGGATGTTCCAACTGTTTATAATGAAATGTCGCCTTTTATGAATGCTGAAAAAATGAAAACACCACTTTTATTAGTTCATGGTGATGCTGATAATAATCCCGGGACATTTACTTTACAAACTGAGAGGTATTTTCAAGCTTTAAAAGGTCTGGGCGCTCCTGTTCGCTTGGTTTTATTACCAAAAGAAAGTCATGGCTATGCCGCAAAAGAAAATATTTTTCACCTACTTTGGGAACAAGATCAATTTTTAGAGAAATACTTGAAGAATTAGAGAAATAAACTAATATACTTATGTTAAAGATGAAAAAGGTACTTTTTGTCATACCGTTTCTTATGCTTGCCAGAACATCCTTTGCGCAAAGTTTAAGCAAAACAATAGCACGCTTACCAGACACAGGTCAAACAACCAGTTATACTCCAACTTTTGGCGAAGACAATGATTACATGATTAATTCACCATCTTATACTAATAATAGTAATGGAACCATTATGGATAATGTAACAGGTTTAATGTGGCAACAAGTCGATGGTGGAGAAATGACGATTGAAAATGCTACAATTTATTGTGATAATTTAATTCTCGGTGGATTTTCGGATTGGCGTTTACCAAATCCAATTGAAAGTTTTAGTATTTTAAATCATCAAAATAACAATCCTGCCATGAACACTACATTTTTTACAGCAAGTACAGCAGAATACTGGTGGACAAATACCTATGAATTAAATTCAACAACAAAAGTTTGGTGCACGAATGCTGGTGGTGGAATAGGGAATCATCCTAAATCTGAGACAATAAGCGCTGGGGGCATTAAGAGATTTCATGTTCGCGCTGTAAGAGATATTTCCTTGCCAACTACTCTAACCAATCATTTTACAGATAATGGAGACGGCACAATTACAGATAATTTGACGGAATTAGTTTGGCAGAAGACACCGAATATACAAACTCAAAACTGGGAAAATGCATTAGTTTATGCCGAAAACCTTTCGTTAGCAAATCTTTCAGATTGGCGCTAGAAATACATTTCGTTGGATTAATGAGAAAACACTTGATAATAAAACCAAAAACCGACTAATTGTAAATTACATCAGACATCATTTAACATCTTATGAATCATTTCTTGACGATATAACTTGCCGAGTTGGTAAGTTGAAAGCATACAAAACTTTAAACAGACGAATATATGATAAGATTGCAGAAGTATATCCACTCCTCAAAATGGAATGTTCAAATCAATTGAATATTAAACTTCAGAGAATGTAATGTGATGATATACCAAAAATGTTCGGTTCAATTTAAATCAAGAATATCAGAAAGCAAAAGGATTATTTATCATTTCAAAAATAGTATTAATCAAATAAAACAAAACCCATAAAAATTATTATTGATTACCCCATTAAGGCGGAATTGAAAACGACAAAAGTTTTTACCAACTTCAAAGAACGAAATGGATTCAAGAAACCATTTAGAGAAAGAATCTAAATGAATTTTGTAATCATCACCATACTGATTTCGTTGTTGAGTTTATTCAAGATGTTAATGATGATATTGAATATTGGGGGATTGGATCTTAAATAGATAATTATTAATTAACCCATCTATTTTTTTAGGTGAGTTTTCTTGTTGAATACTAAAATAGTAATGATTATATTTGATGACCCTCATAAAATGAGGGTTAGTCATCCCATCTGCGAGGTAAGCCTCAAAAAATGGGGGTTATATATAAGTTATGCCTCATTGTAGGGCGACACAAAAAACAGACAAAAATTAAGAATGAAGAAAGCTATAATAATTGGGGCGACATCTGGAATAGGTAAAAGACTTGCAAAACTTTTGGCTGACAACAATTATAAAATTGGCTTGACAGGAAGACGCGTTGAATTGTTAAATGAATTAAAAAACGAGAATCCAAATTTTTATATAAAATCATTTGACATCAATGATACAAATGTTGTTGGACAGAAATTAGATGAACTTACCACAGAACTTGGCGGACTTGATTTATTAATTATTAGTTCGGGCATTGGCGACATAAATGAGAACCTAGACTTTGAAATAGAAAAGCGAACAATAGACACGAATGTATTAGGTTTTACTTGTGTTGCAGATTGGACTTTTAACTATTTAGAAAAACAAAAATCAGGACATTTAGTTGCAATAAGTTCCATTGGCGGACTTCGTGGTAGCAGACAAGCACCTGCATACAATGCGACAAAAGCCTAGCAAATAAATTATCTTGAAGGGTTAAGACAAAAGGCTAAAAAACTTAATACATCAATTTTTGTGACAGATATTAGGCCTGGACTTGTTGACACAGAAATGGCGAAAGGAGAAGGATTATTTTGGGTAATGCCTGTTGAAAAAGCAGTTAGACAAATTTACAAAGCAATTATTAGCAAAAAAAAGGTTGCTTATGTTACAAAACGCTGGCGACTAATTGCGACAATATTAAAGCGAATACCGAGACCAATTTACGACAAAATGTAACGACAAAAATGAACAACGAAGGCATAACACGGGTTTGGCAAAAGTGGCGGTTCAGTGCTCCGCAGACACATTTGTGGTTAATCAAAGTTTGGTTCTCCGCATCAACATTTTTGGTGCAAATCGCCACCTTCGCCAAGCCCGAAACCGTTAGCAAACATGTCCAACGAACCTAATAGATATCAATAATATCCCTTTTAGAATCCTAAAATATGCAAAATATTAAATATCAATGGTTTATTGGTAGCTTTTATTTATTCTTCTATAGTTAATTTATTTAATTAATTAAAAAGTTTAAATTAGATGAAAATTAACTGAACCCTATGAAATTAAATAGTATTGTTTTTTATGTTTTTTTATCGGTACAAGTAAATCAATTGTTTGCTCAAAACCTTTCAGTTGGATTGTATCACACGCAATATTTATGTAATGATGGCCGTGCCATGTCATGGGGCTTTGATTGCGATGGAAGAACTGGACGTACAGGTCCAAATTACTATCCTGGGTATGTTAATATTTCGCTTGGTTTGAAAAAGGTGTCAGCTGGTGGTTATCATTCACTTTATCTGGATTCTATGGGTAGAGTTTGGTCAAGTGGAAAGAATAATTGTGGCCAAACAGGAACCGGTAATTCAGGTTCAACACCTCAAATGGTTCTTGGTTTAGACAGTATCATTGATATCTCATCAGGAATTTTTCATTCATTATTCTTAAGGTACGATGGAACTGTATATGCTTGCGGTAGGAACGACTCACGTCAGTTAGGTGATGGATCAAATATCAATCGGTATACTCCAGTTTTGGTTCCTGGTCTAAATGGAATCGTTCAAGTTTCTGCTGGAAGGGACTTCTCTTTATTTGTTCGAAATGACGGATCGGTATATGGAGCAGGAAGTAATGGGGGTGGAAAAATGGGTCTTGGTCCTTATCCATCTATCTCAACATCGCCACCGGTATTGATTGATTCCTTGTCAAATATTAACTATGCATCAGCAGGAGAAAGTCATTCATTGTTTGTAGATAATACCGGTCAAGCCTTTTTCTCTGGCTGCAACTACGATGGACAAGCAGGTATTGGATCAAATATAAGCTATTACTATTACCCAGAACACATTTATACGGTGGATAGTATAATTCAAGTTGAATGTGAAAACGATGTGTCATTATTTTTACGAACTGATAGTACAGTTTGGATTTGTGGTCGCTATACAAATTCTTTGGTCACAGGCGGAACCAATTTTAATAGCTTGAGTATTGCAACTCAAATTCCATCTTTATCTGGGGTGTCAGAAATTGGAGTTGGTGAAGACCATTTTGTGTTTGAGATAGGTGATAGCATCCTTTTTTCAATGGGAGATAACCATTACGGCATGCTTGGAGATGGAAGCACTTTCGGTTCATCTTCTCCTGTATTAGTTACAAATCTATGTGGTGCGCCATTGAACTTACCTCCAAATACTGCAACATTAGATGAAAATTCTATTAATGGGATTAGAATTAGTCCAAATCCAGCAACTGAACAAATAGAAATCCAAGTTCCTGAAAATTTATTATTCGAAAGTTATACTATTATCGATCTTAATGGGCAGATAATTCATTCTGGCACAGCGGAAAACACAAAGTTTACAATTAATATTTCAAATTTAGAACGGGGAATGTATTTCTTACAATTTATTGGAAGCAATGTGTTTTCACAGAAGATTATTTTAAACTAAAATTCCATTTATTCTCAAACTATTTATTTATTTAATGATTTAGAATTGGATAATGAGAGATAAGTAATTTGTATTGGCATAGAAATAATCGAAATTTAACACGTTTGCTAACCGCCGTCTAGCGCCAGCCCAATATTTCGCCTCGGAATAACGGTAATTATAAAAGAAAATAATTTTAACTTCGGTGTAACGATTTATTTAAAATTGGGGCCGTTCGCCAGGCAGCAAACCGTTATGGGCAAGTCAAAAAGAGAGAGTATATTAATACATAGAATAATTATTATATTTATAAATTCAAAGTGGAGCCCAGAACCCACTTAAAAAAACGGGGCGTATCCGAAAAGCCTGACGAGTAGGAAATTTAAATATTTATGACTTATGGCGACAAAAATTTATTTTACTGATGACAAATATGCATCAGGTGTAGTTAAGGTTTTTATTACTAATGACAAATATGAATCAGGTGTAGTAAAAGTATTTCCAATTACGGATAAATATGCTAGTGGAGTAATCAAGGCATATATCACAACTGATAAATATGCTAGTGGAGTTATGAAAGTATTCATATGTTCAAGTCAATACGACTAATAAATTTTGCTTTCTTACGAAAATCTGCTATCCCTTTAGCACTAAGAAACGAAAAGTCAATTAACCAGCCCATAACCGCACCTACAAGAAATTGGCGATTCAGTGGTTAAATGAAGCTTTGTGCTTAGTATCAAGTTCGGTGGTGGCAGACAGTTTTCGTCTCCGAAATCGCCAACTTCTTGTAGCTGCAAACCGTTATAGCCAATGTTAAAAAATCCGATATGAAGCAACTGAATATAAAAGTAGCCTTAGCCATGAGCCTCATCTCAATGTTTCTGTTAACCAAGTGGTGGTTTGCACTGCCAGTTGACGGTCCAGACAAACTTTATTGGGGCTTCCCTTTTGCATTCATGGGTGAAGGTTTTCACACCTCTATGTCGTATCAATTTTTCATCTTGGAGTTTATAGCCAACTTTGCTGCTTATTTTTCTTTTTGGGTAATCTTATCACTATCAATTAACAAATGGATACCTAACTTCAAGATACCTTCTATAGTTTCTAAAACTATATTGACATTGGCTCTGCTTCTTTTTATCGGATTTGGTGCTTTAATTAGCATTTCGAACCCAATTTTTCATTTCAAAAGACCTTATGATTGGGAAATATTACAAACTGGTAATGTGTTTATTTGGGAAAATACACCAAGACCAGAACGTTTTGATTCTTTTAATAAATAACAACATGAAAACATCTTTCTACTACCTTATAATACTCGTTTTTGGGTTACAAGCTTGTACTGCACACAAAAAAACAGTTTCATCCTATGAAAATAAAAGTACCATAGTGGTTAATTGTGAGAAGCATACTATTCAAGCAACATACCTTTCGGGCAAAGTAACTGATATCAACACAAAAGAAGAGATTTTCAATGCTACAGTGGTACTGCGTGATTTGAAAACCTTACAATTGATTGAGGGTGTTTTAACGGATGAACACGGTAACTTCAAACTAAAAAACATTCCATTAGGACATTACAATTTAAGAGTTGAATATCAGGGGTACGATGATGTCGATATGAATCTAAATTTTGACGAATACCGTACTTGTTCGGCTGAAATAAAACTTGCCTTTTATACCATAAAAGTAGAAAAACCAGTCATTTATCTCTATCCTGAACAGATGCAAAAAACAAATGTGAAACTGCACTATGCAGGCGCTTTAACACATACCTATCCCAAATATCCAGAAAATGGTTGGACAGTTACCGCAGAGCCGAATGGCACGTTGTGGGACGAAAACAATCAGGAATATTATGCGCTGTTTTGGGAAGGAAATCCTTCAAAGCAGATTATTCCACAAGACGGATTTATTATTTCGGGCAAGGAGACTACTTCCTTTCTGGAAGAAAAATTAGCCTACTTGGGTTTAAACAGACGTGAAGCCAATGAATTTATCATGTATTGGTTGCCTCGCATGGAAAACAACCCCTATAATTTTATCCATTTTTCTGGAAAACCATACGAAGAACAAGCAGCATTGGAAATTACTCCCAAACCAAAAACCATCATCAGGGTGATGATGTTGACGCAACCGCTTGAATCAAAAATTGACATTCCGTTACAAGATTTGAGTACCCTTAAAAAGACGAGAAAGGGTTTTACTGTCGTGGAATGGGGAGGAAGTGAAATCAAATCAATAATTGAAAAAATTTAAAACAAAATCATGAAAACCACTGGCTATAACAGGCGTTTGGCTCAATGGCGGGTGAAGTGGTTAATTGAACTTTCTACCTCGAATCAACTTTTGTGGTGTATTGACAGTTTTGTGCTCCGAAATCCGCCACTGCGCCAAGCGCCAAAACGTTAGCTGCAAGCATAACACTATTAACAACAAATAAGATTAACAGAATGAAATTATTTAATTTTTTATTTTCCAATAAACGTACTAAAGAAATGAATTTGCCGATTTTTGGTAGAGTTAATTTTGATACTCCAGAGAACGCAGAATTATTTCCAGTCCTATATAAAGATGATTATTACTTAGATAATAACGAAATTCAAATTGATCTCAAATTAAAATCCATAGATAAGAATACAGAAAGAATTGTTTCTAATTTATTGCTAGGTCTGAATGAATTACATGATAAATGTAAATTTGCTTTTTTGGAAGATTTTGATAACGATGATTCAATCGACTATATAGACGGTTTATTTAAAAGAATATTCTCACAAGATATTTTCAATATAATAGTTAATAAAAGTTCACGGGAACAAAGACTTTTATCAGCTTTAAATATTTATAATATTCAAATAAATCAATTAGATGTGGGGTTTAATGTTGCTTTGAAGTACATTTATGGACATGAATTAGCAATTGAATTTCAAGCTGATGAAAATATCAAGTTAATATCATGTCAAATGAGTGCAGGTGAAATCGGAATTTGTTCAAAACAGCATTCTGACTGGATCAAAAAATGGGATGATATTGAAGTAGAGGAAAGGTGCACGCGTTTCTTTGGGGAAGGCTGGTATTCTGGTAATTCAGTATCAGCATATTATATTAATAAAATGGCAGAAAAAATAAAATGGTAAGAAATTATTTATTGCCAGCAGCTAACAGCACCTACCCAAAAGTGGCGGTTCAGTGGTTAAATCAAGCTTTGTACTTCTATCAAAGTTTGTGCTTGGTTGACAGTAAAGTGCTTCGAAATCGCCACCTTCGGGTAGCTGCAAAACGTTAGCGGTCATGCCTAAACAGACGCGATCTAATATAAAAGAACATTAAATAAATAACGATTAAAAATAGATGAAATGAAAAAAATATGCGTCATATTAGTAGCTCTTTTAAGTTTGACCTCTATTGTGAAAGCTCAGACTTTAATCAATGAATTCAACGTTATCTCGGCCGATAACGATATGATGGGTGGTACATTGGTTGTCTTTTGCGAAAATGGAATAATCGAAAATATTTCCATCGGTAAATCTGATCTATCAAGAAATATAAATTCAGCAGTAGATACAAAATACCGTATTGCAAGTGTCTCTAAAACTATAACTGCTATCGCTGTTATTCAACTCGTAGAGCAAAATCTTTTAGATCTAGAGGCTGATATCAGCAACATTCTGGGCTATAGTGTTCAAAATCCAAATCATCCGACCGTTCCAATAACTACAAGAATGCTATTATCCCACACATCCACCATTATTGATGGAACAACGTATAGCAGTTTCCTTGATGCAACGGTGAATAATAATCCGATTCCTAATTTGAGTGAGCTATTAACCACATCTGGAGCTTATTATACCTCAGGACAATTCAACAACACCGTTCCTGGAACCTACTTCAATTATTCAAATATTAACTATGTCATTCTAGGAACAATAGTTGAAAAAATTTCTAACACACGCTTCGATGTTTATTGTAAACAAAACATATCTATGCCATTAGGAATAGATGCCTCATTTAATGTAAATGATTTAGTGGATATCGATCAATTGGCTGTTTTGTATAGAAAACCAAATGGCATTTGGACGCCTCAAGCAGACAATTATCAGGGGATACAACCCGTCTTCAACAATCTCAATGGTTATATCCCTGGCACAAATGGTGGTCGATTCGGTCCGCAAGGCAGCTTTAGATGCTCAGGGAAAGATTTAGCTAAAATATTTCTTGTGTTGATGAATAACGGGAATTTTAATGGAGATACTCTACTTTCAGAATCATCCTGTAACGCAATGTTTGCTAATGAATGGACTTTTAATGGTAGTAATGGTAATAATTACTACGGACTATTCAGAAGCTGGGGACTCGGCATTCACAGGATTACTTCCATACCGGGAAATGATATTGCTCTACCGGGCAGTATTTCAATGCTTGGCCATACGGGAGAAGCATATGGACTAGTAAGTGATGCGTATTTCGATACAATTAGAAAGGTTGGCTTTGTTTTTATGAATAACGGCATTGGTATTGGCTATCAAACGAACAATAATTCAATTTTCTATACGATTGAGCAAGAAATTTTTGCTGCCATTGAGAATTATGGCAACATCATTAGTTGCTTACAAACTGTGGGATTTGAACAAATTCAGGAAGACCTTACTTTGATTTACCCCAATCCAACAAATGGACTTGTTAATATTGAAATACAAAATCAAACCATTCAGAGTATAAAGGTTTACGACTTACAAGGACAATTAATAAAAGAAACAGCTGAAAGCCAGTTTGACCTTTCCAACTACCCGAATGGAATGTATTTTATAAAAGCTCAAACAAAAGAAGGTTTCCTTAGCTACAAACTCCTTAAACATTAAACCAATGAAAAGGATGAAATTAGAAGCACGAACCGCTAACAGCACCTACAAGAAATTGGCGG